>NZ_CAJTUX010000062.1 GCF_910579365.1 uncultured Oscillibacter sp.
CGTCCGCCAGCCACTCCGCCGCCCAGCGGGTCCAGGACCGCTGGTCCTTGGCGTCTCCCTCAAAGGGCGGAGGGGCGGCGTCTCCCATACTGGAATATTTTTTGGCGGTGGATTTGTTCTTCTCGCTCTGCGTCCGGCCTCCGGAGGCGTAGGGCGGGTCGGTGATGATAGCGTCAAAGGTGCCGGGGGCGAAGTCTCCCAACAGCTTCAGGGCGTCGCCCTGGATGATGGTCCACTTATCTTTCATGGGCAGATTTTCCTTTCTTTTTGTGAGTTTTTTTCGGTTCGATGGGAGGCGCGGACAGCTCAGTGTCCACGTACTCGCTGATAATGCTGAGGGCTTCATCATAGCTGCCGGAGGCTTCACATCGCTTGAACATCTCGTCGATCTGTTCCCGCATCCCGGCTTCCTTCAGCAGCATAGAGGCATTGCCCAGGATGGCGTAGATGTTGCCATCCATACCGGCAAGGTCCATCTTCGGCTTTTGCGGGGAATATGCCTGAGTAAATCCTTCCAGACGGTTGGGGACGTAGTCAGAGAGCCACGTTCCACCGAACTGGTCATGGGTCTGGAGCCGCCACATGGCCAGCTTTCCCATGTCCAGTTTCACACCCTCAAAGGGGAACAGCAGGTTTGTCAGGCCGTCGTGCTGGAAGACGGAGGCCCGCTCGAAGCGGCTGCCGTCCAGCAGGATACCGCTTTCGGTGAGCAGTCCGTTGACGCCGTTCAGCCATTCCTGCAAAGGGCCGCCGCAGCCCTGGAGGATGAGACCCTCCTTACCGCTCATTGTCTGCAGATCTTCTGTGGTGATGTTTGTAATGTTATCGCTCATGTGCAGTGTTCTTTCCTTTCTGTTTCGCTTTGGAAGCAAGACCGGCTGCCGGAGACTCCCTGCCGCAGCCGCGGAGATGCCAGAGCATATGGCCCATTTCCTCCCCGTGGTCATAGCCGCTGATCTCCTGCTCCCAATAGCCTCTTACCACTTCCAGGGGATTGTCGAGACCCAGCAGGTATTCCACCTCGTCGTCGTCACACACAGCCGCCAGCTCGTCGCAGAGCTGCTGGGCGGCGGTGATCTCCGGGGCCAGCCGGATGATTTCCTCAAAGGGCTTTTCCTGGAGCTGGGCGAGGTAGTCCTGGTAGTTTTGGTCCAGCCGCAATTGCAGGATTGCGTTTTGGTCCTGACTCATCGCTCATGACCTCCTTTTCGAACGATCTGTTTGCGGGGCCAGACACGCTGAGGCGGTTCCTGCCCAAAGACGATCGGAATGCCCTGGTCCTGAGCACGGCGAATTTCTGCCCGCATCCCCTCGGTGATCGTGGAACCATAGACGTTGATCTGATGGCAGGACTCCAGCAGGCGAAGGCCCATCTCTCGTGCCGCCTCGTCCTGAACAGAGCAAGCCGGATCGGCGTTGGAGGGAAGCGTAATGTGGGGGCAGACGGGAATGTTGCCGGATTGGAATACCTCCTGGGCCTTCTGCCGGGCGAACTCGATGTTGTTAGCCACATCTCCCCGGAGCGGGGCGCAGATATACACCAGCTTGGGGCCGTCATGACCACGCTCCGGCATCCGCTCCCAGAAGGGATCCAGGTATTGCCGGACCTGCTGGAGAAGCAGCTCCCGGTCTGCGGGGGCGGGCCTCCAGGCGTACCACTCCGGTTTACCGTCGCAGATCCAAATATGAGGGGATACGCCGCCGCGGAAATTTGGATTTCCGGGGACAGGCTTCTTTTCCCAAACGTCCTGGAATCTCAGCAGCAGTGTATCCACCTCACCCTCTGTGCGGTTCAGCACCTTTATTTTCAGTGCGTTATAGTGGTCGGCCATCCCGGTGGTGACGAACTCTAGCCGGACCCGCAGGTCCTTCCCCAGCGTTCCCAAACAGGCCCGGCCCGCGAAGCTGGGGTCGGAGATAACATCGCTGTCCCCAAGCAATTTCCGCAGTTCTCCTTCAAAGAAATTCATCGCTCCAGCTCCTTCCCTTTCGGCGCTTTCTCCTGCTTTTTGGGAGAGCGGGAGGGCTTCAGCTCATCCCTGGCCGGGTTCCGGACAATAGAGCGGCTTTGCCCATCCAGTATCAGCGTATCCGGTGTGCTGTTGCGGATTTTTTCTTCCCAGAGGATTACGGCGGTTCCGGTAACCTCTACGGCTCCCGCCACTGTGCCGTAAACAGTACAGTGGCCGCTGAGCTTCGGAAATTTTCCCCGGTCCCTGGCGTCAAGGACCAAGGCGGAGCCGGAGGCCCTGGCCTCCTCGCACAGAACCGCGCCCCGAATGTACGCGGCGTCCTCCGCCCTGGCGTGGCCGGACAACGTGCTCCGCTGCGTTACATACGCCTGGTCACAGGCGACGGCCCCGTCACGCAGGCAGGAATCTTTGTCCACAGAGGCGGACCCGGCGGCGATGGCGTCGCCGAAAATCCAGGAGACGTCGCCCTCCTCCTGGGAGAGGTTGCATTCCGCCTCCACAAAACCGCCCAGATCCCCGGCCCTCACCTCAACGCCGACGTCTCGCAGGGCGCGGATGCGGTGGAGAAAGGGATATTTTTCGTGGGCGATATCGGTGATCTCAAATTTTTTACTGCTCGTTTACATCAACTCCTCTGTAAAAATTGTGCTTTGGGTCAGCCCCAAACAGTACTATTTTTATGGTGAAAAGGCTATCACGATACTCCACAAAGAAACAGGCGGAAACCCGGCAAAATCAACAGGGGCGGGCTACCTGTCCTTCGGCTTTTCCCGTCTTTTGGGGCCCCTTTTCCGGCGAAGCGGCTTGCCCTGGCGGAACGCCTCCGTAAACCGCCGCTCCGCCAGCTCCCGCCAGAGGGGGTTGTATTCTGTCTGGACACGGTTTTCCTCCGCCCAAAAAGTAATGTGGGCGGCGACGGCAGGGCAGGTCTTGAAAATCATAGTCATCGCCTGGGTCATTTCCGGATCGCTGCCTATAAACAGCCGGTGAGAGGAATCGTCCGTCTTGGCGGGGCAGGACTTCTTGTCGTTCCATAACAGCGCGACGGCGTTGGTTACAGGTATTGCGTGCTCCTTGGCAAAGGCCCTGGCCCGCAGCAGGGTTTTCTCCGGCTGAAAGCTGCCGAAGTCCACGGTGTAGAAGGATTTCAGCTTCCCGTTCTCGTGAACAGAGAGCAGGGCCAGGGGACTGTTTTCGTCCGCTGACCTCGGCGTGTGAAAGCACATCAAACAGCCCTGATCGGCAAGCCCGGCTATCTGCGTTGCTGTGCTGCCGTTTTGCATGTAAACGGCGGCGGCTGCCATCTCGGAGGGCAGAAGTGTGCCGCAGGAAATGGCTCCGTAAACATCCTGTACGGTTTCAGGCAGGAAATTGTTTTTGAGAAAACCGAAGGACGTCATCATCGCTTCTAAAAAGTCGTAGGAAAACTCGCCGCACATTTCCAGGCCGTAACGGTACCACGCCTCCGTCGTTTTGCCGTCCAGGCGGGGGACCAACTGCTGGAGCTGACGTTCAAATTCTTCTCTTTTCATAGAACCTCCCCGAACTATTGTCTTGTACTTCATGCGGCGCTCCGAAGCGCGCCCTGATCTTCCTGCCGGAAGAGGGCGTCGATGTCCGAGAAGCGCTGGGTGCGGTTGAACTTCTCCGTGGTCTTGCCGGGGATGGCCTGGAGTTCCAGCATCCTGGCCCACAGGTCCGGGTGATGGTCGTAAAGGTGGCGCAGCTCCGCCCGCTTGGCGTTGGGGCAGAACCAGCACCCGCCCCGGTCGGTGAATTCATAGACAGGCGAAAGGAGTCCCGCCTTTCGGCAGAACTCCCATGCGTCTTTTTCCGTGAAATTGTATTTTGCCAGCAGAGACACCTGCCTGCCGCCCTCCAGACGGAGCAGCCGTTCCTGCTCATCTTTGGCGATGCCGATGTATTGAACCGTCACAGGCGGCAGGGTTTCCTGGTACCGCTGGATGGGCCGGACCTTGCAGTCCCGCTGGACGGCGCACTTCCCGCACAGGGGAAAGGAACGGACCATACCCTTTTTGGGGCCGCGGGTGATCCTGCCGGTGAACAGATCCACATAGGTCTTTTTCGAGCGGAGAACGATTATTTTTATCCCCATTCGCTCCAGGGCGGGGATGGCGGTTTTGTAGATGAAGTCCCGGTGTTCCGGCACCTCGCCGGAAATGTCTTTGTTGAACATGACTTCGCAGTAGACCGCCTCGTCCAGAGGCTCGTTATGTTCCAAAGCCAGCAGCAGAGTCGCCAGAGAGTCCTTGCCAAAAGAACAGGAGGCAATAAATTTGGTCCGTTCCATATCAGCGCTCCTGACGGGGCGGCTTCCGCTTCCGAATAGGCGGGTTCAGGAACCGCTTTGCCTCTTGGAAGCCAACCGTGTCCACGTAGTACGCCTTTTCCTCCCCGCCCCGGTTCAGGACGATCACGTCGCTCATGGACAGGGACCGCATCCGATCTCCGAAGGGGCGGCTGTCTTGATTGTGCTTGAGGTATAAATCATCCAAAGTGGCCTTGGGCGCCAGAACGCCCCGGTAAGCCCGCTGGTAATGGGACATCCGCAGCTTGACTTTCGCCTGCTCGTAGGGCATGAAGGCGTATGACGCGGCGCTGGCGTCTTTGAGCTGGTAGATGGTATAGGTGTCGCAGACGTCGCCCTCTTTGGGATGCTCGGGAGCATAAACAGCCCCGTTCCGCTCCTGGATCTCAGCGAACTGGCAGATGTGGAAGGTTTCGCCGCCGATCCGGGCGTGGGTGGCGTCAATGTACCGGCAGGGGAGGATTCTCCGGTCATCGCCGAAGGTGGTGAGGGTGATATTCTCTCCGTCCGGCACATGGAAGAGGGTGTTGTAATCGCTGTCGATGAAGCGGACTAACCCGCCGTCCGCCTCGTTCGGGAAAGCCAGAACACCAAATACATTGACGGGGGTATCGCCGTTCATCGCGCCTCCCTTTCACAGGCTTCCGCCAGGGCGGCGGCCCGGTTCGTCTGCTCCCAGGGAGCGTCCTGGTGGGTGAAATGCCCGTAATTGCAATAGCGGGCGAAGATGGGACGATCCAGTCCAAGGGCCCGGATGATACCGCCGGGAGTCAGGTCGAACACCTGCCGGACTGCCTGTTCCAGAACCGCCTCCGGGTATCGCCCGGTCTCATGGAGGTCAATGTCCACGGCCACCGGCTCCGCCCTGCCGATAGCGTAGGCGAGGCCGACGGTACAGCGTTCCGCCAGACCGGCGGCCACGATGTTCTTGGCGACGTACCGGGCCATGTAGGTCCCGCTGCGGTCTACCTTGCTGGCGTCCTTTCCGGAGAGCGCCCCGCCGCCGTGGGGAACGAGGCCGCCGTAGGTGTCCACCATCAGCTTCCGGCCCGTCAGGCCGGTGTCCGCCTCAAAGCCGCCCAGGACGAAGCGCCCGGAAGGGTTGATGAGGACCTCCGTTTCGTGGTCGGGGTAGAGGTCCCGCAGGGCGGGGACGATGACGTGGCGGGTGACCTCCTTCCGAAGCTCCTCCAGATTCTTCTCCTCATCGTGCTGGCAGGAAACCACCACAGCGGCGATTCGCTCGGGCCTGCCCTTTCGGTATTCCACGGATACCTGGGCCTTGCCGTCCGGGCCGAGGCCCTGGATGGTCCCCAGCTTGCGGGCGTTGGTGAGTGTCAGCGTCAGCCGGTGGGCAAGCACCACGGGCAGGGGGAGGAGCTGGAGCGTTTCCGTACAGGCGAAGCCGTACATGATACCTTGGTCGCCAGCCCCCATTTCACTGGAGCCGCTCACAGCCCCGGCGATGTCTCCGCTCTGGTCATGGGTGACGGCCTCCACCTCATAATCACAGGAATAGCCGGTTTCCCGCACCGTCCGGCAGACGATGGCGGGGATATCCGGCAGCCGCCGGGCGGTAATCTCCCCGGCGACAATGATTTTTCCCGCCGTGGCCATGGCCTCGCAGGCCACATGGGCGGCGGGATCATGCTTCAAACAGGCGTCCAGAACGCGGTCGGCGATGGCGTCGCACAGCTTGTCCGGGTGGCCTTCGGTGACCGACTCGGCGGTCAGGATGTACTTATCTCTCATGAGTCTTTCCTCTTTTCTTTTTTTGTTCTGTGGGTTTTTCAGGGGAATCAGGCACTTCCAACGGAATGGCAAGCAGATGGGGATGATCAAACATCTCTTTGTAAGAACGAAGCTGGAAATCGGTCAGGGAAATGAAATTTTCGCCGCCCACTCCGACAATTAGAAAGGTCCCGCAGAGAACGTCATACGGATCGCCATAGCAGTCGCAGAGGAGACGGTTGGGAGGCAAATTCAGGTTTTTGCCCTCGGCGTTACAGATAATGGCAGCAGACTCCGTAAAAGGAGAAACCATTTCAATTTTCCCGCCGACAACACCCTGCAGGGACTTGAGATCGGGAAGGATTTCCCGCACCTCGCAGGGCTTCGTCGGCTCAACCACAAGGACCTTAATCGTTTGTTTGCTCATTCTTTCTTCCCTGGGAGGCAGCTCTGCCGCCCTCTCCAGCTTGTCTGTTTGATAGCAGTAAATGTAAAAGTTGTAATTTCCCCGCAGGGGCAGGAAGCGCAGATAGTAGCGGCGCTTAGGGGTATCCACCCGGAAGCCGTAATAATCTTTGCCGGATTCAGGGCTCATTTGGGCCTGCTTATGCTTCCAGCAGAAGCTCTGCATGGCGCTGAGGTTTTTGAGGGGCCCGTTCTTCCGCAGAGCATTGACCACGCTGTCCAGCTCATCCTTGAAATCCTGGTCCACTAGTTCCTCCTGGTGGACCCACCATGTGGTCCAGAACTCCGTTCCCCGGGCAAAATCCCCCCGCAGGTGACCGATGCAAGCCTGATCCTCCGCATTGCCGGAAAAGGACAGAAATTCCTCGTCTTTGCCCATTCCCTGGAGGGGATACGCTTCATCGCTCATGATCCTTCGCCTCCTTCTTTTTGGGAGGCATCTGCGGCCTGGATTCCCGCGACAGCTCCATGTTCAGCTTCCGAATCATCTGCACCGTATTGCGGAACGCCATGTAGCGTTTGATCTGCTCAGGATCGTTCGTGACCATGCGGACCGTCTCCCAGCAAGGACTTCCATGGAGGCTCTTATCCTCCTGCACCACCAGGGCCGGGAACTCCCCGCCCTCCATCACGACGCGGCAGCCTCTCTGGTCCTCGTCGCGGCTGTAGAGGCCGTAGGTGATGCCGATGGCCTTCAGCGCCTCCAGAGCGTCCACGGTGGTGTACACGCTGCCGGTGGAGATATGGACCTCGCCGGATAGCGAAATCTTTTTACCGCTCATGAGAATTTCCTCCTTTCAGCGGTCTGCCGCGTTTGATAAAAGCGTTGTTGATTCGCTCTGTCTCCGCATGGACCTCCTCCACAGCGTGGTCCCACGCTTCCTTCAAAGCGGCTGCCGGAAGACCGCTGCATCGGTATCCCTCCAGGATGCCGTTGTAGTAGCCGGTGGTTGGAAGCATGGGTTCCTTAAACCGCTCATCCATAATGTAGGCCATGACGGAGAGAGACCGGCCCAAGCCGTCCCGGACAGTCACCGTGCGCTTATCGTAAAAGCGGGGATAGCCCTCATACCGGTCCAGGGAGCGCTCACACGACCGCGTGAGGCTCCACAGCAGGCCATGGACCCTGCCGCCCGCTTTGGGAGCAATGGTAGCGAAGCCGCCCCGGCGAAACAACAGTTCATAGTCCTCCAGAAATACCGGCCCAACGACACAGGCGTCCGGGCAGCGGCAGGCCATCTGCTCCAGGTTGATGTTGCTGCCGTAGGCGAAGTACAGTCCGTCAGCCATCCTCCAGCACCTCCAGGGCCCCGGCCTTTGCCAGCAGAGTGAACATGGCCCTGGCCTGCCGCTCCAGACTGCCCTCCGGCAGGGGACACTCCAAGTCCGTGGCCCGGATGAAATTGCTTCGGAGCTGCCAGAGGTAGCTCTCGGCGTCGGGGAACTCGGTGGGGTCGAAGGCGGTCAGGCGGAGTTGTTCCAGAATTTCCGTCCCGGTCCCCTCATAGGTCCTTGTGTCAATGCGGATTTTCATTTATCATTCACCTCTCATTTTCACGGTGTTTTTTCTTTCGGCGGTTGACCTCGTAGCTGTCTTTGTCATGGCGCCACGCCCGGTCGCCGTCAAGGTTGGAGAGAAGGACGTCTCGGGTCTCCTTGAACTCGTCGCCGTTGAGGCCCAGGCGGACCAGCCAGACCCGGAAGGTGAACAGCTCGTTGTCGCTGCGGGTCTTTTTCATGACGGTGCTCCGCTGGGCGATGGCCTGGGCGGACATGGCGAGGCACAGATTCACATAGGCCGCCGCCTTGGCGGGGTCCAGGGTAGAGTTGAAGCACCGCCATTCGACGGTGCCTCGGTAGAAAACAGAATGAAGATTCAGGGCGTAGTAACGGGATTTATTATAGTGGTCCCGGCGGGTCCTGCCGTCACCCTCAAAGCCCTCGTACCAGATGTTCTCCAGCTGCGTGAGGTCCGGGGTCTCCTCCGCGGAGAGGGTCCGGGCTTTCTTCAGCATGGGTTCCCGCACCTTCTGGCACCACTCTATGGCCCTTGCCTCATTCACCCGCAAGGCTTTGAAGAGAAGGTCCTCCTTGGAGTACATGATGCCAATCAAATTTTTGAGGCTCTGGCGGTTGTGGGCGGAAGCGTCCACATGGACATGGAGTCCGCAGGAGTCATTCACTTTCGCGCCAATAGCCGTCATCCGCCGCATGCACTCCTGGAGGAGGGACAGATCGCCATAGGCCAGCTTGGGCGTGACCATTTCCACCTTATAGGGCATGCCCTCAGCAGAATCCTTATCAAGCTGCAAGTATCCATCCGCGGACTGACATTCCGGGTGGATGCTGGAATCGCTCATGAGCTTCCACTCTTTCCCTGCCGGGTCCTTCACAATCCAGGAGCCATAAATATGTTCCCAATACTCGGGGGTGGCGCCAAAATAGTTCGCCAGAGCGTGAGCGGCCTCCTCACGGGTGATTCCTGTCATCTCGATCTCCACGCCAAAGCACTGCTCCTTCATCCCGATCATGCCGCCTTGTCCTTCCGCAGTTCTTCGTCCACAGCCCGGATACGCCGCCCGATGGCTTCAATCACGTTGACCGTAACGCTGTTCCCTGCCTGCCGGTAAGCCTGAGAATCCGAGGTGATGGCGAGGAGGCGGTCGATCTGGCCCTCGTCGAAGCCCTGGAGCCGGAGGCACTCCCTGGGCATGAGGCGGCGGATGCGTCCGCCCCGCTCCACGATGCCCTGGACGCTGGCGGCGTCATGAGCCAGCTTGCTGACTCTGCCGCCTCTGGTCCTGCTGGAGGGATACCTCAAGTCCACACTGTCGCCGGGAGCGGCCTCCGTGTAGCCCTGTTTGGTTCCCTCTTTGATAAGCAGTACCCCGGAACGCTCCGCCCGGTGGTTGGAGAGGGTGGTCTGCCCATAGCGGGCAGTAAGACAGCGGGCGGTATCCGTCCGTCTGGGTTCCCCCACAGACAGATCTACAAAGGCGGCGTCGGGCGGAATCAGGTACAGCCCCGTCTTGCCGCCCATGCCTCCGGCTCCCGCCGTCTGGGTGCAGGCTACTCCTTTGACATCGTAGACACGGGAGCCCTGCGGCCCGCCGAGGACTTGAACAAGAGCCTTTCCGTTTGCTCCGGCGAGAGGAAATACTTTGCCGGAGCATCGGGAATCAAGATATCCGATAATATAGACCCTTCTCCGTGATTGAGGCACCTGGTGGTCTGCGCTGTCACACACATTCCATTCGAGACCATACCCCAGCTCATGAAGCGTGGAGAGGATGATCGCAAATGCCCGTCCCTGGTCGTGGAGTAAAATTCTGGGAACATTTTCAAGCAGCAGATACGCAGGCTGCTTTGCTTTAGCCAGCCGGGCAATTTCAAAGAAGAGAGCGCCTCTGGGGTCAGCGAAGCCCAATTTGCGCCCTGATGCAGACCACGATTGGCACGGAAAACCGGCGCAAAGCAGGTCGAAATCCGGCATTCCGCCGGGGTCGATTTTTGTGGCGTCTGGATAGTACACTTCCTCCTTCCCAATATCGTGGATGGCGCGGTAGCTGGCGTCGGCGTATTTGTCAATCTCGCAGTGGCCGACGCACTGGAAACCGCCTACGCGGGTCAGCCCGGCCCGGAAGCCGCCGATTCCCGCGAACATATCAAAATAACGAATCAGATTCTTCTCCACCTCCATTGTTTTGCAGCGCAAGCAGAAAACCGAGGACGTTTTCATCCACGTCCCCGGCCTGCGGCTGCACAGGTTTTTCTGTTGCGAAAACAAATTCCACACCGCGCAGTTCCTCCCGGACGATTTGACGAACAGTCTCCACCAGAGCGTCGTACTCGTTCATCCGGCAGACGGCCCGGCACACAGCCTCCGTCCGCCGGCCCGATGGGATGGCGCACAGCCGTTTCCATGCCTCCCGCTGGAGAGGAGACGCCATAGAGAAGGAGAGGTTCAATCTTCTCCTTTCAGCCATGGCTAACGCTCCGCGTCAACTGCCCAACGAGCCGTTCATAGCCCTTGGCGTTCAGGCATACGTCATCCAGAATGACCGGGCGGCACAGGCCCTCTGTGGCCCGGACACGGCGTTTCAGCAGGGCCGCCCCTCCGCCCAGGAAGACGGCGGGCATGGCGCGGGCGTCCAGGCCGCTCTCCGCGATGGCGGACAGCAGGCGGCGGGCGTAGCCGTCCGCCTCCCGGTGGATGATCTGTTTGGCATTGTCATCTACACTGCTGGCTTCCCCGCACAGCACACTCTCGATCTGCGCCGCCGTCATGGACAGGCCCAGAGAACGGCGTACCTGCTCCGCGCTCTCGTCCAGGCACCGGATCATGCCCAGCTCCAGGCTCCGGCAGGTGGCGGCGTTGGGGATTCGGTTATCCAGGCGCATCAGGTCCACTGTCCAGCCGCCGACGTCCGCCAGGATAACGGAGGGCTCGTTCAGCAGGTCCGGCTGGGTCAATACGGCGGCGTAGCCCTGGGGAAACAGGGAGACCTCCGTGATCCTGACGGTGTACGCGCTTCCCTCGAAGCGAAAAAATACGGGCCTGCCGTCCCGGAGGAGGTAGGCCCGGAATTTCTTCTTGTCCCGCCCGAAGCTGGTGAGGGGAAGCCCTGCCGCCAGATGGACGGAGGCTGTGGCGTCCGCCTTACGGCAGGCCAGCTCCTTGGCGACGGCGGCCAGGGTCAGGAGGTAGTAGTCCTCCGTCAGCGTTTTGTCCTTCTGGAGCGGCTGGCGGCCGCTGCCGACAACATAGAACTTGCCGCCGTACTCCAGCACATTCTGCTGGGTATAGGGCTCATGGTCGTATTCCACCAGCCCGGTGGGAAAGGAGAAATGGGCGCTTTTCATGGCGGCGTAGCCGTGATCCACGCCTATGGTCAGGGTATCGCTCATCGGGGTTCACCTCGTTTCTGCCGTTTCTGCTCCAGCTTCTGCCTTCGCTCCTTGCACCAGGGAGCCATCGCCACTTCATCCTCCGTCATCATAAAGCCGCCCCTGCTCCGCCAGACTCGAACGGAAAGCTCCCCATGGGAAGGAGAAGCAGGGCACTGGAGCGCTTTATTCCCAAGGCCCTCGTCGAAAAGGCTCCGGCAGTATTCCTTCAATGCCAGAAGCTCCATGGCCTCCAGATCGCCGTTCAGGCGGCAGACAGCGGTACCGAAAAATTTCCCCTCCACATCCTCCACCCCAAGGCACAGGGAGGATACCTTGCCAGCCAAATCCCGGAAAGCCTCCAGGGTTGAGAAATCCGCTTGAAACAGGCCGGTCAGGTCTGCCGGGGGCGGTCCGGCCGCGAGGGCCGACTGGATAGCGCTGTGGTATTCGGAGAAACGTTCCCTGACAGCGTCGCTCACAAAGTCCGGGTCGGGCATCTCCATTGTGCTGTCCTCCCGGCCCAGATCGGTCACATCCACACGCAGAGAGGTATACAGCTTCAGTTCCTTGCTTTGATCGCTTATCTTACATCACCTCGTTCCTTCTTGACTTTTTTGCTTTTCTGAGCGGTGACGCGGGCCGCTTGAATTTCCGGGCTGGTCACATTCCAGGTGTCGTTACGCTGTCCGATCAGCCGTGCCAAATCATTTGCCTCCATGTATTTGGCGCATAATTTGGGGAGATAGGCCGCGGTTTCACTCCATGTATAGGGATACCCAATGCCCTCTCCATACACGATGTCCTTTTTCAGCTCCTCTTTCAGCGCACGATATTGAGCGGGATCAAAATCCTCGTATGTGCTCCGGCCTGTGAGTTCCTTGTAGGCGCTGTCTCCCATATGGGGGAGGCAGTCAAAGCGCTGGTCCTGATAGTCCGGCGCGTCAACCAGGGAGTCCGGGTCTTTCAGCGCGGCCATGTACACCTCTTTGCCCTGGGCCACCAGCCATGTGCGGAAGTCCATAAAGCCGTCATCTGTGCAGCCGCCCCGTTCCATGACAGAGGCGGCGGTCCACAGGCCGTACTGATCGGCCAAGCTGCTGTAGGCATGGGCAAAGTCATCGAACCTCCTGGCCTGTTCCGGCCCCAGGTCCATCAGCCGTTCCATCAGCCACTCGCCGGGGCCGCTTGGATATTCCTTCGCCTGGGCGATCAGCGCCCAGAAGGTTTCCTTGCTGATCTCTGCTATAGGCTGATTCATCTGTTTTCACCGCCCTTCTGTTTGTCGGGCCGCGCCCTTTTCCTTTGGGGAGCTGCCGCCCTTGCCTTTTGGATGGCCGGGTCGTCATGGTTCCACAGACGCCCGGTATAACAGCCGTTCTCCTGGATGATGAGCGCCGCGTTCCACAGACCGTATTTGTTTGCCAATTCCATGTAGCCGTGCATGATGCTGTGGAAATTCAGAATTTGTTCCGGCTTCATCGCCAGCAGGTGGTCCGTCAGCCAGTATACGGATTCTTTGTGATTTCCGCCGCAGGAGGCCCTTGCCTGATCAATCAGCATGATTCTGGTGTATTCGCTCCGGCAATGATAGCTTACCGCTTGAAAGGGAATGGCGCGGCCGGGAGCGTCCCGGTTGATAATGTCAATCTGGAGCGGGCTGTACAGCCTCAGTTCTACGGTCTCGCTCATCTGCTGCCCTCTCCTCTCTGGGGCCGGGGACGGACGTGGGCCTTTGCAGTCTCCAGTTCCTCCTTTGTGCGGATGAAAAAGCCGTCGTATTCCCAAAAGGAGACATAGAGGTCGCCATAGTCTGTCTTTCGTGGCCGCTGCTCATAGCCCTCGCCCCAGCCGTCGGAATACTGTCCCATGCAAAACTCCTTCAGTTCCTCCAGCTCACCAGGGCCGAGGACGCCACTGACTTTACAGACGGCCACGCCGAACAGCTCCCCATCTACCTCCTCAACGTCTACGCTGATGGAGAGAACTTTTTCATCCACAGCCTTCGAGCCGTCAAAGTAAGTCATGAGGCCCCGCTCCTCCTCATCCGGCAGGCGCTCATCCTCAATGCCCTGGCGGATGGCGTCCTGATAGCCGGTCAGCGCATAGCCTCCCAAGACTTGGGGCCCGCAGCCGGGTTCCTCCTCCGGGTCCGCCTCAAACAGCTCGGCATACAGGGGGCTGTAGAGCTTCCATTCCGTAATTTTTTCTTCCGCAGTAATCACCTCTGTTTTTTGAGATTTTTGAGTTTCCTCCGAGGCAAGCAGGTCCCCGAAACCCATGCGCTCCAAGACCTTCCGGTACAACTTCCGCTCAAACGCCAGATACTCCGGCGCGGAGGTATCCACCTCCCGCAGGATGGCCTCCTCATAGCAGGTCCCGGTCACGATCTCCCACTCCACGGCGCCGAACCGGGTGGCGGTCAGCCAGCGCAGAAGCTGGCGGCCATCCATCTGCTCAAACAGGCCGCGGCTGTCCTCGTAGGCGAAATAGCTGTACAGGTCGATGCCCGTCATCTTTTTCGCCGCGCGGAACAGTGTGAAGCCCTGGGGGTCCAGGCTGGGGGAGACCGTCTCATAAAACCGGATCATCTCCGCCAGGGAAGACAGCTTTGGGCAGTAGGCGTCCAAAGCGGCTTGCAGCGCGGCCGACTTTTTCTCGGAAAAGTTTGCCCGGCGCCTGGCCTCGCTGTAATCGCCGCTGAGGCGCTGGCACTCCAGCTCGCTCTTTTCCAGAGCCGTTCGCGCCTGGCTCAGCTCCCGCTCCGCCGCCTCCAGCCGGGCGCGGGCGGCGGGGTATTCCCGAACAGATCGGAGCATCTCTCTCAGGCCCATAGTCAGCCCGCCTTTCGGAACCGGGCAAGGAACCGCTCCAGCACATGAATGCGCCCGCTCACCTTGGCGGCGGAAACGTCCAGGCCGTTCATCTGGCTCTGGATGCGGCGGCGAATGGCCTGGAGGGCCTGCCGGTCATTGCAGCACTCCAGCACGATATACTCGCTGCCGCGGGCCAGAACCTCCCGCTGGCCGGACTCGTCCCGGATGCTGGCCATGAGCCGCTGGCCCAGGCGTTTGCGGTAGCGGTCCTGGAGAAGCTCCGTGTCGCCGGAGACGTTGTACTTCTTGAGGATAGCGGCGATTTCGCCAGAGCTGATTTTCATATTGGTGAACAGTGTGTCAAGAATTTCATTTTCCGCTTCCGGTGGCAGAATCGGCCTGCCGGGAGGGCTTGCCGCCCGCGCGGGATATTCTTTGCTCATCGTTCCTTTCCTCCTCTCTTTTTCGGCGTTTTCTTCCCGTTATGGTCAAAATCGGGGGGCGCCACCGCCTCATGGTTATGGCGGCTGACATAAATTCCGTTGATCTGCACCGCCTGACTTTTTTGGAAGCCTACGGGGGCGGCATCCGGATTCAGGGCCGCATGGATAAACTCTTTTCGGTTTTCTTTAGGCGTGAAAACGCTGTAGGTGTGCTCACTTATCCGGTGCAGGAAAGCGGCGTGCTGGAGATCCGGCTGGCTGGAGATGAATTCAGCGACGGCCTTTTCCTCCAGAATAAGCGGCCCAGGGACTTCTTTCTCCAGCTCCGCGCCCAGCTTATCAATGTACCGGAGCATTTCCCGCACATTGCCGCACACAAATTCCGGCGTTCCGAAGCCGTACCGCTCTGTGGTCAGCGCCCATTTTCCAGACTGGCAGGGATGATCCAGGGTGATTAGAAAATACTTCCCATCCCGTTTCCCGGACAGCGGCTCAAAGCGGACGTCGTCGTACATCTGGCCAGTGGTCAGGGCGTTATTTTTGAACCAGACATAGTAGTTGTCCAGGATGAAGGGGGAGGTAATTCCCATGACCACCTTGGCGATTTTCTTCAGCCGTCCGGCGAGAGCTTTATCCTGGCAGAACCAGTCGTACCAGCCCGCCCCGCATTGTGTGTGAATGTCCGGGCTGTCGTAAAATCCGGCCTTGAACTGCTCCTGCCATTGGCGGACGGAGATTTCTTCT
>NZ_CAJTUX010000063.1 GCF_910579365.1 uncultured Oscillibacter sp.
GCTCGCCCACGCAGCGCAGGCGGCGGTTGCCCAGGTGGTCGATGTCGTCCTTGACGGAGATGCCCCGGCCCAGGCCGTTCATATAGTTGATGGACGTGAGGATATCGTCCACGATGATGTGCTTGGGAACCAGCTGGTCCTTGTGCAGGATGATCTGGTCGATGAGCTCCTCGCCGCTGTACTGGCTCAGCAGCTCCTGGAGCACGCCGAAGCGCACCCGCTCCTTGATGCCGCAGGTCTCCAGGGGGTCGAAGTCCACATAGCGGTTCATGTCGCACATGCCGTTGGAGGTCACCCGAAGCGGGGTGCCGTCCACGTCGATGGTAACGTCGCTGACACCCACGGCGTCCAGCAGCCGGGCGTCCTCCTTGCTCAGGAGAGCCCCCTCGTCGAAGAGGATTTCGCCGGTGGCGGGGTCCGCCACGGGATAGACCAGCTTCCGCCCCGTGACCCGCTGCCACAGCGAGAGTTTCTTGTTAAACTTGTACCGCCCCACGACGGAGAGATCGTACCGCCGGGGGTCGAAGAACAGACCGTTCACCAGCGCCTCGGAGGCCTCCACCGTAGGGGGCTCGCCGGGACGGAGGCGGCGGTAAATCTCCAGCATGGCGTCCTCATAGGACTTGCAGGGATCCTTCTCCAGGGTGGCCACGATCCAGGGGTCGCCGCCGAAGCGGTCCAGAATCTCCTGGTCCGACTTCAGTCCCACGGCCCGGAGCAGGCAGGTGACGGGAATCTTCCGGTTCTTGTCAATGCGGACCCAGAAGAGGCCCTTGTCGTCGGTCTCATATTCCAGCCAGGCGCCCCGCTGGGGGATGACCTGGGAGGTCAGCAGGGGCAGGTCGGTCTTCAAATCCACCTCATGGCCGTAGTACACGCCGGGGGAGCGGACGATCTGGGAGACCACGACCCGCTCCGCGCCGTTGATGACGAAGGTGCCGGAATGGGTCATCAGGGGGAAGTCCCCCATGAAGATCTCCTGCTCCTTGATCTCCTCGGTCTCCTTGTTCCGCAGGCGGACCTTCACCTTCAGGGGGGCGGCGTAGGTGGCGTCCCGGGCCTTGCACTCCTCCACGTTGTACTTGGGCTTCTCGTCCATCTTGTAGTCGATGAAGGTCAGCTCCAGGTTGCCCTGATAGTCGGCGATCGCGCCCACGTCGGCGAAGACCTCCCGCAGGCCGGTGTCCAGGAACTCCTGATAGGAGTTCTTCTGGATTTCCAGGAGATTGGGCATGGGGACGACTTCTTCATACCGGGCAAAGTTCTTGCGGGGGGTCTTGCCGTAATACTTGTCTTTTGCCATCTTCACATTCACCTTTCTTCCGCCCCCGCCTTTGGCGGCAGGAGAGGCAGATTCAGCCGCCCGCAGGCGGCGGAGTTTCCGACACGCCGGGCACTGTTGTTAAAAACCATCCATCCTGCTCTTGCATTCTTCTGGGAAACATGCTATACTACGGATAAGTTAATATGTCAGGTCCTTCCCATCCATTGCAGATAAGTGCCTCATTTTACCACGTTCCCCTCTCCTCTGTCAAGAGGAAAGGGGCGTTTTATTGCGTAAATTCCCAAATTCCCCGATCCCGCAGCCGCTTTTCCCTCATTCCCATTCGTACTCATGCGCACACCCCAGTCCATCCCCAAACCCGCGTCCAAGGGCCAGAACGAAGCGCCTCCCCCAAGGCGCGCAAAAAAAGCCTCAGAACTCCATTCCAAGGCTTTCCACAGCAAACGCAAAAACTCAAATTCCCCCTCGTATCCCCCGCGTCTCCCGTCCCCCTCCGCCGCGAGTCCGGCGAAGCGAGTCGCGGCGGAAGGCGAAGAAATTCCCATCACCGCGCAGTTTTCGGCAAAGCCGGAAACGAAGCAGTGATGGGAATTTCTGAGCTGGCGCGGAAGGAGGGATTTGAACCCTCGCGCCGGTTTTATCCAGCCTACTCCCTTAGCAGGGGAGCCCCTTCGGCCACTTGGGTACTTCCGCGTATTGGATTCTGTTTTAAAATTTGGCGGAGAGAGTGGGATTCGAACCCACGGGCACTTGCGCGCCGCCGGTTTTCAAGACCGGTTCCTTCAACCACTCGGACATCTCTCCACTTGGAAGGCGCCGTCTCTCGAACACGAGAGTTATCATACCATATCCCCCCTCTCTTGTCAACAAAATTTTGCGTTCCTTTTCCAAAACAGGCTCCTCAGCCCGCCCCCGTCCGGTATATCCGTCCCGCCTCCGGCGTCACGCCGTTCAGCCAGAGCAGCTCCTCCACCGTCACAAACCAATAGCCCTCCGCCGCCAGCGTGTCCACCACCTTCAGCGCCGCGTCCACCGAGGTGGGATAGATGTCGTGGAGCAGAATGATGCTGCCGGGCTTCACGTACTCCAAAATGGCCTGGGTCACCTTCCCGGTGTCCCGGCTCTCCCAGTCCCGGGGGTCCACGGACCACTTCACCATGGGCACGCCGAAGTCCGCCTCCGTCCCGGGCGTCACCTGTCCATAGGGGGGCCGCAGCCAATAGGGCCCCCCGCCCACCAGCGCCTCCAGGGCCCTCTCCGTCCGGCCCACCTCCTCCTCCACCACGGCGGCGGGGGCTCCGTCCAGCCGCTGGTGGCTCCAGGTGTGGTTTCCGATCTGGTGCCCCTCCTCCGCCATCCGGGTCACCAGGTCGGCGTTGTCCTCGATCTGCTGGCCGATGAGGAAAAACGTGGCCGCCACGTCCCGCTGCTTCAGCCCGTCCAGCAGGCGGTCCGTGGTCCCCCGGCGGGGACCGTCGTCAAAGGTCAGCGCCACATATTTCTCTCCCGCCGGAATGACCGCCCCGCCATCCGCCGGCAGGGCCTCGCCTCCGGAGAGGCAAAGTGCGGCCAGAACCGCCAGCAGACATATCCAAACGCCCTTTTTTGCCATTGCGCAGCTCGCCCCCTCTTGTTCATTCGGGTCTAGTATGCGCAGCGCGGGGCCATTTTTCATTGGAAAAATCAGTAAAATTTCCGCCCGGCCATCCCGGAGCCCTCCGCCCGGAAGAAGTAAGAGCTCTTTGTCACAGGCCTAGGTTCCCATGACAAAGAGCTCTTATTCGTGTTTTTACACCAGTTCCAGCATGGCGGTCTCCGCCGCGTCGCCCCGGCGGATGCCGGTGCGAATGATGCGGGTATAGCCGCCGTTGCGCTCCGCGTAGGTGGGCGCAATCTCCTTGAACAGCTTCTTGCACACGTCTTCCCGGGTGATGAAGCTCATGGCCTGGCGGTAGGCGGCCAGGTCGTTCTTCTTGCCCAGGGTAATCATCTTCTCAGCCAGAGGCTTAATCTCCTTGGCACGGGTGACGGTGGTCTCCATCTTTCCGTTATCCAGGAAATCCGTGACCTGCTGACGCAGCATCGCTCTGCGCTGGTCAGAGGTCTTGCCGAGCTTACGAGGCATTTCGGTTTCCTCCTTCACTTGTTTTCTCTTGGCAGCACCGCTGCCCGGTCCGCCGCCAGGAGCGGCGGGTTAATTTCAGTTGTTCTCCTCGTCGGCCAGGTGCAGGCCCATCATGGCCAGCTTGTTGATGACCTCCTCCAGGGACTTGCGGCCCAGGTTCCGGACCTTCATCATCTCGTCCTCGGTCTTGGAAATCAGATCCTCCACCGTATTGATGTTGGCCCGCTTGAGGCAGTTGAAGCTCCGGACGCTGAGGTCCAGCTCTTCGATGGTCATCTCCAGCACCTTGTCCCGCTGGGCCTCCGCCTTCTCCACCAGGGTCGGGCGGCTGCCGACGTTCTCGCTCAGGTTGGTGAACAGCGTAAAGTGGTCGCAGAGGATCTTGGCTCCCAGAGATACAGCGTCCCGGGCGGAGATCGTGCCATCCGTCCAGACCTCCAGCGTCAGCTTGTCGAAGTCACTGGAAGCGCCCACCCGGGTGGGCTCCACGGTGTAGTTTACCTTATACACCGGCGTATAGATGGAATCCACCCCAATGGTGCCGATCACATTCTGCGCCGGCTTGTTGCGGTCGGCGGGGACGTAGCCCCGCCCGTGGGACAGGGTGATCTCCATGTTCAGCGCCGCCCCATTGTCCAGCGTGGCGATGTGAAGGTCCGGATTCAGCACCTCCACCTCGCCGTCGGCCTTGATGTCGCCCGCCGTCACCACACAGGGGCCCACCGCCTCAATATAAACCGTCTTCACGGTCTCGCTGTGGAGCTTCGTCAGAAGTCCCTTCACGTTCAGCACGATCTCCGTCACATCCTCCTTCACGCCGGGGATGGTGGAAAACTCATGCTGCACACCGGCGATCTTGATGGTGGTCGGCGCGGTGCCGGGCAGGGAAGAGAGCATCACGCGGCGCAGAGCGTTGCCAAGCGTGGTGCCGAAGCCGCGCTCCAGCGGTTCCACAACATATTTGCCATAGGCCGCGTCTCCCGGTGTCTCGATACATTCAATCTGGGGCTTGTCAATCACGCAGTACCCTCCTTCATCTTCTCAACGCGGCGGCGGATTCCGCCGCCTCTGGTTCGGCTCATTCTCGAGGGTATCCTCCGCTTACTTGGAGTACAGCTCAACGATCAGGTGCTCCTCCACGGGGATATCAATATCCTCACGAGCGGGAAGACGGGTCACGGTGCCCTTCAGGGTGTTCTTCTCCCGCTCCAGCCACGCGGGCAGGAGGAAGATCGGGGCGTCCTGCCCGGTGAGGCGCTTAAACACCTCGCTGGAGCGGCTGCCCTCGGCGACCTCGACGACGTCGCCGGCCTTCACCTGATAGGAGGGGATGTCGACCTTCTTGCCGTTGACGGTGAAATGCGCGTGATTCACCAGCTGGCGGGCCTGGCGGCGGGTCATGGCGAAGCCCATGCGGTACACCACGTTGTCCAGGCGGCGCTCCACGTTGATCAGCAGGTTATCGCCGGTCTTGCCGGGGGCGGCGGCGGCGGCCTCGTAGTAGCTGTGGAACTGCTTTTCCAGAATGCCGTAGATGAACTTGACCTTCTGCTTCTCGTTCAGCTGAATGCCATACTCGCTCTTCTTCTTGCGCATCTGGCCGCCGGGATTCCGGTTGGTCTCCTTCTTGGCGTAACCCATGACGGCGGGAGAGATGCCCAGAGCCTTGCAGCGCTTGGCAATCGGCTGCATATTCCTTGCCATATTGCTTGTTACCTCCTCTTTCGATTACACGCGGCGGCGCTTCGGCGGACGGCAGCCGTTGTGGGGGATGGGGGTGACGTCCTTAATCATCGTCACTTCCAGGCCCACGGCCTGCAGCGCCCGGATGGCGGCCTCGCGGCCCTGGCCGGGGCCCTTGACGAACACTTCCACGGTCTTGAGTCCATGCTCCATGGCGGCGCGGGCGGCGGTCTCCGCCGCAGTCTGGGCCGCGAAGGGGGTGGACTTCTTGCTGCCCCGGAAGCCGAGGCCGCCGGAGGAGGCCCAGGAGATGGCGTTGCCCTGGGAATCGGTGACGGTCACCATGGTGTTGTTGAAGGAAGAACGGATATGGACCTGACCACGCTCGATGTTCTTCCGCTCGCGGCGGCGGCGGATCACTTTCTTGCCGCCGGATTTCTGTGCTGCCATATTCTTTCTCCCTCCTTACTTCTTCTTGTTGGCGATGGTCTTCTTGGGGCCCTTGCGGGTGCGGGCGTTGGTCTTGCTGCGCTGGCCCCGGACGGGCAGACCCTTGCGGTGGCGCAGGCCGCGATAGCAGCCGATCTCGCTCAGGCGCTTGATGTCCAGCGCGGTCTGGCGGCGAAGATCGCCCTCGACAGTGTAGTCGTCGATGGCGTCGCGGAGCTTCTGCTCATCGGCGTCGCTGAGGTCCTTCACCCGGGTGTCGGGGTTCACGCCGGACTTCGCCAGGATGTCCTTGGCGCTCTTGCGGCCAATCCCGTAGATATAGGTGAGGCCGATCTCGATACGTTTATCCTTCGGCAGGTCAATACCGGCAATACGTGCCATACTTTTAAAGCACCTCCACTTTCAATTCTCAGCCCTGTCTCTGCTTGTGCTTCGGATTTTCGCAAATGACCATAACACGGCCTTTGCGGCGGATGACCTTGCACTTTTCGCACATGGGCTTCACGGACGGTCTTACTTTCATAGTCTGCAACCATTCCTTTCAGCGGTTTACGTCGTTTGATGTCATTTGCTGCGCCAGGTGATCCGGCCCCGGGTCAGATCGTACGGGGACATCTCCACCGTGACCTTGTCGCCGGGCAGAATCCTGATGAAATTCATCCTCAGTTTCCCGGAAATATGCGCCAGAATCATGTGACCATTTCCAATGTCAACCTGGAACGTCGTGTTGGGCAGGGCTTCCACCACAACACCTTCCACTTCAATCATATCGGATTTTGCCAAACGTTATCCCTCCTGGTCCGGCTGGATCGCCTCGCGGCATGCCGCGAGGGTCCTGCGAAGCTCACTGTTGGTGATCTTCTCCTCGCTCTTGATCTTTTCGGCGAGGCGGGTTTCCTCCGCCGACACAAAAAGCACATGCCTGCGCTTTTTGCGCTTTGGGGACTCCACCTTTCTCGATTTTCCGTCCGCCAGCAGGAGGTACTCCCCTTCCACCGCCAGAACGGCGAAGAGCTTCCCCTTGTCGCGGCCCGCGTTGGAGCGGACGATGTTTGATTTCGCAATCTCCATGCGTTCTCTCTCACCTGTTGTCAAATAGCGGGGGCCGTGAGAATCTCCGGCTCGCCATCGGTAATCAGGATCGTGTTTTCATAGTGGGCCGCCCACTTTCCGTCGGCGGTCTTCACCGTCCATCCGTCGCTCAGCTGGGTGATGGCGGCGGCGCCGGCGTTGACCATGGGTTCAATGGCCAGGGTCATTCCCCGGAGAAGCCGGGGCCCGTGGCCGGGGCGGCCAAAGTTTGGAATTTCCGGCGATTCGTGCATCTTGGCCCCCACGCCGTGGCCCACATATTCCCGGACCACGGAGAAGCCGTGAGACTCCACATAGGACTGAACCGCCGAGGAGATGTCCTGAAGGCGCTGTCCCTCCCGGGCGAAACGGATTCCCTCGAAGAAGCTCTGCCTGGTCACGTCGATCAGGTTCTGCGCCTCCGGAGAAATCCTGCCGCAGGGAAAGGTGGCCGCGCAGTCTCCATGAAAGCCCCCGATGTACGCGCCCACGTCCACGCTGACAATGTCACCCTCCCGCAGAATCCGCTTGGGGCTGGGGATGCCGTGGATGATCTCGTCGTTGACGCTGATGCAGGCGCTGGCGGGATAGCCGTTGTAGTGGAGAAAGGACGGAACCGCTCCCTGCTTGCGGATAAACCGCTCCACCGCGTCGTTGATCTCCTGGGTTGTCACGCCGGGCTTTACCATTTCCCCTGCCAAGGCACGGGCAGCCGCGGTAATCTTTCCGCTCCGGCGCATCAAGTCGATCTCGTGGGGGGATTTCAGGGTGATCATCCCGTCATCTCCCCAGAACGCGGAGGATCGCCTGGGAATTGGCTTCCACAGTCGGCTGGTTCTCCACCGTCTTCAGGAGGCCCCGCTCCGCGTAAAACGCCTTGAGGGGCTCCGTCTCCTTATGATAGACCTCAAGGCGGGATTTCACCGTCTCGGGGGCATCATCCTTCCGCTGAATCAGTTTCCCGCCGCACTTGTCGCACACGCCCTCCGCCTTCGGGGGCACCGCCACCACGTGGTAGCTGGCGCCGCAGTCCGGGCAGACCCGGCGGCCGCTCATGCGCTCCATGATCGTCTCGTCGCTGACCTCCAGGGAGACCACGCTGTCAAAGACGATCCCGGCCTTCTCCAGGGCCTCGGCCTGGGCGATGGTGCGGGGCACCCCGTCCAGAATATAACCCTTGGCGCAGTCCGGCTCCGCCAGCCGTTCGGAGATGATGCCGATGATGACCTCATCCGGAACCAGCTGTCCCGCGTCCATGAAGGCCTTGGCCTTCAGCCCGGTGGGGGTGCCGTTTTTCACGGCAGCGCGGAGAATGTTGCCGGTGGAGATGGTGGGAATATCCAGCTTTTCACACAGGATGTCGGCCTGTGTTCCCTTTCCGGCGCCCGGGGCGCCCAACAGGATCAATTTCATAGCTAAAACCTCCTGTATTCCGGGCACGGGGCGGAGCTCACGGCCCCGCCCGGCGCCGGCATCCAATCGTTGATTATTCCAGGAACCCCTTGTACTGACGCATCAGCATCTGAGATTCCAGAGCCTTGACCGTCTCCAGCGCCACGCCCACCACGATGATGACGGAGGTGCCGCCGATGGCCACGGAGTTGTTCCCCAGGATTCTGCCGATGATCAGGGGGCAGATGGCCACGATGCCAAGGTAGATGGCGCCGAACAGGGTGATCTTGTTCAGCACCCGCTTGATGAAGTCCACCGTGGGCTTGCCGGGACGGAAGCCGGGAATGAAGCCGCCCTGCTTCTTCATGTTGTTGGCAATCTCCACGGGATTGAACTGAATGCTGGAGTAGAAATAGGCAAAGCCGATAATCAGGATGAAATAGACCACCATATACATGACGGACTTCGTGTCGATGGCGTCATAGATGCTGCGGGACACGGTGCCCTCAGCGGGAATGCCCACGAAGCTCCAGATGGTGATGGGCAGGGAGGCGATGCTCTGGGCGAAGATGACGGGCAGAACGCCGGCCATGCTCACCTTCATAGGCAGGTTGCTGCTCTGGCCGCCGTACACTCTCCGGCCCACCTGACGCTTGGCGTACTGCACGGGAATGCGGCGCTCGGCGTCGTTGATGAACACGATGAAGGCGATCAGGGCCAGTCCGCCCACCAGAAGCAGAATCACCGCCCAGGGGGCCATGGCCGTGGCCAGGACCTGCTGGGCCTGGTCGGCGGTATAGCCGGCCTGGGTCAGAGTCTCGGCGGTCATCTCACCGCTGCGGATGGCGGACCACCGGCTCACGCCCTGGGCCAGGCTGGACACCATGGTGGGAACCCGGGAGACGATGCCCGCGAAGAGGATGATGGAAATACCGTTGCCCACGCCGAACTCCGTGACCTGCTCGCCCATCCACATCACGAAGGAGGAACCGGCGATAAAGGACACGATGATGACCAGGGCGGGCCAGATGCCGTCGGCCCCGGGGGCCAGGATGCCATAGCGCTTCATCATGAAGTAGTAGCCCACGGCCTGGAGAATGGCGATGGCCACGGTGGTGTAGCGGGTGATGGACTGGATCTTCTTCCGGCCCTCCTCGCCGCCGTCCTTCGCCAGCCGCTCCAGATAGGGGATCGCGACGGTGAGCAGCTGGATGATGATGGAGCTGTTGATATACGGCTGAATGCTCAGGGCAAAGACCGTGGCGGTGGCGAATGCGCCGCCGCTCATCACGTTGTACAGGCCCAGGATGGTGGCGCCCATGCCCTGAAGCTGGGCCTCCAGCTGAGCCACGTCGATATAGGGGACGGTGATGGCGTTGCCGATGCGGAAGATCAGCAGGATCAGCAGCGTGAAGACAATCTTCTTCTTCAGCTCGGGAATGGCCCAGGCCTTGCGAATCGTTTGAATCACGTTACCTCACCTCCGCCTTTCCGCCGGCTGCCTCAATGGCCTCCTTGGCAGACGCGGAGAAGGCGTTGGCCTTGACAGTGACCTTTTTGGTGAGCTTCCCGTTGCCCAGGACCTTGAAGCCGTACTCGCACTTGGAGAGGACGCCCTTTTCCAGCAGCGCCTCGGCGGTGACGGTGTCGCCGTCGTTGAACGCGTTCAGCGCGCTGAGGTTGACGGTCTCCAGGGGCTTTGCGAAAATGTTGTTGAATCCGCGCTTGGGAACCCGGCGGGCCAGAGGCATCTGGCCGCCCTCAAAGCCCACGCGGACCTTGCCGCCGGAGCGGGCCTTCTGGCCCTTGTGGCCCCGGCCGCCGGTCTTTCCGTTGCCGGAGCCGGCGCCCCGGCCCTTGCGGTAAGCCGGGCGGACGGAGCCTTCGGCGGGAGACAGTTCGCTTAATTTCATGATTGGCGCCTCCTTACTTCTCTTCGGTAACCTGCAGCAGATAGCCGATCTTCGCCACTTTTCCGCGGGTGGGATCGTTGTCGGGCTGCACGGTGACGTCACCGATCTTGCGCAGACCCAGGGAATGCGCGGTGGCAACCTGCTTTTCCAGGCGGCCGTTCAGGCTCTTGACGAGCTCAATCCTTAAGTTTGCCACGTTTGTTGCCTCCTTAACCCACGATGTCTTCGACGCTCTTCCCGCGAATCCGGGCGACCTCTTCGGGACCGCGCATGGACTTCAGGCCCTGGAAGGTGGCGGCGACAACGTTGTTGGGGTTGTTGGACCGGAGGCTCTTGGCACGGATGTCCTTGATGCCCGCGGCCTCCACGACGGCGCGGACCGCGCCGCCGGCGATGACGCCGGTACCGGGGGCGGCGGGCTTCATCAGAACCCTTCCCGCGCCGGCTTCGCCGATGGTCTCATGGGGCAGCGTGGTGCCCGCCAGAGTCACGGTAATCATGTTCTTCTTGGCGGCCTCGATGCCCTTGCGGATGGCCTCGGGAACCTCGGCGGCCTTGCCCAGGCCATAGCCGACCTTGCCCTTGCCGTCGCCCACGACCACCAGGGCGGAGAATTTCATGACCCGGCCGCCCTTCACGGTCTTGGAAACGCGGTTGAGGTACACGACTTTTTCGATATACTCGCTCTGCTCTCTCTCAAATCTAGGCATTGAACGTTCCTCCCTCCTTAGAACTGCAGGCCGCCCTCGCGGGCGCCCTCGGCCAGGGCCTTCACACGGCCGTGATACAGATAGCCGCCGCGGTCAAAAACCACGTTCTCGATGCCCTTCGCCTTGGCCCGCTCTGCGATGAGCTTGCCAACGGCGGCGGCGGCGGCCACGTTGCCGCCGTACCCTTCGACGGCCTTATCCAGGGAGGAGGCGGAGACCAGGGTCACGCCGGCCACATCGTCGATGATCTGGGCGTAAATATTGGCCTCGCTGCGGAACACGTTCAGACGCGGCATCTCGGGGGTGCCGGAGACCTTGGCGCGCACTCTCTTGTGGCGCTTCAGGCGCTGGGCGTTGGTATTCGGTCTTTTAATCATATCGGCACACCTCCTTACTTCTTGGCGCCGGTCTTACCGACCTTGCGGCGGATGGTTTCATTGGCGTACTTGATGCCCTTGCCCTTGTACGGCTCGGGCGGGCGCTTCTCGCGGACCTCGGCGGCAAACTGGCCGACGGCCTCCTTGTCGCAGCCGCGAATGATGATTTTATTGGGAGCGGGGACCTCAATGGTGATGCCCTCGATCTCAGAAACGATCACCTGATGGGAGTAACCCAGGTTCATGACCAGGTTGCTGCCCTCCTTGGCAACACGGTAGCCCACGCCGTTGACCTCCAGCTCCTTGGCATAGCCGTCGGTGACGCCGACGACCATGTTGTGCAGAAGCGTCCGGGTCAGGCCGTGGAGGCTGCGGTGCAGCTTATCCTCGGAAGGGCGCTTCACGGTGATCGTGGTGCCTTCCTGTTCAATGATCATCTCCGGGCGCAGCGCGCGGGTCAGCTGGCCCTTGGGTCCCTTCACAGTGACCACATTACCCTCGGCGACATCCACGGTGACGCCGGCGGGGACGGTAATGGGCATTCTGCCAATTCTAGACATTGTTCAATACCCTCCTTACCAGACAAATGCCAGGACTTCGCCGCCGACATGGAGCTCGCGGGCCTTCTTGTCGGTCATGACGCCCTTGGACGTGGAGATGATAGCGATGCCAAGACCGCGGAGAACCCGGGGCAGCTCGTCGGCGCCCACGTAGACCCGGAGGCCCGGCTTGGAAACGCGGCGCAGGCCGGTGATGACCTTCTCCTTGCCCGCGTTGTACTTCAGGGTGATGTGAATCTTGCCCTGGGTGCCGTCGTCCACGACCTGGAAATTCTTGATATAGCCCTCGTCCAGCAGAATCTGAGCGATGCTCTTTTTCATGTTGGAGGCGGGGACGTCCACGGTGTCGTGCTTCGCGCTGACGGCGTTGCGGATGCGGGTGAGCATATCCGCAACCGGATCGGTGATATGCATGGTATAAAATCCTCCTATTTTAGAGTTGCGGCCTTTCGCCGCTTCAGCAGCGAGGTATCATGACCAATTGAACGCACAGCCCGATTGGCCATGACCTTTCGCCGTCTGTCCTCCCTTTTTCTTGAAAGAAAAAGGGAGCAAAAAGAACTTTATCACGCTATGGGGCTTGGTTGTTCTTCCAAGCCCCCAGCGGCGGCAACTTAGATGGTTCTTAGAAAGACGCCTTCCGCACGCCGGGAATCTCGCCCTTATAGGCCAGCTCCCGGAAGCAGATACGGCACACGCCGTAGTCCCGGAGGTAGGCGTGGGGACGGCCGCAGAGCTTGCAGCGGTTGTACTTCCGGCTGGAGTACTTGGCGGGCCGCTGCTGCTTTAAAATCATGGATTTCTTAGCCATTCTTCTCTCCCTCCTTAGCGGGCGAAGGGCGCGCCGACCTGGGTGAGCAGGGCGCGGGCCTCTTCGTCGGTGTGCGCGGTGGTGCAGATGACCACATCCATGCCCCGGATCTTGTCGATCTTATCATACTCGATCTCGGGGAAAATCAGCTGCTCGCGGATGCCCAGGGCATAGTTCCCCCGGCCGTCAAAGGCGTCGGGGCTGATGCCCTGGAAGTCGCGGACGCGGGGCAGGGCCACGTTGAACAGGCGGTCCAGAAACTCCCACATCTTCTCGCCGCGGAGGGTGACCTTCGCGCCGATGGGCATATTCTCGCGGAGCTTGAAGTTGGCGATGGACTTGCGGGCCTTGGTGATAATGGGCTTCTGGCCGGTGATCTGGCCCAGGTCCCGGACCACGTTGTCCAGAATCTTGGCGTTCTCCCGGGCCTCGCCGCAGCCAACGTTGACCACGACCTTGTCAATCTTGGGAATCTGCATGACGCTCTTATAGCCAAACTGCTTCATCAGGGCGGGAGCGACCTCGGCCTGATACTTCGCCTTCAGGTTCGGCACTTTCTTCTCAGCCATGGGTTCTCCTCCTCCCTTACAGCTCGGCGCCGCACTTCTTGCAGATGCGGACGCTGACGTTTTTCTCTTTGCCGTTCACGGTTTTCTTCTCTACCTTGTGGCCCACGCGGGTGGCCTTCTTGCACTTGGGGCACACCACCTGGACCTTGCAGACGTCGATGGCGGCCTCCCGCTTGACGATGCCGCCCTCCTCGCCCTGACGGCGGGGCTTGATGTGGCAGGTGACGAGGTTCAGCCCCTCCACCACGACCTTGTTCTCCTTCGGCAGGGTGGCAATGACCTTGCCCTGATGGGTCGCGAGGTCCTTGTCCTTACCGCCGTCGCCGGACAGACGGACGACCGTGTCGCCCTTCTTGATGTTCATAGACATGTCGTTTGCCCTCCTCAAATCACTTCGGGCGCCAGGGACAGGATCTTCATGTAATCCTTGTCCCGCAGCTCGCGGGCCACGGGCCCAAAGATACGGGTGCCGCGGGGGTTCTTGTCGTCCTTAATGAGGACGGCGGCGTTGTCGTCAAACCGGACGTAGGTCCCGTCATTGCGGCGGATGCCCTTGGCGGAGCGGACGATGACGGCCTTGACCACCTCGCCCTTCTTCACGGTGCCGCCGGGGGCGGACTTGCGGACGGAGGCGACGATCACGTCGCCGATGTTGCCGTACTTGCGCTTGGAACCGCCCAGGACGCGGATGCACTTGATTTCCTTGGCGCCGGTGTTGTCGGCGACCTTCAGGAAGGTTTCCTGCTGAATCATTACTCGACGCCTCCTTACTTCGCTTTCTCGATGATCTCGACCACGCGCCAGCGCTTATCCTTGGACAGGGGGCGGGTCTCCATCACCTTCACCTTGTCGCCGATGCCGCAGCTGTTCTGCTCGTCATGGGCCTTCAGCTTATAGGTGCGGCCGACAATCTTCTTATACAGCGGGTGGGCCACCCGGTCCTCGATGGCGACCACCACGGTCTTGTCCATCTTGTCGGAGACCACCTTGCCAACCCGGGTCTTGCGGGAGGAAGTTCTCTTCTCGTCCATGTTTCCTTACCTCCTTCTCACTGCTTGCCGGAAGCGGAGAGCTCCCGGAGCACGGTCTTGACTCGGGCAATGTCATGCTTGGTCTCCCGAATCTTCACGGGATTGTCCAGCTGGTTGGTGGCGTGCTGCATGCGAAGGAAAAACAGGTCCTTCTTCAGGCCCGTCAGCTTCTCGTTCAGCTGCTCGGGCGTCATCTTGCGGATATCGCGAATCTCACTTGCCTTCATCTTACTCACCTGCTTCCTCAGCGCGGGCGATGACCTTGGTCTTGATGGGCAGCTTGTGGCTGGCCAGACGCAGGGCCTCGCGGGCAACTTCTTCCGACACGCCGGCGATCTCGAACATGACGCGGCCGGGCTTCACAACGGCAACCCAGAACTCCGGGGAGCCCTTACCGGAACCCATGCGGGTCTCGGCGGGCTTCTTGGTCACGGGCTTATCGGGGAAAATCTTGATCCAGACCTGACCGCCGCGCTTGGTGTAGCGGGTCATGGCGATACGGGCCGCCTCAATCTGGTTGCTGGTAATCCACGCGGGCTCAGTGGCCTGCAGGCCGTAATCGCCATAGCTGACAAAATTGCCCCGGCTGGCCTTGCCCTTCAAACGGCCGCGGTGGACACGGCGGTATTTAACTCTCTTGGG
>NZ_CAJTUX010000064.1 GCF_910579365.1 uncultured Oscillibacter sp.
CGAGATCGAGTAATGTGACTGGAGTTCAGACGTGTGCTCTTCCGATCTGCTGGGGGCGGCCCTGGGGGGCCTGCTGGCGGCGGAGACCGTCAAGGTGGTTCTCTATGTGGTGGTCCTTCTCTCCGGCGCCGCCATTGCCATACGGGAGCTCCGGCCCCAGAAGGGCCCGGACAAGGAGAGCTCCTTTCCCAAGCCCCTGCCGCTTCTGGCGCTGGGCTTTGCCACAGCCCTGCTCTGCGCCCTCTCCGGGGCGGGAGGGCCGGTGCTGGTGATGCCCCTGCTGGTGGCCATGGGCGTGCCCGCCAAAATGGCGGTGGGCGTGGCCCTTCTGGACTCGGTCTTCATCGCCCTGCCCGCCATCGCGGTCTACGCGAGCCGCTGCGAGACGCTGTCCGGCCTGGCGCCTGTGCTGCTGGCGGCGGTTTTGGGCCACGCCGCCGGCGTCTTCGCGGGCAGCGTCACAGCCGCCCACGTGCCCCAGTCCCTGCTGAAACGGGGCGTGGCCATATTCTCCATCTGCTTTTCCCTGTTTATGCTGCTGAAATGAAACGGGAGGTTTTTTACCATGCCTGACAATCTCCGCTGCGATCTGCTCCTCATCAACGCCCGCTATCTCGCCCCGGACATGACCGTGGTCTCCGGGAAGTCCATTGCCGTCAGGGACGGACGCATTCTGGATATCGTGGATCAGGACCAAACCGCCTATCAGGCGGAGACCGTCCTCTCCGGCTCCTCTCTCCTCTGGATGCCCGGCCTGGTGGACGGCCATCTCCACACCAGCCAGCAGCTCCTTCGGGGGCGGCTTCTGGATGAAAAGCCCGTCATCTGGAAGCGGGTCAACGTCCCCTTTGAGAGCCGTTTGGACCCGGAAAGCTCCCGCCTCAGCGCCCAGCTGGCGGCTATGGAGATGATCTCCTGCGGCACCACCGGCTTCGTGGACGCGGGGGGGAAGTATCCGGAGATTTACGCCGGCGTCTATCAGGCGGCGGGACTTCGGGGCCGCCTCAGCGTCATGACCAACGACAACCCCTTCTGCCCCGAGAGCCTCCGGGCCCCCTCCGTCCCGGCGGCGGTGGACCGCCTGCGGGCCATGAAGAGCGCCCTGACCGGCCTTTTGAAGCCCATTTACTCCGTTACCACTCCCACCGCCGTCAGCGAGGAGCTCCTCCGGGCGGTCTTCGAGGCGGCGGCGGCGGACGGCGTGCCAGTGGAAACCCATATGAACGAGTACGCCAGCGAGGTGACGGACTTCATTGAGCGCTATGGCCGGCGTCCCTTCGTCTGGCTGGAGGAGGAGGGCCTGCTGGCCGCCCCCATGACCACCCCCCACTGCATCTTCCTCAGTCAGGAGGAAATCGAGATCATGGCCCGGCGGCAGGTCCGGGTGGCGCACTGCCCCTTCTCCAACTGCGGCAAGGGCGTGCCCCCCACGCCGCAGCTCCTTCACGCCGGAATTTCGGTGGGACTGGGCTCCGACGGGACCGCCCATGGCGGGCTGGACCTCTTCCGGGAAATGCGGCTGTTCCGAGGGGTGATGAACGTCACCCGCGGCGTGGGGACGGCGGATTCCTCCGTCATGCCCGCCGAGGTTCTGCTGTCCATGGCCACCCGAGGCGGCGCGGCGGCCCTGATGGAATCGAACTTAGGGGTGATTCAGCCCGGCGCGACGGCGGACCTCATCGCCCTGGACACGGACGCCCCCCACCTCTGGCCCACCCAGAACCTGGTCCACACCCTGGTGGAGAGCGCCAGCGGCTCCGACGTGCGGCACTCCATCGTAAACGGGAAGCTGCTGATGAAGGACCGGGAGCTGCTGACCGTGGACCGGGAGCGGGTCCGCTGGGAGGCGGAGCGGCTGTTTGCTCAGCAGCCCTGGCTTTCCCGCTGGCAGTAAAGAAAAGAGCTTGTGCGCCCCTTGAAACCGTGTTATCATGGTTCCAAGGGGCGTTTTCCCCACTTATGGCCGCCGGAGGCGGAGATGGAGGGACTGCAATGCGCTATGCCGAGCTGCTGGAGCTGGCCCCGGGACTGCGGGCCTTCACCGCCCAGATCCCCGATGATCTGGATGGCTGTTTTCAGCTTAAAACCTACCCCGCCCACACCCTCGTTCACCAGAAGGACAGCCCTCTGGATCGGATCGGCATCTTGCTGCAGGGGGTCTTCCGGGTGGTGAACGAGTTTGAAAACGGCAATATGCTCATGATTGAGATGAACGAGGCAGTGTCCTTCATCGGCGAGGTAACCCTGCTGGCGGAAGCCGCCACCACTTCCGTAACCATCGAGACGGTGACGGACTGTCTGGTCGCCTCTTTGCCGGTGGAGACCTTCGACGCGTGGCTCCGGCAGGACATTGGGCTGCTCCGGGCCGTCAGCCGCCATGTGGCGGCCAAACTGTACTGCTCCAGCTATAACCGGGGCGAGCGGCTGTTTCACTCCGCCAAATATGTGCTGCTGAAATATCTGGTCCGCCAGACGGAGGAACAGGGGATTCGTACCGCAGGGCAGGCCGTCCTGCACAAAACCCGCCGCCAGATCAGCGAGGAGGTGGGCCTGACGGAGAAGACCATCAACCGCACCCTGACCCAGTTTGCCAAGGACGGCATTCTCTCCATCCAGCGGGGCAAGGCAGCCTTCAGCGCCGAACAGTACCGGCGGGCCCAGCGGGAGCTGAGGGTCTACATGTCCCAGAACAAAAACGGCTCGTTTTCCTGACGGAAGCGGCCGCTCTCAATACGCATACCGGCTGCGGTACGCCGCCAGACACGCTACAGACACCGCGAACATCACCCCTTCCGCGACTGGCGCCGCCAGCCATACTCCGGCGAGCCCCCAAACGCGGGGCAGCAGCACAATGCCTCCCGCCAGCAGGCCGAAGGTCCGCAGAAAGGAAAGAATCGCGGATACTCTTCCGTTGGACAGCGCGGTGAACATGGCGGATGCAAACTGGTTCAGACCGCAGAACAGAAAGCTGTAGGAGAACATCGCAAAGCCATCCGCCGCGATTCGATAGACTTCCGACGTATCATCCGCAAACAGCCGCACAATATAGGAGCCGCCGAACCTGGAAGCCGCAAAGATCAGTACCGACACCGCCGCGATAAACCGTATGCTGATGGAGAAAACCTGTTTCTGCCGGACCTCATTTCCGTTCCCATAGTTAAATCCGATGATAGGGGCTATTCCGATCGCGCAGCCGATATACAGCGTGTTCAGCAGGAATTGGGAGTAAATGATGATGGTGATTGCCGCAACTCCGTCTTCTCCCAACAGGTTCATCATGGTGCGGTTGAAGAGAAATGTTGTGACGGCCGCCGCCAACTGGCTTACCATTTCGGACGAGCCGTTGAAACAGCTTTCCCTGATCACCGCCCATTTCAGCTTCGGCCTTGTGAAAGACAGCGTTCCTTTGCGGTCCGCAAAATAAATCAGCCCGCCAACCGCAGGGATCAGGTACCCAAACCCGGTCCCCAAAGCCGCGCCCCGGATGCCCAGGCCGCAGGGGACAATGAAAATATAGTCCAAAGCGATGTTCGCCGCCCCCGCCAGAAGGGACAGCCCAAACCCGAGGCCCGGGTTCCCCGCCGTCACAAAGAGGTTTGCAGCCAGCGTCTGCAAGACGTTTGCCGGGGCAAACAAGAGCAGCGCCGTGAGATAATCCTTGCAGTAGGGAACCAGCAGGCCGCTGGCCCCAAGAGCACGCACGATTTCCTCAACCCAGACCGTTCCGCCCAGGAAAATGAGAAATCCAACCGCCGCGCCTGTGAGGATCAGCAGCGTGAAATTCTCCTTTGCCTCCTGCTGTTCACCCGCTCCCATATTTCGGGAAACGATGGCGTTCCCGCCCGCCGCAATCATCGTCCCCATCCCCACCGTGATATGGACAACGGGACACACGATGTTGATGGCGGAGAGCGCGTCCGTATTTACAAACTGCGCCACGAAGACGGTGTCCACCATGGTATACAGCCCCATAAACATCATCATGAAGATGGTGGGAAACGCGAAGCGCAGGAGAGATCCTGCGCTCCATTTTTGGTCTAACATATTATGGTCCATAGTCGCTTTTCTCCTCTTTTGGCGGCAGAATGAGCCGCTGGGTGGGATAGCCGAATTCCGTGAGAAGCTCCGCCCCGGCAAAGCCCAGCCGCTTGTATTCCTCCCGCTGCCCCGTATCGGCCCTGTCCCCCTCGCGGAACGTTGTGATGCTGATGGTCCGGCCCGCAAGCAGGCGGCGCGTCAGAACGTCCAGGAACGCCTCTGCCACTCCATACCGCCGGTATTGCGGATGCACCGCCAGAAAATCGATGCTCCCGGTCTGATAGGAAAACGCGGCGGCTCCCATTATGGTGGAACCATCCCGCATAATAAGCGCTTGACGCCGCCGGACGGATTGTTTGATTTGTTCCAGATGGGCGCCTTCCTCAAGGCAGGGAAAACCGCCAACGACAAGGGCGGTAAATTTCATCCAGTCCGGAAGGTCCGCCGGCACGGCGTATGAAATCTCCCGCGTAACCGTGTCCAGAGCCGTTGGGTTCGGGTTCAAGGCAAATCGAAGCTGGAGCGGATAGAAGACTCCGCCCCGCCGGTACTCTAGCGGCGTTTGCTTATACATGGCCTTGAAGACGGAGGCAAAGGCCTGCTGGCTTTCATAACCAGCCGTCAGCGCCACGTCGAGAATCGGCCTTTGCGAAGACGCCAGCAGCTTCGCCGCCTCGGTGAGCCGCCGACGCTGGATATAACCGTGCAAGGTGAGCCCCACCGTGTCCGTGAACATCCGGTGCAGATGGTACTTGGAATAGCGGGCCGCGCTTGCCACCATGTCCAAATCCAGCTTCTCATGAAGATGCCCTTCCACGAAGGACAGCACCGCCGCGACATGCTCAACCGTATAGCCGCTCATGATCTCCCTCCTTTCCCGCTGATTGTACCACAACGGCCCAAGCCGCTTTTCATCATTCTTGCGGTTTTATTATAAGAATTCGTCCGCCGGAACGCAAGCGGAACCAAGGGCGGCAGCGCGCGCATGCGAAATCAAAACTCGCCGGCAGGACACCTCCGGCGGCCCCATGTCCTGGGGCAGTAAGTGTCCCGCAGGGACACAATTGTCTCTTTCCTTTTGACAAAAACGCTGATAAAATTGGCCTATCAACCAACCAAAGGAGTGATGGCATGAACTCGATCGGAGGAAAAATCAGGTGGCTGCGCAAAGTGGCGGGCCTCAGTCAGGCGCAGCTTGCGGAAAAGGTGGGTTCCACCGCCAAGACCATCCAGCGCTATGAGAGCGGAAGCACGCCGGACACGCATACGCTGATGGAGCTGGCGTCCTTTTTCGGCGTCTCCACGGATTACCTGCTGGAACCGGACGCCTCTCCGCTCCGCAGGGAGGACCGGGAACGCAGCCCCTGGCACTCGCATTTCGAGCATTATCTGCGCCGCAAACGAGAGTTTGAAATCGAAGAGGACGCCGCGTATTATTGGATTTATATCAACCACGACGGCAGCTTTGGCGGGCAGAGCTCCTGGGCCGGCTGGGCGGATGAGAGCAAGGGACTGGAAATCCGGAGGCTCCGGCCCGTCAACCCCCAGGCGGCGATCGCGTGGTGCACGGATACCGCGGAACCCCCCATGTTCATCAACAGCGAAGCGGACGTCAAGGTCTTCTGCATGTTTGGGGGACACGCCATCATACGGGCGGATATCTGCGAGAAATATCTGCCGGAGTTTTGCGAGGACTGCGTCACCCCCAATCCGGAGCGGAAAATCATCGAGGCGCTGTGCGGGCAGTCATAAACCGCCCCCGCCCGCAGAATGAGACGCGGCCTTCCGCCCCGCGGGGCCAACGCTCTTTTTTGTCCGGCTGGGACTGGCGGGAAGCAGGATAGTGGAGAGCCAACTCCATCCCGGCGTTTTTTGTATAAATCATCCAGGACTTCCAGGAAGATAGAAGCAGGATACGGAACTCTTTTTGCGGGGTTTATGGCATAATAGAAGCAGAAACCCAAAGAAGGAGTGGATCGGATATGAACCGTTTTTTTGAATCGGACCCGCTCTCCCGCGCCTTTGAGAACAAGCGGCCCCCGACGCTTCTTTACATCACCAAGCAGCAGTTCGGCGGCGAGAAGCACGACCGCCCCATGCACAGCCACGACTCCTTCTGCGAGCTTCTGCTGGTCTACCGCGGGTTCGGCTCCTACGCCATCCGCAACCACTCCTTCCCCATCCAGGAGGGCGACATCCTCTTCTACAACCAGGACGAGTCCCATGAGGTCCGCAGCGTCTCCCACACGGAGATTGGCACCTATTGCTTCGCCTTTTTCGGTTTGCAGTTTGAGTCCCTCCCGGCCAATCACATCATCCCCGGGGACAGTCACCCCGTCCGCTCCTCCGGCACGCAGTTCGATTTCTTGCAGCAGCTTTGTGAGTGCGCCTACCAGCGTCTGGATACCGACGCCGCCGGGAAGGCCCTGGCCCAAAGTCTGGCCCTGTCCTTCCTTCTGATCGCCCGGGAGCTGGACGAGGCCTCCTTCATCCACCCCAGCTCGGAGGACGACATCAAAATGGCGGACCGCATCCGCCGGTATCTGGACGTCCACTATACCGAGCCGATCGTTCTCGCCGACGTGGCCGCCGCCTTCGGGTGCAGCCAGTCCTACGTCTCCCACGTCTTCAAGCGCTGCATCGGCTACTCCCCCATTCAATACGTGATCCGGCGGCGAATCGGCCTGGCCCAGACCTACCTCACCACCACGGATTACACGGCCACCCACATCGCCACTTTGGTGGGCTACGACAACACGAACTACTTCAACACCATCTTTACAAAGGTCGTGGGCATTTCGCCCATGCGCTACAAAAAGCAGTATCTGGAGGCCATGCGGGGCAAGGCGATGCCCTGAACGCGGCCCGCCGGACCCGGGAAGTTCCCCGGCCCGGCGGGCCTTTTTGCATGTTCACAGGGAGGCAAGCACTGCGGCCAGCACCGGCAGCGTGACCAGGGAAAGCAGGTTGCTCAGCACCACGGTCCGCCCCGCCAGCGCCTCGTCCGCCCCATAGCGCCCGGCGAAGGCCCCGGCGGTCAGGGCCGCAGGAGTGGCAAACAGGATGGCGGGAACCGTCAGCGTCACGCCGGAGCAGCCTGTGGCCCGCAGCGCCGGAACCAGCAGCAGCGGGAACAGCACGGTGCGGATCAGGGACAGCCATACCGCCGCCCCGGACCGGAACAGGTCTTTCCAGGACTGCCCCGCCATACGCGCTCCCACGGACAAAAGACACAGGGGAATCGTGATCCCTCCCACCCAGTCCAGCGTCTGGCGCAGAAAACCCGGCAGGCGGACGGGGGAGAGAAACAGCGCGATCCCCGCCAGCGTCGACAGCAGGCAGGCGCTGCCTCGCCACGGCTCCCGCCGGCGGGGAACGCCCCTCTGGAAGAGGGCCGCCCCGTAGGAAAAGGTCACCACATTGTGGACCAGGTTGAAGACCGACGCGTAAAACACACCCTCGCTTCCGCAGAGGGCCTGGATGACCGGATAGCCCATAAAGGCGGTGTTGCCCACGAGAATCAGGTATTGATACAGCCCCAGCGTTGCAGGCGGCAGTCTGGAAAACCGCCGCCACGCCTCCAAACCGGCGGTCACTGCCCCGAAGGCGCAGACGGCAATCCCCAGCAGTTCCAGGCTGGTCTCCAGCGCCTCCGCCGAAAACGCCTTGTCCATGGAAGCGAGAATCATGGCGGGCAGGGTGACACGGACAACCAGCTCGTTGGCGCTTTGCCAGAAGCGCTCCGGCAGCCGCAGCCGCTTCTGGCAGAGCATCCCCAAAAGCAGCACCAGAAAAAGGGCCGAAAGTTTCGCGGAAAGCTCTCCCATGGCGCGCCCCTCCTTTCCGTCCGTCAAAAAGCCAGGGGCATGCCCCTGGCTTTTGGCGGCTGAAGCAAATCAGTTTTTCTTGGCGTTTTTCCGCATGTCGAACACCACGGCGGCAATGATGATGATGCCCTTGCAGACCTGCTGGAGATAGGGGGAGATTTTCAGCAGCATCATGCCGTTTTTCAAAATGCCCATGATGAGAATCCCGGCGATGACGCCGGAGATGCGGCAGACGCCGCCGGAGTGGGAGGTTCCGCCCACAGTGGCCGCGGCGATGGCGTCCAGCTCATAGTTCACGCCCACGGAGGAGTTGCCCGCGCCGGACCGGGCCGCCAGCAGCACGCCGCCCACCGAGGCGCAGAAGGCGCACCAGGTATAGACCTTGATGATGTTCTTCTCCACGTTGATGCCCGCCACCCGGGCCGCCTGATCGTTGCCGCCGATGGCGTAGACGGCTTTGCCAAACCGGGTCTGGGTCAGCATGAAGCCCGATATGCAGGCGAAGAGGATGAAGAGGACGATGATGACGGTGACGGAGGCGCCGGAAATCTGGAACAGCTCAAACTGCGCCACGTTCTTCAGTCCCTGCTTCAGCTCCGGAATGGGATAGGCGTTGGTGTAGAGCTGGGCCAGGGCCCTGGCAATCAGCTGGGTGCCCAGGGTGGCGATGAAGGCCGGGATTTTCGTATAGGCGATCAGAAGGCCGTTGATCACGCCGAAGAAGGTGCCCACCGCAAGTCCGGCCAGAATGGCCACCACTACGGGGATGTCCGGCAGGTTGGGAAACAGCCGGGAAGCGCCGTACTCAAACTTCTGGGCCAGGGAGGCGGTAACCACGCCGGTGAGCGCCACCAGCGCGCCGGGAGAGAGGTCGATGCCCTTGGAGAGGATGCACCACATGACGCCCACGGCCAGAATGCCGGTGATGGACTCCGTGGTCAGGACGCTGACGAGGTTCTTCGCCGTCAGAAAGGTGGGGGAGAGGATGGACATCAGCGCCGCCATAAAGATCAGGACGACCCAAATGGAGTTCTGGCTCATCCACTGTCTGGCTTTGAGGGTTTTGTTCGCGTTCATGGCTTCGATTCTCCTTTCTCATTTCAGGCGCCGGCGGCGCTTCCGACCGTCTGCCCATGGCACAGGGCCATAATGTACTCCGAATTCCACTGGGGGCTGTCCCGCTCCACGATGCCGGTCACCTCGCCCTCGTACATGGCGACGATCCGGTCCGACATACCCATGACCTCCGGCAGCTCGGAGGAGATCAGGATGATGGCCTTTCCCTCGGCGGCCAGCTTGGAAATCAGGGTGTGAATCTCCGCCTTGGCGCCCACGTCGATGCCCCGGGTGGGTTCGTCCATAATCAGCACGTCCGGGTCCGTCAGCAGCCACCGGCCTATCAGCACCTTCTGCTGGTTTCCGCCGGAGAGGTACATAATCAGCTGGTCGATGGAGGGCGTCCGGGTATTCATCGCCCGGACGTATTTCTCCGTGTCCTCGCTGATCTGCCGGTGCTTGAGGGGGAAGCCATAGGCGGACAGATGGGCCAGAATGGTGTTGTCCTTCACGGAGCGGATGCCCACAATGCCGTTGCCCCGCCGGTCCTCGGTCAAAAGGGCGATCTGTTCCCGGATCGCGTCCCGGGGGCTGGCGATTTTCAGTTCCCGCCCGTCCTTCCAAACCGTCCCGCCGTCCTGGCGGCGCATGCCGAAGATGGTCTCCACCGTCTCCGTGCGCCCCGCGCCCACCAGACCGGCAAAGCCCAGAATCTCGCCCCGGCGGACCGTGAAGGAGACGCCCTTTACCTGCTTGCCGGAGCGGAGCTCCCGGACCTCCAGCACCGATTCCCCTATGTCACAGGGAACCTTGGGGAACATGTTGGACACCTCCCGCCCCACCATGCGGGTAATAAGCGCATCCACGTTGGTCTCCTCCGCCAGGTCGTGGCCCACGAAGCGGCCGTCCCGGAGGGTGGTCATTTCGTCGCAGATCTGGAAAATCTCGTCCATCTTGTGGGAGATGTAAATCAGGGCGCAGCCGCCGTCCCGGAGCTTGCGGATGATGGAAAACAGGTGCACCACCTCGTTCTCCGTCAGGGAGGAGGTGGGTTCGTCCAGGATCATCACGTCCGGGTGGTAGGAGACCGCCTTGCAGATCTCCACCATCTGCATCTGGGCCACGGTCAGGTTCCCCATCTTCTCATCGGGGTCGATGTTCAGGTCCATCTCCTTGAACAGCTCGATGGTGTCCGCCCGCATCTTCTTGTGGTCAATGTGGAAGCCCTTGTAGGGCTCCCGACCCAGCCAGACATTTTCCGAAACCGGCCGCTCCAGCACCGGGTTCAGCTCCTGGTGAATCATGGAGATTCCGTTTTGCAGCGCCTCGATGGGGCTTTTGAAGTTGATCTCCTTCCCCTTGAAGCGGATGCTCCCGGACGTCTTGTGATAAATGCCGATCAGGCACTTCATCAGGGTGGATTTTCCCGCGCCGTTCTCCCCCATCAGCCCGTGTACCTTGCCCGGGCGCAGCTTCAGCTCCACGCCGTCCAGGGCCCGCACACCTGGAAACTCCTTCACAATATCCGTCATTTCCAATATGTACTCGCTCACTTCGCACCTCCAACCTTTCTCTCAATTCCACCGGCGACGGCCAAATGCACCTCGGGAAGTCCGCCGCCGTCCGTTTCCTTTATTATAGGTGGATTGCCGCCTCCTGCCCTTCACTATCCTGCTGGGGTTTGCTTCGATTTGCCCATGATAGTTCACAAAAAGCTCCCCGGACTTTTTGTTCACTCCATAATCCTGCATCCCCCGGCACTTTCAAACACGGCTCCCGGTCATTCGCATTCCTATTCAAAATCACTCCTGAAAACCGCACAGGGGCAAAATCCGCCGGAAAACGGCCTCCACAATCTTCCAAAGTCTCCTTCTCACACCCACCGGATTCGGACCGGGCCGCCGCCCCGCACCCGGCGCCGCCGGACCGGGAGGGAAAACAAGAAAGTGAAGCATCCAAACCGCCGCCCCGCATATTTGTTGGAAATTTCCCCAAAACCGCCGCAAGAAGAGGCAGTAATGTGAAGGTTTCCAAATTGGCCAGCCCCTATAATAAACATAACGCTTGACAAACCCGTCCGGCGAAACGAAAATATGAAGAAAAGGAGCAGAAAAATTATGAAAAGAAGATTTGCGCTTTTGCTGGTATGCGTCATGACCATCGGACTTCTGGCCGCCTGCGGCCAGAAGGACACCGCTCCCTCCGACTCCGGCTCCGCCCCTGCGCAGAGCGACAACAGCAGCGGCGGCAGCTACAAAATCGGCTACTCCATGCCCGCCCGGGATCAGTTCCAGACCTCCATGGAAAAGGCCATTCAGGCCAAGGCGGAGGCCGAGGGCATTGAGATCAACATCCTGGACGCCGCCAGCGATGTCTCCGCCCAGATTTCCCACGTCCAGACCTGGGAGGCCGACGGTTATGACGCCGTCATCGTGGGTCTTTGCAACAACGACTCCGCCGCCGACGTGCTGGCCGCCGCTGGGGACATGAAGGTGGTCTTCGTCAACCGCCAGCCCAGCCTGGATGTGCTTCAGGACGGCAAGGTGGTCTATGTGGGCACCGACGAGACCCTCTATGGAACGGAACAGGGCAACTACCTGACAGGCATCTTCCAGAGCGAAGGCAAGACGGACGTGAACATCGCCATGTTCATGGGCGAGCTGGGCCTGGACAACGTGACCAAGCGCACCCAGTCCGCCAAGGACGCCCTGGCCGCCAACGGCATTCACGCCACGTATGTGGAAAACACCGCGAACTGGGACCGCATGCGGGCCATGGACCTGTTCAGCCAGATGATGAACACCGGCGACGTGTATGACGCCGTCATCTGCAACAACGACGAGATGGCCCTGGGCGTCATCGAGGCCATGCAGACCAACGGCAGCAAGGAAATCATCTGCCCCGTGGTGGGCATCGACGCCACTGACGTCGGCTGCGCCGCCGTGAAGGCGGGCACCATGGCCTGCTCCGTCTTCCAGGACCCCGTCGCCCAGGGCGAGGGCACCATCCTCTGCGCGCTGGGCCTTCTCAACGGCACCGAGGTGGAGGGGCTGGTGGACAACTACTACAATATCCAGCCTCAGCTGGTGACGGCGGAGAACGTGGACGACTTCATCAAATAAGCAGTTGCTTCCAAGCATACTTTGCGGGCGGAGCCTCTTCGCTCCGCCCGCCTCCCCTCAAGAAAAACCGAAAGGAAATGCCATTATGGAAATGAGCATCTGCGGCGCGCCCTGCTGTTGGGGCGTGGACGACCCAAAAAATCCCTATCTTCCCCCCTGGCGGCGGGTGCTGAAGGAGGCCGGCCTGGCGGGCTACCGGGCCATCGAGCTGGGCCCCTACGGCTACCTGCCCATTGACGCGGAGGCCGTTTCAGCGGAGCTGGCGCAAAACGGCCTCGCCATCGTCGCGGGGACCATCTTCCACGATCTGCTGGACCCGGCCAATCAGGAGAGCGTCCTGAACGCGGTGGACGATATCTGCACCCTGATTACGGACAGCCGCCTGCCCCGCCTGCCCCGGCACGAGGGGCAGAAGTTCCCCACGCCTTACATGACCGTCATGGACTGGGGCCACGACGAACGGGATTACGCCGCGGGCCACTCGGACCGGGCCCCCCGCCTCTCCGGGGAGGAATGGGCCGGTTTTATGGAAAACGTCCGTGCGGTGTGCCGGAGGGCAAACGAATACGGCGTCCGGCCCGTGATCCACCCGCACGCCGGGGGCTATATCGAATTCGCCGACGAAATCGAGGCGGTGGTTCGGGATATTCCCTATGAGCTGGCCGGCCTGTGCCTGGACACCGGGCACCTCTATTACTCCGGCATGGACCCGGCGGCGTACCTGAAAAAATACGCGAACCGGCTGGATTACGTCCATTTCAAGGACGTCTGCGAGCCGGTCTATCAGCAGGTGCTGGGGGAGCGCATCCGCTTTTTTGAGGGCTGCGGAAAGGGCTCCATGTGCCCCATCGGCACGGGCAGCCTGGACTATCCGGGCATTAAAAAAGCCCTGGAGGACATTGGCTACAGCGGCTATATCACCATCGAACAGGAGCGGGACCCCCGCAATTCCGACACCAGCCTGCGTGATGTGAAGGCCAGCGTGGACTATCTGAAATCGGTAGGCTATTTGATTTGAGGAGGACAGCAGCATGTATTACGGCGACAAGCGCGTAGAAAATCCCATCCGCTGGGCCATGGTGGGCGGCGGCGTCGGCAGTCAGATCGGTTATATTCACCGCTCCTCCGCCCTGCGGGACTTCAACTTCCAGCTGGTGGCCGGGGCCTTTGACATCGTTCCCCAGCGGGGCAGGGAGTTCGGAGAGAAACTGCACGTGGCCCCGGAGCGGTGCTACCCCGACTATAAGACCATGTTCGCCGAGGAGGCCAAGCGGCCCGACGGCATTCAGGCCGTAACCATCGCCACGCCCAACAGTCTGCACTACGAGGTGTGCAAGGCCGCCCTGGAGGCGGGACTTCATGTGGTCTGCGAGAAGCCTTTGTGCTTCACCTCCGCCGAGGCGGAGGAGCTGAAGGCCCTGGCCAAGGCAAAAAACCGGGTGGTGGGCGTGACCTATGGCTACTCCGGGCACCAGATGATTCAGCAGGCCCGGCAGATGATTAAAAACGGCGACCTGGGGGAGATTCGGGTCATCAACATGAGCTTTGCCTTCGGCGGCTACAACGAGAAGATCGAGGACCGGGTCCCCGCCGCCAAGTGGCGGTTCGACCCCTCCAAGGCGGGTCCCTCTTTTGCCCTGGGCGACGTGGGCACCCATCCGCTGTACATTATCGAAGCCATGATTCCGGACCTGGAAATCGACAGTCTGATGTGTACGAAGCGCGCTTTTGTGGAGGGCCGCCAGCTGGAGGACAACGCCTTTGTCATCATGAATCTGAAGGGCAGCCGCTCCATTCAGGCGGGCGCTCAGGTCTATTGCTGGGCCAGCTCCATCAACTGCGGCGCGCGGCACTACCACAAAATCCGGGTGGTCGGCTCCAAGGCGTCCCTTGAGTGGGACGACGAGCGGCCCAACCAGATGAGCTATGAGGTGGAGGGCGAGCCGGTCCGCATTCTGGAGCGGGGCGCGGGCTATCTCTATGACGAGGCCCGGGTGGAGGACCGCATCGGCGGCGGCCATGCCGAAGGTCTCTTCGAGGCCTGGGCCAACCTTTACCGCCGTTTCGCTCTGGCCATGGCGGACGCCGACAAGGGGGAGTATTCGGATTTCTGGTATCCCGACGTGAAGGCTGGGGCCCAGGGAATCAAATGGATTGAGAAGTGCGTGGAGTCGGCGGACCACGGCGCCGCCTGGGTGAAGTATGGTACGACATGATTTTGGAAAGGAGCGCTTCCAATGAAAATCGCCTTTGACGTTGACGTTCTGGCCAA
>NZ_CAJTUX010000065.1 GCF_910579365.1 uncultured Oscillibacter sp.
CGATGTGGGTGGAGAAGGTGGTGTGGCGGCAGTGGTCGGACCAGTAGGTGTCCACCACCCGGACCTCCGTGATGGTGGGGTCCCGCTTCTCCGTGTCCCGGAAGTAAGCCTGGAGGAATTTGAGGTCGTCCAGGTCCATGGCGAGGCCCAGCCGGTCCAGCAGGGCGGACAGGTCCGCTTCCTCCATGGCGGTGAAGCCCGTCAGCGTCTCCACCTTTTTGGGGGCGGCGTGGGCGCGGACCAGGGTCTCCGGCTTGTCCAGCGCGGCCTCCCGGCTCTCTACGGGGTTGATGACATAGTTCTTGATCTTCGCGAGGTCCGCCGGGGACAGAGCCCCCTCCAGGAGGTACACCTTGGCGTAGGACACCAGGGGTCGCTCCGCTCCCGCCAGGAGCTGGACGCACTGGGCGCAGGAGTCCGCCCGCTGGTCGAACTGCCCCGGCAGGGCCTCCACGGCCAGGACGGTGTGGGGACCCTCCGGCAGGGGGCAGTCCTCCTCATAAAGGAGGTCCGTCTGGGGCTCGGAGAAGACGATGGTTTTGGCCCGCTGGAAGACGCCGGCGTCCATGTTTTCCACGTCGTAGCGGTTCAGCAGCCGCAGTCCCGTGAGGGCGGAGACGCCCAGAATGGTCCGCAGCTCGCTGAGGAGTCCCCGGGCCTCCAGCCGGAGGGCGGGCTTCTTTTCCACGTATACGCGTCTTACCATCTTCCGCCCTCCATGGCGGCCAGGGCCCGCCTGCCGATGTCCCGGCGCAGATATTTGCCTTCAAACTCGATTCGCTCTGCGGCGGCGTAAGCGTCCTGCAAAGCGGCGTCCAGTGTCCCGCCCACGGCGGCGACGCCCAGAACCCGCCCTCCGCTGGTGACCAGGGGCCCGTCCTCCGCCGGCTTGTCCCCGGCGTGGTAGACGGTGACGCCGGCGGGCAGGTTCTCTGGGATGGTGATCGCCTTGCCCGTTTCATAGCGGCCGGGATAACCGCCGGAGGCCAGGATGACGCAGGCGGCGGCGCCCTCGCGCCACTCCACGTCTAAATCGCCCAGGGTCTCGTTTTCCACGGCCTGCATGATGGTCAGAAGATCCGTCTTCAGCAGGGGCAGAACCACCTGGGTCTCCGGGTCGCCGAAGCGGCAGTTGTACTCAATGACCTTGGGCCCGCCGGGGGTGAGCATGAGGCCGAAATAGAGGCAGCCCTTGAAGGGACAGCCCTCCGCCCGCATGGCGGCCAGGGTGGGCAGGAAGATGGTTTCCATGCACTCCGCCGCAATGGCTGGGGTGTAGCAGGGATTGGGGGCCACGGCGCCCATGCCGCCGGTGTTCGGGCCGGTGTCCCCATCCCCTGCGCGCTTGTGGTCCATGGAGGAGACCATGGGGACGATGCTCCGGCCGTCGGTAAAGGCCAGGACGCTGACCTCCGGGCCGGTGAGGAACTCCTCTATCACGATTTCGTTTCCGGAGTCGCCAAAGGCCCGGTCCTCCATTATGAGTTTGACGGCGGTCTCCGCCTCGTTCAGGTCCCGGGGGATCAGAACGCCCTTGCCCAGGGCCAGACCGTCGGCCTTGACCACAATGGGGAAGGACGCTTCGCTCCGCAGATAGGCCAGGGCCCCGGCGGGGTCGGAAAAGACCTCGTAGCGGGCGGTGGGGATGCCGTGCCGTTTCATCAGGTTCTTGGAGAAGACCTTGCTGGCCTCGATGCGGGCGGCCTTAGCGTCCGGACCGAAACAGGGGATGCCCACCTCGTGAAGGCGGTCCACACAGCCCAGGGCAAGGGGGTCGTCCGGGGCGACGACGGCGAAGTCCACGGCGTGGGTCCTGGCAAAGTCCACAATGCCGCCAATGTCCTTGGCGCCGATCTCCGGGAAGCAGACGGCGTCGGCGGCGATGCCGCCGTTGCCGGGAAGGGCGTAGATGGTTTTCACCCGGGGGTTTTCTCTCAGCTTTTTGATGATGGCGTGTTCGCGGCCTCCGCCGCCGACAACGAGCAGATTCATGAAAGTCCTCCTTAGTGATGAAACAGGCGCATGCCGGTGAAGCACATGGTCATGCCGTACTTATCGGCGGCGGCAATGACGTGGTCGTCCCGAATGGACCCGCCGGGCTGGACGATGTACTGCACGCCGCTCTTCCGCGCCCGCTCCACGTTATCTCCGAAGGGGAAGAAGGCGTCGGACCCGCAGGTCACGCCGGTGAGCTGTGCGATCCAGGCTTTTTTCGCCTCCGCCGTCAGGGGCTGGGGGCGCTGCTGAAAGACGGACTGCCACGCCCCGTCCGCCAGAAGATCCTCCCACTCGTCGGAGAGGTAGACGTCGATGGCATTGTCCCGGTCTGGGCGGCGGATGCCGTCCGTGAAGGGAAGGGCCAGCACCGCCGGGTGCTGCCGCAGCCACCAGTTGTCCGCCTTGCCGCCCGCCAGACGGGTACAGTGGATGCGGCTCTGCTGGCCCGCGCCCACGCCGATGGCCTGGCCGTCCTTCACATAGCAGACGGAGTTGGACTGGGTGTATTTCAGGGTGATGAGGGCAACCAGCATGTCGGTCCGCGCCTGGGGAGGGAGGCTGCGGTTTTGGGTTACGATATTGGAGAGGAGGCCGTCGTCGATTGAATACTCGTTCCGCCCCTGCTGGAAGGTGACGCCGAAGACGTCCTTATACTCCTGAGAGGCGGGAACGTAGCCGGGGTCGACTTGGACGACGTTGTAGCCCCCCTTCTTTTTGGTTTTCAAAATCTCCAGGGCCTCCTCCGTATAGCCGGGGGCAATGACGCCGTCGGACACCTCGGCCTTGAGATACCGGGCCGCGGCGGCGTCGCAGACGTCGGAAAGAGCGGCCCAGTCGCCGTAGGAGCACAGCCGGTCCGCCCCCCTGGCGCGGATGTACGCGCAGGCGATGGGGGAGAGGTCCGCGCCGTCCTCCACAAAATAGAGCGTCCGGTCCGTCTTGCTGAGGGGCAGGCCCACGGCGGCCCCGGCGGGGGAGACGTGCTTGAAGCTGGCGGCGGCGGGGAGGCCTGTGGCCTCCTTCAGCTCCCGGGCCAGCTGCCAGGAGTTCAGGGCGTCCAGGAAATTGATATAGCCGGGCTTGCCGTTGAGAACGGCGATGGGCAGATCGCCGCCGTCCCGCATGAAGATGCGGGAGGGCTTCTGGTTGGGGTTGCAGCCGTATTTCAGTTCCAGCTCGTTCATGGACATAGGCTCCTTTCAGTTTTCCGGCAGGTCGAAGGGCTCGGGGCGGAAGGTCCCGTCCTCTCCCCGGACGAAGGCGCTGCGGCAGGGGGCGTCCAGCAGGGGGATGACCTCGGGGTCCAGGTTGCAGACGGTGTTGAGATCGTAAACGCCGGTGTGGCGGATGTCGGCGATGTACGCTTCGCTCTCGTCGCCGGAGAAGAAGCGCCAGCCGCTGTCCGGGAAGCCCTCCTCCGGTTCCTCCCGATAGCACCAGCCCACCCGGCACCCGTCCACGGCGACCCGGTCCGTGAGGAAGCAGCCGTTGGGTCCCTCCCAGTCCGGCAGGTACATCTTCATCTCCGAGGGCCAGAGGCGGTACTCCTTTTCCCGCTGGGGGACGTACCAGAGACCGCTGTCCCAGGCGGCGTCGTTGGCCAGCAGCGCCCGCACCAGGTCCATCCAGAGCCGCTGGGACTTCCGAAGTTCCGGCAGCGCGGCTCCCTGGCGGAAGTTCCAGTACAGCGCGCCGCAGACCAGGCTGGCGGCGTACTCCTCCCAGCTGCCGAAGGCCTGGGCCTGGACGGCCTGCTCCTCCGCCAGCGGGTCGAACTCCTCCCGGGTCAAAAGGCCGCAGGCCAGGCCAGCCCGGAGGTGCCCCATGCGCTCGCTGACGTCCCAGGCGAGATAACCGTGGTGCCCCACCAGGGAATAGAATTGGGCGGAGAAGTCCCGGGCGGAGACGAAGAAGGAGGCGGCGTCCGGGTTCAGCGCCGCCGTGTCAAAGAGGGGGCGGCCTTCCCAGACGGCCTCGAAGTCCAGATAGTCGTCCTGACAGCGGAACTGCCGGCCGCAGAAGTCCAGGAGGCTCTCCTTGTCCCGGATGCCAAAAACCGTCTGAAGATGGACCCGGCAGGCGGCGGCGTCGGCCTCCGTCGGGCAGAGGGGCAGAGTGGTGAAGGAATCCGGTCCGGATTCCTTGGGGCTGGGGATGCCGGGGGTTTTCCGCAGGGCGGGAACGCCTGCCAGCAGGGCGAGGAAAGCGTCCCGTCCGCAGGGGCGGCGCTCCCGGCGGGTGCGGGAGAGCAAGGCCTGGATATCCCGCTCCAGGCCGGTGCTTTGAGGGTGGAAGTCACGCAGTTGAGAGCGATCCATAGAAACCTATCCTTTCCGTTCCCCGGCCAGACGCCGGGAAACCAGCTCCGCCGCCTGGGGCAGAAGCACCCATTCGGCCTGTTCCATCACCCGGCGCTGGAGGGTTTCCGGCGTGTCGCCGGGGAGGACGTCCACTGCCTTTTGCAGGAGAATCCGCCCCCCGTCCGGGATTTCGTTTACCAGATGCACAGTGGCGCCGGTGACCTTCACGCCCCGGCGCAGGGCCTCCTCGTGGACCTTCAGCCCATAATACCCCTTGCCGCAGAAGGCGGGAATCAGGGAGGGGTGGACGTTCAGAATCCGGTCCGGCCAGCGCGTCACAAACGCCTCGGACAGGATGGAGAGGAAGCCTGCCAGTACGATGATGTCCGCCCGGTACGCGGTGAGCTTTTCCGTCAGCCCGGCCTCGAACTCCGCTTGGGCGCGCCCCTTCCGGGGCACGGCGAAGCCGGGGACGCCGTGGTGTTTCGCTCGCTCCAGGGCGTAGGCCCCGGGGTTGCTCGCCAGGACCACCACGATCTCACCGTGGGGAATCTCCCCCCGTTCCTGGGCGTTCAAAAGGGCCTCCAGATTCGTTCCGCCGCCGGAGACCAGGACGGCGATTCTTGCCCGGCTCATGGGGCGGGGGAGCAGGTCTCGCCGAAGGAGACGCCCGCGTCTCCCCGGCGGAGTTCGCCCACGACCGCCGCGTCCGCCTCCCCGGCGGCCCGCAGAAGGGCAAGGGCCTGCTCCGCCTGGTCCCGGGGAACCGCCAGCACCATGCCAAGGCCCATGTTGAAGGTGTTGTACATGTCGTGCCGGGAGATGTTCCCCCGTCTGGCGATCAGATCAAAGATGGGAGGATGGGGCAGCGCGGACGGGAAGAGGCGGGCCTCCAGGCCCGGGGGCAGCATCCGGGGGATGTTCTCAAAGAAGCCGCCGCCGGTGATGTGGCTGGCGCCGCGGAGGGCGACGCCGCTGGACAGCAGGGTCTGGACGGCTTTGACATAGATTTTCGTGGGGGCCAGCAGGACTTCGCCCAGGGACCTGCCCTCCAGCTCCTCCAGGGGGGCGGCCAGATCGGCGTGTTCCACGTCAAAGACCTTCCGCACCAGGGAAAAGCCGTTGGAGTGGACGCCGGAGGAGGTGAGGCCAATCAGGGCGTCCCCCTCCCGGACCTGACTGCCGTCAATGAGTTTGGGCCGGTCCGCCAAACCCACGGCGAAGCCCGCGATGTCATAGTCCTCCCGGGCCATGACGCCGGGGTGCTCGGCGGTCTCGCCGCCGATGAGGGCGCAGCCCGCCTGGATGCAGCCCTCCGCCACGCCGGAGACGATGGAGGCGACTTTTTCCGCCTCGTTTTTGCCGATGGCGATGTAGTCCAGGAAGAAGAGGGGACGGGCCCCGCAGCAGATGATGTCGTTGACGCACATGGCCACGCAGTCGATGCCGATGGTGTCGTGCCGGCCCAGCAGCTGGGCCAGGCGGAGCTTGGTGCCCACGCCGTCGGTGCCGGAGACCAGGACGGGCTCCGCCATTCCGGAGAGGTCCGGGGCGAAGAGGCCGCCGAAGCCGCCGATGCCGGAGACCACGCCGGGAATCCGGGTGCGCTCCACAAAGGGCTTCATCCGCCGTACGCCCTCGTATCCGGCGGTGATATCCACGCCGGCGGCGGCGTAGGCTGCGGAATGGGAGTTTTCCATGGTAAACCTCCTGTTGCAAAGGCGGCAATCTGCCGCCCTCGTTTTATCAGATGCGGCGCGGGGGACGGGCGGCAGATTGCCGCCCTTACGGGGTTATTCCTCCCCGGTCCAGCAGTAGGTGCAGATGTTGTTCCTGTCGATGCCGATGGCCTCCAGCAGGCCGTCCAGGGACTGATAGCCCAGGGAATCAAAGCCCATCTCCTCACAGATGGTGCGGAGCATGCACTGGCCCCGCTCCGTGGCGGCGTCGGCGTACTCCGCCAGGTGGTTCTGGCCTTCCTCCCCCTCCAGGGCCTGGATGGTCCGGCGGCTGAGAAGCTCCATGTCGGAGTTGCTGCGGGAGAAGTTCAGATACTTGCAGCCGTACATGATGGGGGGACAGGCGGAGCGCATGTGAACCTCCTCCGCGCCGGACTCGTAGAGGAATTCCACCGTCTCCCGGAGCTGGGTGCCCCGGACGATGGAGTCGTCCACGAAGAGGAGCTTTTTGCCGCGGATGAGCTCGTGGACGGGAATCTGCTTCATCTTGGCCACCTGGTTCCGCACGTCCTGACTCTCCGGCATGAAGGAGCGGGGCCAGGTGGGGGTATACTTCACAAAGGGCCGGGCGAAGGGCTTCCCGCTGCGGTTGGCGAAGCCGATGGCGTGGGGGACGCCGGAGTCCGGGACGCCCGCCACGTAGTCCACCTTCGGGAGCTGGCCCCGCTGGACCTCGTCCCGGGCCATGATCTCGCCGTTGCGGCAGCGCATAACCTCCACGTTGACCCCCTCGTAGCAGGAGTTGGGATAGCCGTAGTAGGTCCAGAGGAAGGCGCAGATGCGCATGTCCTTCCCGGCGGGGGACAGGGTCTCCCACCCGGCGGCGGTGATGCGGACGATCTCCTGGGGGCCCAGCTCATAGGCGTCCTGATAACCCAGTTTATGGTAGGCGAAGGACTCAAAGGAGACGCAGCAGCCCTCCTCGCTCCGGCCGATGAGCACCGGCAGGCGGCCCAGACGGTCCCGGGCGGCGTAGATGCCCTGGGTTGTGAGGATGAGGATGGTCATGGAGCCCTCGATCTGCTCCTGGGCGTAGCGGATACCGGAGACCAGGTCGTCCTTTTGATTGATGAGGGAGGCCACCAGCTCCGTGGCGTTGACCTTGCCGGAGCTCATGGCCATGAACTGGTGGCCGTGGTCGGAAAAGTACCGCTCCACCAGGGCCTCGGCATTCTGGATGATGCCCACGGTGGAGATGGCGTACAGCCCCAGGTGAGAGCGCATCAGCAGGGGCTGAGGGTCCGTGTCGCTGATGCAGCCGATGCCCGCCTGCCCGTGAAAGGAGCCGAGGTCCTTTTCGAACTTGGTGCGGAAGGGGGTGTTTTCGATGTTGTGAATCTGGCGGTGGAAGCCCTGGTCCCGGTCATAGACGGCCATGCCGCCCCGGCGGGTGCCCAGGTGGGAGTGGTAGTCCGTGCCAAAAAACACGTCCAGCACCACGTCCCGTTTTGAAATCACGCCAAAAAAACCGCCCATTAGCAGCCTCCTTTCACAGCGCCTTGCTCATCCGGCGCATGACCTCCGCGTAAGCGTCTTCCACGCCGCCCAGGTCCCGGCGGAAGCGGTCCTTGTCCAGTTTTTCATGAGTCTTGGAGTCCCAGAGACGGCAGGTGTCGGGGCTGATCTCGTCGGCAAGGACGATGGTCCCATCCTCCAGCCGGCCGAACTCCAGCTTGAAGTCCACCAGGGTCACGCCGCAGGAGGCCCAGAAGGATTTGAGAAAGTCGTTCACCTGGAAGGCGTAGTTCTTGATGGTGTCGATCTCCTCGGGGGTGGCCAGCTTCAGGGCCAGGGCGTGGTACTCGTTCAGCAGGGGGTCCCCCAGGCCGTCGTTCTTATAGGAGAACTCGATGGTGGGCGCGTCGAAGACGATGCCCTCCTCCACGCCGTAGCGCTTGGCGAAGGACCCGGCGGAGAGGTTGCGGATGATGACCTCCAGAGGGACGATGGAGACCTTTTTCACCACGGTCTCCCGCTCGCTGAGCTCCTCCACAAAGTGGGTGGGGACCCCGGCCTTCTCCAGCCTGGCCATGAAGCGGTTGGTCATCTGGTTGTTGATGACGCCCTTGCCTGCGATGGTGCCCTTTTTCAGGCCGTTGAAGGCGGTGGCGTCGTCCTTGTAGTCCACGATGCAGAGGTTGGGATCGTCGGTTTGAAAGACCTTCTTGGCCTTGCCCTCGTAGAGCTGGTTCAGCTTTTGCATGTTGTATTCCTCCGTCAAGTAGATTGGTGATGAATGGACCGCGGGTCAGATTTCCGCCTGTAGGGCGGCGTCCTTTTTCTCGATCTGGGCGGCCATGTCCCGCCGGACGGTGTCCAGCCAGGCGGCGAGGCTGCCGTCCTCCACCGCCAGAATCTGGGCGGCCAGCACGGCGGCGTTCTTGGCCCCGTTCAGGGCCACGGTGGCCACGGGGATGCCGCTGGGCATCTGCACGGTGGCTAATAAAGCGTCCAGCCCGTCCAGGGCGCCCCCTCTGATGGGGATGCCGATGACGGGCAGGGTGGTGTTGGCGGCCACGGCCCCCGCCAGATGGGCGGCCATGCCGGCGGCGCAGATGATGACGCCAAAGCCGTTTTTCCGGGCGTATCCGGCGAACTCCGCCACGACGGCGGGACTGCGGTGGGCGCTCATGATATGGGCCTCATAGGGGATGCCGAAGGCGTCCAGCTCGGCGCAGGCGGAGCGGACCACCGGCCAGTCGGAGTCGGAGCCCATGAGCACAGCAACTTTTTTCATAGCAGATTCTCCCTCCAATCACAGTTTCTTTCTCATGACGGTGTGGCGGAAAATGCCGTCGGCGAAATACTCAGCGGAGCAGAACACCGGCTTGCCGTCAATGTCATAATCCACTTCCTCCATATAGAGCAGGGGCGACCCCACGGGGAGCTGAAGAATGCCGGCGAGCTTTTCGTCCGCCGGGACGGCCCGGAGGTCCGTCAGATCCAGGTAGGGATACACGCCGCAGCAGCGCTGGAGGAAATGGAAGATGGGCATCTTCAGGTCCTCCTCGGTGTAGTCCTCCTGAATCAGAGCCTTCTCGATGACGTCCTCACAGTAAATGGCGGGACGGCCGTCCGCCGTACAGAGGCGGGAGACCCGGAGCATGGGCGTTCCCACGGGGAGACGGAGCTGGGCGGCGGTTTTCTCGTCCGCCGCCTCGTCCCAGGCACGGGTGAAGGCCACCGCCGGGGTGAATCCATTCTGCCGGATCATGTCCAAAAACTCGATTTCGATGTCCATCCGGGTCTGGACGTCCAGTACGTGGCGGTTGATGATGGTGCCCACGCCGTGGCGGCGGGTGATGAAACCCTCCCGCTCCAAAGAGGCCAGGATGTCCCGCAGCTGGGTGCGGCTGATGCCCAGCTTGACGGAGAGCACACTCTCCCGGGGGAGGCGCTCGCAGTGGGCGTATTCACCGGTGCGCATGGAGGCCAGAAGCTGGGCGCGGATGACTTTGGTATGGGATGTATGACTGTTCATTCGAAATACCTCGTTCTGATGGAGATTCCGGAAAAAGAGCGTTCGCTCTCTGGTTGGATAGGTCATACCTATTGTATCCGTTTGCGGGCGGGACTGCAATTGGCAAAATTGACAGTTCCTGGGGCATTTTGCCCGCCGGCTTCTTATATATTTTCAGAGGCGGGCCGAAAGCAAAAGAACGCCCCCGGCAAAAGCCGGGGGCGTTCCGGGAAGATCATTCCAGAATATAAACGGTGCAGGTACGCCTGCCGAATTGAATGCACTCGTCATAGGTGTCGTAATAGAGGTCGATTTTGTTGCCTTTGACGCCGGTGTCCTCCGCCACGGCCAGACCGTAAACGACGTTGCCGCCGGCGACGACGTACATCCGGGTGCCCAGAGGAATGACGCTCTTGTCCACGGCCACCGAGCCCACATGAACGGCGGTGCCGCTGGCGGTGCGGGTGCCTACGCCGCCGTGGCCGGTGGTGTAGGCGGTGGCGGTCATGGTGCGGACGCCGGAAAAGTTCAGCGTTGTGCCGTCCTTCAGGTGCAGCGTGCCGCTGCCGTCGGCGTTTTCCGTGACGCTGGCAATGCCGCCGCCGGTCTCGCCATGCTCCGCCAGAACGGCGCTCTCTTCGGAAGAGGAGGAGGGTTCGGGCTTGGGCTTGGCGGTGCCGTATTCCACAATGCGGTCCACTGCGGTGGTGTCCAGCTCCTCCACAAACTGGCGGGAGAGCTCCGCCCCGTTGGACCAGACCACCTCGTAGACGGAGGAGCGGACGCCGTCGGCTCCTTCCTGGGTCACGTTCTCCTCTCCCTCCGGCAGGTCGGGGTTGGCCACCCGCACGGTGTTGAAGGAGACTTTTTCCGTCACGTAGTCATAATACGTGAGGTCGGAGGAGACGCTCAGCTCCACGCCGGTCTCCGAGAGCTTTACGCCGATCATCTCCAGAGGGCTGGGCGTGATGTGGAGGCGGCTGAGAAGGGTGGACACGCTCTCCTTCCTGGACTGGAGCGTGAGGCTGGCCCCCTCGTGCCGGACGGTGACGGCGGCGCCTTCTTGAAGCATGATGTCATAGCCCCGGCTGCCGTTGGAGACATAGACCATCTGCGAGGACAAGTCCGGGGGCGCCTCCTCCTGGTCCGGCTCCAGAATGATGGCGGCGTCGTCCGCCCCGGTGATGAGAAACAGAGAGTCCGCCCAGCCGGTGGCGGAGAGGCCGGTGACGACGGCGGCCGCCAGACAGAAAAGCAGCATGCCGCCGCGCCTGCATAGGGTGTATAACAGGTTTGGTCGTTGGTTCGCGTTCAAGTTCATACCCTCCTAAAGGTTATTTCACGGCCGGGACCCGGGAAAAGAGTCCTGGTTTCGGCTCTGCCCGAGGGGGCAGGGAAAGGCCGTGGGAGTCCCCGGCGGGGGAGTATTGAGCGGCTGTCTTCCGAGAAGAGCCCTCACACAAAGGGGCGGACGGGGCCGCCCGGAGAGCGGGGAAAACAACTTGTAACTTTTGTTACCAATGGGGAAACTGGGCTTAGTATACACCTTATCCCCCACTTTTGTCAAGCCTTTTGCCGTTTGGCGGTATAATTATCCCCACTTTTGACCCGTTTGGACAAGAATTGACTGGAAAAGATTCGAAAACAAAAGACAAAATAGTTACAAAACGGTAACGGTTTTGGAGAGGACAGGCAGAAGCGCGTTTCCGGGATGGAAAAAGGCAGAAGTGGACATTTTCCAAAATTCATGCTATGATGCAGGCAGAAAACCCACGCCTTGGGAAGAGAGGAGCTTTGATTCATGAACATTGGAAGCGTGTCCATTTCCTCCAGATTGGCCTTGGCTCCCATGGCCGGCGTCACGGACGCCGCCTTCCGCCAACTGTGCGCGGAGTTGGGGGCGGGCTACACCTGCACAGAGCTGATCTCCTCCAAGGCGCTGTGCTATCGGGACAAAAAAACGGTTTCTCTGCTTCGCCAATTCCCGGGGGAACACCCTGCTGCCGTCCAGATTTTCGGCAGCGATCCGGTTTGTATGGCGGAGGCCGCGCAGATTGCCATCGAGCACAGCGGGGCGGACGTGCTGGACATCAACATGGGCTGCCCCATGGGAAAGATCGTCAACAACGGCGACGGGGCGGCGCTGATGCGGGACCCGGAAAAGGCGGGGCGCATCATGGAGGCGGTGGTCAAGGCGTGCCCTGTTCCCGTCACCGCCAAGTTCCGCCGGGGCTGGGATATGGGCAGCTGCAACTGCGTGGAGTTCGCCCGGGTGCTGGAGCAGGCGGGGGCCTCCGCCGTGGCGGTCCATGGCCGGACCCGGGCCCAGGTGTATAGCGGGCAGGCGGACTGGAACTGCATCCGGGAGGTGAAGGAGGCGGTCGCCATCCCCGTCATTGCCAACGGCGACATCTGGAAGCCGGAGGACGCGGCGCGCATTCTCCAACACACCAAGGCCGACATGGCCATGGTCGGCCGGGGCTGTTTCGGCAATCCCTGGCTGTTCCAGCAGGCGGCGGCGGCGCTGGAGGGAAGGCCCGTTCCGCCGCTGCCGCCTCTGGCGGAGCGGTGCGGCCTGGCGGTGCGGCAGTTTGAGCTGGCGGCGGAGTACAAGGGAGAGCGGACGGCCATTCTGGAGGCCCGGCGGCATTACTGCTGGTACCTGAAGGGCGTGCCCTATGCGAATTATTATAAGGAGCAGATTGTGCGGATGAATACGCTGGAGGACGTGTACCGCGTGACCCGCGGCATTCAGCGGGACCTGAGAGACGAAAGACGGGGGGAGGAGCGGACATGACCGGGCTGCGGGAACAGGAGTGGATTAACGCCGCCCGGGCGGGGGACCAGGACGCGTTTGCAGAGTTGATCCAGCTCTATGAAAAACGGGTGCTGGCCCTGACGCAGCGAATGTGCAAAAACCCCGAGGACGCGGCGGAGGCCGCGCAGGAGGCGTTTTTTGCCGCGTGGCAGGGACTGAAGCGCTTCCGGGGGGAGAGCAGCTTTTCCACCTGGCTCTACCGGCTGGCCTCCAACGCCTGTGTGGACCTGCTCCGGCGGGAGGGGCGGCGGCAGGCGGCCGCCTCTCTGGACGACGAGGACTTGAATCTGGATATGCCCGCCTCGCTTCCCTCCCCCCAGGAGGAGGCGGAACGGCGGGAGCTGCGGGAACAGATCGAGAAAGGACTCCAGACCCTGCCGCCGGAGTACCGGGCGGTGCTGGTGCTGCGGGAAATTCACCAGCTGCATTACGAGGAGATCGCGGAAGCGCTGGGCGTGGACGTGGGAACGGTGAAGTCCCGGATCAGCCGGGGACGAAAGCGATTGCGAGGATTTTTGCTGGAAAGCGGGAACTTTTCTCCGGCACCGCCGTCTAAAGAAACAGGAAAGGAGGGCCGGTCATGAAATACTGTGAGGAATACGCGGCCCTGCTGGATTCCTATGTGGACGGCGAGCTGGAGCCCGCGGAGATGGTCCGGGTGCGGGACCACCTGGAGACCTGCCCCGGATGCCGGACCTATGTGGACGACATATTGGTCATGAGAGCCGGATTTCCGGAGGCGGAGGACACCGTGGCGCCGGAGGGGTTTGCCGCCGGCGTGATGGAGCGGATTCAAAAAGAGCGTATAAAAGAAGAAAAGCTGGTTCGGATGCGGAAACGGTCTTCCCGGCGCTGGGCGGGAACCCTGACGGCGCTGGCCGCCTGCTGCGGTCTGGTGATCTGGGCGCAGACGGGCCTGGGGAATGCGGGCAGTTCCAATAAAGCGCCCGCCGGGGCTGACCTGAACGCGCCTGAGGCGTATTGCGGGATTACCGAAGACGAGGAGACCGGAGAGGCCGAGGGGGTTCCCCAGACGCCTCAGGCCAGTCTGAAAGAGGAGGCGGCCGCAGAGGACCGGGCGGAAATAAAAGCGCGGACAACGGCGGGGGAGAAAAGCGGCGCGGACTCCTATGACTACGGCGAATACGCAGGAGACAGCGGCGCACCCACGGAGGCCGCCGCCCCGAGGTCGGTTTCGCCGGCGCTGGCGGCGTCCGCTCCCAAACAAGCGGAGGCGCTGCGCCTGAGCGCCGCTGAGGCGGGAACGCTGCTGGACGGCTTTGAGCCGGTATGGGAAGACGACGCGGAACAGGGCTATGAGCTGACTGCCCAGGAGTATGCGGCGCTTTTGGAGGCGCTGGGGCGGGAAGCCGCGCTGCCGGAAGGGGAGAACATTCGGTTTCTGGTGGTGGTGACGGAGCCCTAGAAGTACTCTGCTTTGCGTCCGGATGGGCCGGTCCTTCGAGGAGGACCGGCCTTTTTGGCGGGAGAATCGGGAATGATGTTGTAGGAACTGCATAGAGGTCATACCGGAATTTTGCCGTTTCGCCGTTATTTTACAAAAAAGGAGAAAAAAGGCGGAAAAGTAGTTGACAAAGAGCGGATGATCTGGTAATCTAACAAAGCTGTCTGACAC
>NZ_CAJTUX010000066.1 GCF_910579365.1 uncultured Oscillibacter sp.
CTTCCTCCCATATCGCTGCTATTTGGTTATTTCTGGTTAACTTAATGGCATTGCTTGACTTGGGACATATTATCGGTGCCGTTGGCGGCAATCAGCCAGGTGCCGCCCCAGTAGAAGCCCTGGGGGCTGGGACAGACGGCCCAGTCCTGGGCGGCGTCGGTGCCCTCCACGTTGGGCTTGATGCACACATCCAAGCCCCAGGCGGGCAGGAAGAAGCAGAAGACCTTGGAGCTGGGGCCCATATCCTTGTTCCATTCGTCGATCCACTGGCCCGGAACATTGTGGTTAATCCCCTCCTGGGTGTCCTGCATGGAGCGCTCTACCCAGTTCATCATGCTCTGGTCCACCACCACGGTGCCGTCGTCCACCCAGGGAGCGGAGACGTTGTTGGAGTAGACCCGATAGGTGTCGGCCCGGCCGGAGTACATATAGTAGCCGGCGGCCTTCATCTGCTCGGCGGTCTCATAAAACTTGTCCCAGTCGGACACGGCGGCGCCCACGGTCTCGGGGTCGTCGGTACCCAGCACCGCCTGGGCGATGGAGCGGCGGTATACCAGCATGCCCGGGGTGGCCTGATAGCTCAGGCCCCGGATCTCACCGTCGGCGGTGGTCATGGCCTCCAGGGTGTACTTGTACTGGTTGGGCACATCCGCCGCAGTGATACCCAGCTGAGAGAGGGGCAGGGCCACGTTCACGTCGGGATCGATGTACTTCAGGGCATAGTCGGCCTCCACCAGGAACATGTCGATCTTTTCATCGGCGGGTGCGCTCCCCTGCTTGGCCAGGGCCTCGTCCAGCTTCTGCTGATAGACGCCGTCCTGGTTGGGGTTGACGATCCAGTGGACCTCGGTGCCGTCTTTCAGATAGGTAATGGATTTGTCGTTGGAGAGCTTTTCCACCTCGGGGTAGTTGTCGTTGAACTTTCCCTGGAACTCCTGGTTCCATACATAGATATTGAGAACCTTGCCGCCGTCTCCGGCTTCTGTCTCCGCGCCGCCGGACGCATTTCCGCCGCCTCCGCCGCCGCAGCCGCTCAGAAGGCCCAGAATCGTCAGGGCCGCAAGCGCAATACTCATAATTCTTCTCTTCATGATCGTTTCCTCCTATTTCCAATTTGATACAGCCCGCCGCTGTAATATTGCCTTCATTATAAGGTATCGCTTGAAGGAAGTATACAAAATTAAAGAAAGATATATCAAATTCATGTTGAACTTTAGATAGTTTTCATATGGTTCTTAAATATCCTCTGCAAAAAGCTCTCGGCCTCCCCTTGCCGAAATGTCAAATTTATGATATATTTGAATCCTAGAAAACGCTCAAGGAGGTGTACAGTATGAATGGAGTAGCGAAGTGGAAGCCACTGGAGGCCGACGGGGAGCGGGAGGTCACCAGCCACCGGGAGCCCGGGGAGGAGTTTCTGTTTTACCGCTCCGTGGCGGAGGGAATGATCGACGCAGTACAGGAGAACTGCAGCCGGGGCGCCTTTGAGAACATGGAGGGCGTGGGGCAGCTCTCCGAGGACCGGGTGACCAATCTGCGCTATCACTTCGTAGTGACAGCAGCCATGCTGGCCCGGTTCTGCATGGAGGGCGGCATGGCCATGGAGGAGGCCTTCGGCCTCAGCGACGAGTACATCCGCCGGATGGACTGCTGCACCAATATGGCGGAAATCGTCTACGTCCACGACCAGATGGCCCTGGACTATGTCTGCCGCATGCGGAACCTGAAAAAGCGCATCGCCTCTTCCAAGCAGGTGGCGGAGGCCATCGACTACATTTACGTCCACATCATGGACCGTATTACGATCCAGGAGCTGGCCTCCGCCATCTCCATCTCCCCGGCCCACCTGTCCCGCATCTTCAAGCAAGAGACCGGCATTTCCGTCAGCGAGTACATCCGCCAGCGGAAGATCGACATGGCGAAGAATCTCCTCCGCTTCAGCGACTACGACTTCGCGGACATCGCCGCCATGCTGTCCTACTCCTCCCAGAGCCATTTCATCCAGCATTTCCGCACGCAGATGGGCATGACGCCCAAGGCCTACCGGGACAGGAACTACATGAACAACTGGAACGTGAACCGGGAGTCTGTCACATCGTCAGGACAATTTCCGTCCGCGCCGTGAGGCAGGCCTCCGGCACGTAGTTTCCCTCCATGGGCATTCCGTTCACCGTCAGGGACTCGCAGCCGGACTCCCTTCCATTTGGATTTTCCACCAGAATGTGGAGCCTTTTCCCCCGGAAATCCTTCTCGATCTCCAGCGCCTTCCATTCCCTCGGGATGGAGGGCGCTATTTTCAGCCCGCCCAGGTCCGGCCGCATGCCCAGGATGCCCTCCACACAGCCCACCATGACCGTGGAGGCCGTGCCGGTGAGCCAGTGGACGTGGGACCGTCCGGCGTGGGGACTGGCCGGGCCTTCGGTGAACTGGCCGTAGCAGTAGGGCTCGATTCTCCGAATCTCCGCCCGGTCGTTCTGCATGGAGGGGGCGTTTTCCCTGAAATACTGGAAGGCCCGGTTCCCGTGACCCAAAAGGGCCTCCGCCAGAATCAGCCAGCCCTGAGACTGGGAGAAGACCCCGGCGTTCTCCTTGACCCCCGCGTTGTAGATGACGGCCAGCGCCCCATCGAAGGCGTGGGTGTGGTAGGGCGGGTCCATGAGGATGGCGCCGTAGTCGGTATTCAGCCGGTTATAGACGTTGTTCATGGCCAGCTCGGCCTGTTTCCCGTCCGCCAGGCCGCTGATGACCGCCCAGCTCTGGGGGTTGAGCCACAGGTTGGCCTCCGGGGCGCTGTGGTTTCCGATGACCTCGCCGGCCTCGGTAAAGCCCCGGATAAACCGGTCCCCGTCCCAGCACAGGTCGTTGAGCAGGGTTTTGAGTTTTCCCTGCTCCCGCTCCAGCCAGGCCAGATAGCCGCTGTCCTTCTCGCAGGCGGCAAACTCCCGCAGGACGGTAAAGGCGTAGTAGAACTGGAAGGCCACAAAGGAGGACTCCCCCGCCGCCCCCAGCCGCAGGCAGTCGTTCCAGTCGGCGTGAAGCCCGGCGGGCATGCCGTGGGGACCCAGGTGCTTCAGGGAAAAGTCCAGCGCCCGCTTCAGATGCTCGTAAACGGTGCCCTCATCCCGATTGGCAAAGGGAATGACCTCATCCAAAAACCCAACGTTCCCGGTCTCGGCGATGTATTTGTAGACCGTGGGGAACAGCCACAGCGCGTCGTCGGCCCGGTAAGCTGGGTGGCCGGTCTCCTGAATGTAGGAGGCGTCCTCCGGTGTGTCCTCATGGCCCGGGTCGTGGGTGAATTTCACCAGGGGCAGTCCACCGCCGTGGTTCACCTGGGCCGAGAGCATGAAGCGGATTTTCTCCGCCGCCGCCTCCGGCTCCAGATGGATGACGCCCTGGATGTCCTGCACCGTGTCCCGGTAGCCGTAGCCGTTGCGCAAACCGCAGTAAATGAACGACGCCGCCCGGGACCAGGTGAAGGTGATGAAGCTGTTGTAGGCGTTCCAGGTGTTGATCATGGTGTCGAACTCCGGACAGGGGGTCTTGACCTGGAAACGGGAGAGCTTGCCGTGCCAGAACTGTTTCAGGGCCTCCAGTTCCCGTTCACAGACCGCCTCCGGGTCTTGATACGCCTTCAGAAGGGCGGCGCTTTCCCGCTCGTACTTCTCCCCCAGCAGAAAAGCCACCGTCACGGCCTCTCCCGGCTCCAGGGACACCGCCGTTGAGAGCGCGCCGCAGCTGTTGCCGTTGTAGCCCAGCTGATTCCAGAGATTTCCCCGCTCCACGCCGACGGGATTGCCGTAGTCCCGGTAGGGTCCCAGAAATTCCGCCCTGTCGCCGCAGTAGGAGGAAACCTCCGCCCCGGCCAGTCCGAAGAACCGCTCGATGACGGACTTGGCGTCCACCTCGCTCTCCGCCGCGTCCAGGTTGCCGTGAATCTGCTGGCGGACCCGGTTTTCGTCAAACAGAGTCCTGGTGACAAACTGGGAATATTGCAGGTTCACCTGGTCCTGCTCGTAGTTGCCGTGGCTGGTGAACTCCGCGTAGCCGGTGAGGGTCAGCGTCCGGGGCCGGTCCGAGTCGTTGCGCACCGTCAGACGCCAGACCTCGTGGGTCCCCTTCAAGGGCACATAATAAGCCGCCTCGCTGTGGATGCCGCCGTAATCCGCCGTCATGACCGTGTAGCCCATTCCATGGCGGCATTCACTTTTGTACGTATCCAGGTCCTTTCCCACCGGCTGCCAGGAGGCGGACCAGAAGTCCCCCGTCTCGTTGTCCCGAAGATAGAGGTACCGCCCCGGCTGGTCGAACTGGTTGAACACATACCGTAAAATCCGCCCGTTGGCCCCGGATTTTACAAAACTGTACCCCCCGGCGTTATTGGAAATCAGGGCTCCGTATTCCGGGGAGCCCAGGTAGTTGGCCCAAGGGGCCGGGGTGTCGGGCCGGGTGATCACGTACTCATGGGCCTGATCGTCAAAAAATCCATACTGCATCGCGCGTCATCTCCTTACATCAATTCCATTGTGATCTGATTTTCCGTTACAGGCAGCTGGTCCAGAAGCGCCCGGTCCAGCAGGATCCGTCCTTCCGCCACCGGCAACCGCCGCATTTGAGGGCCGTCCGCCGTGGTCAGGTACGCCTTTTCCAGCCGGTACTCGCCGTAGTCCTTTCTGTTCAGGTTCACAATGGTCACCTGGAACCGCTTCCCGGCGAAGGGAAGGGTCAAGGCGGCGGTCCCTGTTTCGCCGAACTGCTCCCGCACCAGCTTCGGGGCAATCACCAGGCTGCCGTTCTCCCCCCGCACACCAAACGCCTCCGTGATCACCGTCAGCATGTACCAGCTGGCCGCGCCGGTGAGGTAGTGGTACATCCCCCGGCCCTCGGCGTTGAAATACTCCGGAATGCCGGGATAGATTTTGCTGGTCTCAAAATCCAGAGCGGCCTCCGCCAGAGTCTGGAGCGCCTTATAGCCCTCCCGGGCGAAACCCCGGCGGTACAGGGCGTTGGCATACATCACCGTCATGTGGGAGAACACCGCTCCGTTCTCCTTCTCCCCGTAGGCAAAGCCGAACATCCGGCCCATGTCGAATTTCAGCTCGTGGAAGTCCGTGTTCAGCCGGTAGCCCCCGGCCTCTTGCTTGTAAAGGTATTTGTCGGCGCTGCGGGTAATGGCCTTCACCCGTTCCTCCGTGGCGGTCCCGCTCATGATGGCGAACACCTGTCCGGTAAGCATCATGCGTGCGCCGGTCTCCGCAACGCCCTCCAGGGGCTGCCCATGGTTGTCATAGTAACTGTTGAACCAGCCGTCCCTCCCGTCCGCGATCCACTCCTGACGGCGGATGTGCTCCATCAGCCAGTCCGCTTTGCCCTCCAGGTCCTCCGCCAGCTCCATCGGGAGGACCCGGATAGTCCCGCCGCTGACATTGTGGGCGCAGCGCTGGGTGTATCGCTCCAAGACCGCCTTTTTCTCCGGCAGATCGTCGTAGGCCATGGGCGACGTCCAAAGCAGCTCCTCCAACTCCTCCGCCAGCTCCACGTTCTTCCAGGTCTCGGCCAGCCGCCGGAGAAGCCCCGCCAGGTCCTTGAGATTGCCTGCGTAGGCGCAGGTGAAGGCCACACTCTCCCCCCGCTCCGGGGCCATGTCCAGGGCATCGTTCCAGTCGGCCCCCCGGAGGCGGAAGATGTTGTGCTCCCCCACCTCATAAAAGGCGGTGAGGTGCTGAATCAGCAGATGCTCCAAAATACTGCCGGTGTAGACCTCGCCGGAAGCCGTCCGCTGCCTGTTTCCGTACGCCGGGTCCCACTGTCCGTCGATCTCTGTACCCCGCATAGCCTGGGGGTCCTTGAAGTAGGAGACCTTCACGCGCAGGATATCAAGGTCCCCCGTCTGGTCGATGTAGAGCTTGGTGGTCATCAAGGGCCAGAGGGCGTGGTCCATCCATACTCGGGCGATGCCGTTGCGGTCCGCGACGAAGTTCCCCAGGCCCTGGCCGATGATGGTGGCGTTGGTTCCGTCCATCCGCACGCCGCCGAAGCTGGCCTGGATCATCTCCCCCACGCCGCCGGGGTCCATCAGCAGCAGAGACAGGCAGTCCTGCCAGAGGTCCCGCCAGCCCCGGCCTCCCCGGCCATAGTCGTGGTGAGGCAGGAAGGAACAGCCATAGATCCGCCGCAGAAAGGGCTGGAGGCTCACCCAGCGCATCAGGCGGTCGAAGTCCGCCGAGCCGGTCTGGTAGCGGACGTTTACTTTGTCCTGCCAATAGGCTTTTGTGCGCTCCAGGGCGGCATGGACCCGTTCCTCTGTGCCGTAGGACGATACAATCCGCGCCATATCCCCGGCGTCCTCCGTGATTCCCAGGAAGACGAGGTACACCGACGTTTCTCCAGGTCCCAGAGTGACCTCGGGGAAGCGGATGCCGCCCATAGCCTCCCTGCCGTCGATCTCAATCCCGGCGGGCCGGGCCTCCCGGTCCTCGCAGACGGCCCGGGGATGGAGAAATGTGCCGCCCTCGCCCACAAACTCCTGCACCGCCGGGTAGAATCCGGCGGGGGCGCCGCCGTTCCCGGTTGTTCCGCAGACATAGTAAATCCGGCGGTTTTCCCGATGGCCCTTTTCATCAAAGGACATGGTGGGTTTCACGCAGACACCGTATTTTGTGGTCTTGATCCGGTGGAGCATGGAGGTCACATTCCGGTGGTCCCGGAGGTTGTCCGCGCTCCGGCCGTAAATGGGAACCGCCGCGACGCCGGTGACGCGCTGGGGCGCAGCGTCCCGGTTTGTCACCCGCACCTCCAGAATCTCCACATTCTCATCCGGCGGCACAAAGGCCGTCAGCTCCGCCTGAAGGCCATAGCGCCTTGAGGTCCGGCGCACCGTCTGCCACAAGAATCCCGCCGTCAGGACGCTCTCGTCCTGGTCCGGCGTAAAGCGGGCGGCCTCCTGTTCGGCGCTGACGCCGGAGGCGGACCAGCAGCCCTGTTCCGTCACGCACCAGAAGTTTCGGGTGCTGCGGCTGTTTCGCAGGTCCCCGATGCTCACCGGCTCCAGAAGAAAAGACTCCTGGTCCAGCTTGCTGTCTCCGGCCAGATCGGGGGCAATGGCGCTTTTCATCCCGGTCTCACTGGCCAGTGGAAAGTAGAGGCCGCTGACCGCCTCGGGATTTCTCAGTTCAAAGGTTCCGTTCTCATCCAAAAAGCGGATTTTCTCCATCATAGCTCCTCCATTGATTGACGTGTTTTCCGGTATACCCGCACGTAGTCCACCTCAAAAGCGGCGCGGGCAAAGTCTGTTGCTTCATCCGGCGGGCCGGGCCAAACGCCGCCCACCGCCAGATTCAAAATCACATACATGTTATGGTCAAACGGCGCTGGGAAGGGCTTGCGGAAGCCATCCGCCCCGGCGGAAAACCACTGTTCCACCTGGTGGAACAGCCTGCCGTCCACATACCAGCGGATGCACCCGGGAAGCCACTCCAAAGAGAAGGTGTGGAAATCCGCCGCAAAGTCCCCCTCCGGCAGAGTAACCGCCCCCTGGCTCTGCTCGTGGGGCAGGCCGTAGTGGAGCGTGCCGTAGTTCGTCCGGGGCTCGTGGCCCAGGACCTCACAGACGTCGATCTCGCCGCAGACGGGCCACTGGCCCCAGCGCTCCTCGTCCCCCGTCATCAGCCAGAAAGCCGGGAGAAACCCTTTTCCCTGCGGAACCTTCAAGCGGGCCTCGAAAATCCCATAGGTAAACTCGTGCTTTCCCTGGGTGGAAATCCGTCCGGAGCGGTAAAAGACGCTTCCATCCCCCAGCGCCAGCCTGGTGGGGCGGATATGGAGGAAGCCGTCCCGCAGGGACAGGACATCTTCCGCGTCTACGTAGGCTTGAAGCTCCTCATTGACCCAGCCCGGCTCGTGCAGTTCTACATTCCATTTGGTTCTATCCAGAGTTTCCCCGTTAAAATCGTCCTCGAAAACCAGGGCATACCCGTCATAAGAGAGATATTTGCTCATGATTTCATCTCCTTCTGAGACTGCATTGTTTTGTTACTGCTTGAATGTCCTGCGCAGATAAAAGAGGTTCCCATAGGCTCCCGCCGCGGCCCCGATCAGCAGCCACGCGCCCAGAATCGGGCCGAAAAACTGCGGCAGAAAAAGGAGCGCCAGAACCGGCAGGAGATTGACCGCTGTTATAAAAAACGTAATTGGGAGCTTTGCCAGCGCCAGCCGCACGGCATTCCTGAGATGCCTGGAGAAGGTATTTTCAAAACAGGCCAGGAGTGGAAACAACCAGGACAGGATAGCTGTCAAAATCACAGCAGCGATACAAAACAGCACAAACAGCTCCGGCGGAAACAGAAGCCTCTCGGCATAGAGGACCCGGTAAAGGACAGCCAGCAGCGTCAGGTCCGCCAGCAGCAGTACCGCCGCCGGCGTTGAGGCGGTGAAGATTTTCCGCAGATTCCGAAGGAAATCCCGAACGGGGGTGCAGTCCCTTTCCTGGTATAGCTCCATCGCTGTCATGTAAAGGGCCGTGACCGCCGCCCCCAAACAGACGACGGTGCATGAGGTAAGGATGAAGACCGCGTTCAAAAAAATCAGGTCGCAGATTTTGGTTAAAAACCGTGCGATTCCACTGTTTGGGCCAGGCATGTTCATGTTGAAGCCTCCCTCCTGCCGCCAGGTGTTTTCTGCCATTTCAACCAGTGTCTTTTATTCTACAGGAATATATTTGTGCAGGATATCAGCGTTCAATAGAAAATATCAAAATTCTTGCAGAATGTTTCACAGAGATACTTTGCATGTCACAGAAGCTGATTTTCAATCTCTAGAATCATCAGCATATTTACAAATACCTGACTCCGGAGCTGGGGCAAAAACTATATCAGGAACACTCCGACGGATTAATCCAAACGGAGCAGGACTCTTTAAACCGATTAAGGAATCTGAAGGTGAAATAAATGGGCGATAAAAAAATCTATGGTGTGGCCAAGGTCTTCGGCCAGCCAGGTTGCCTTGCCTATCTTTGCAAGACGCCGGATGGGGCCTGGTGCCTGCCGGGAACATTGGAGGCCCTGCGGGCGGAAGGGGTGCAGATCGTCATTTTGGATTCTCCGGAGATTTATTCAGAGTACGCTCCTTATTCCTACCTTGAGGATATGAAGGAATTTATTGACCGGGTGAGCCAGTTGAACCGGGTTGCTTGAATATGTTCCGCAGTGCCGGCTACTATTTGACTACTGTTTTGCGGAATCAGAAAAAGCCGCTGAAACCACTGCGCCGCAATGGTTCCAGCGTGTCGCTTTAATCTGTTGGAGTTTGTGCGGAATCGTTGAAAGCACTGCAAATACAGGGTTTTCGCTTTGGATGTCAGAAGGCTCCGACTCTGTAGGCCGCCGGTTCGAATCCAGTCGGGCGCACTAAAGGCTCTAAAAACTGCGTTTTTAGAGCCTTTTTGTAACTTTTCTCATTCATCCCCTAAATTTGAAAAGGAGGAATTTATCATGTCCAAATACGCCGGAACGCAGACCGAGAAGAACCTGGAGTCCGCTTTCGCCGGGGAGTCCCAGGCCCGGAACAAGTACACCTACTTCGCCTCCAAGGCCAAGAAGGAGGGCTTTGAGCAGATCGACGCCCTGTTCCTGAAAACCGCGGACAATGAGAAAGAGCACGCCAAAATGTGGTTCAAGGAACTGGCGGTCATCGGGTCCACTGCTGAGGACCTGGGAGCCGCCGCCGACGGCGAAAACTACGAGTGGACGGATATATACGCCGGGTTTGCCGAGACCGCCGAGGCGAAGGGCTTCCCTGAATTGGCCGCCAAATTCCGCGCCGTTGGTGAGATTGAGAAGCGCCACGAGGAGCGCTGCCGGACCCTGCTCCGCAATGTAGAGGCCCAGGAGGTCTTCAAGAAGAGCGAGGCCAAGGTCTGGGAGTGCCGGAACCGCGGACACATCGTGGCCGGTACGGCCTCCCCGTGGGTCTGCCCTGTCTGCGCCCATCCCCAGGCTTATTTTGAGGTCCGCGCGGAAAATTACTAAGTACATAAACCCGAACCCATGGAGGTCCCCATAGGAAGGTTCTGATGATTAACGGCAGTCCCCGGCCCAACGGCAACACCTCTCTCGCCCTGCGGGAGATGGAAACGGTTTTTAAGGCAGAGGGGATTGAAACCGAGATCATTCAAATCGGGAACAAGGCCATTCGTGGCTGCATCGCCTGCGGCAAGTGCGCAGAAAAGGGCAAGTGCGTCTTTGACGACGCCGTCAATGAAATTACCCCGAAGTTGGAGGCTTGTGACGGTCTGGCAGTAGGCAGCCCCGTCTACTTCGCTTCCGCCAACGCCACGCTGGCGGCCTTCCTGACCCATCTCTTTTTCAGCACGCCCTTTGACAAGACGATGAAGGTAGGCGCCGCCGCCGCTGTTGCCCGGCGGGGCGGCCTCCCTGCCGCATTTGACGAACTGAACAAATTTTTCACGATCTCTGGAATGCCCGTAGCCTCCAGCCAGTACTGGAACAGCGTCCATGGCTTGGGGAGCCGGCGAGGCAAGCCAAGACGCAGAGGGCTTGCAGACCATGCGAACCCTGGCCCGGAATATGACGTTCCTCATGCGGAGCATCGAACTGGGCAGGGAGAAATACGGTCTCCCGGAGCGGGAAGCGACTCAGAGAACGAACTTTATCCGTTAGTGGAAAACGATTGAGTAGATGCGGACAACAGCGCCACGGAGATTCGCTCCATGGCGCTTGTCTATTCAAGCCTATCTGTTTGACGGCCCTCGGAAGGACGACATCTTCCGTTTTGAACCGGCTCCCATCAGCCTTGGTATGATCCGAGGCGGAGGCTGCGGGGAAAGCCTATCCCCCAACACGATTCGGGACCTGATTTCTCTCCGGGAATGTGTCAGGCGGGGGATCCCCGTCCGGCGGTGCAGGAGCTGCGGGAGATACTTCCCCATCGCCGGACGGATTACGGCGGAGTATTGCAGCCGTCCCGGCCCGTCCGGGAAGCTCTGCCGCAGCACCGTCCCCGTCCAAACGTGGGCGGAGAGCCGCAGGAGCGACCAGGTTTTCCAGGAGTACCGCCGGGAGTACAAGCGGTGTTTTGCCTGGATCAAGGCAGGGAACTTCAAAGAGGCGCAATTTGCCGCCTGGCACAAAGCGGCCAAGGCCAGGAAGAAAGCCTGCGGCCAGGAACATGTCTCCCTGGATGAGCTCAAGAGTGGCTCAAGGATTCATAACCATGAGAAAAAGCCCGGGCGAGATTTTTTCATTAAACGCGGACGCTTTATCCACTCAAAGCTCCTCCAAGGCGGCGATCTCCGTCAAAAGTTCCTGCTTTCTCTGATAGAACTGCAAGTCCTGGTTGTGCTTGAAGTACGCGTCACAGCCGAATTTCGAGATAAATTTCGCACAGTAATAGCGTACGGTCAGCTCCGTCACCAGAATCAGCGTCTCCTGCCCGTCCTCAAAAACCTCATCCACAAAGCGGAACAAATTCTCCAGACGCGCCTTGATTTTGACGTTTCCGGTTTTGTGGGCCGCCGTGGAAGCGTCATAGGACGCCTTGATACGCTGGAACGCCTCCTTGTTCCCGGAAACGCCCGCCCGGTTCAGCGCGTCCAAGATATCCTCCAGAAAACGGATCACATAGTGGTAAGAATATCGCGTCTCATAGTCAATCGAGTTCGCCTTCTCCCCCAGGCGCAGGACCTTCCGCTCCTCATCAAGATATTTGTGCAGAACGGTCACATAGGGCGCGTCTTCCCGGCTCAGCTCGGCTTTTATCTGTTTCAGGACCCGCAGGTTTTCCAAAATCGCGTTGTCCGTTTCCACCGCCCGGCGCATCTCCGCATTCATGGCGTCGATCAGCAGCCCCAGCAGGGACAAGCGCTCGTCGAACCGCGCCGAACGCGCCCGGTTCTGGATGGAGCTGGAGGCTTTTCCGTCCAAAATATCTTCGATCTGATAGTCGGAGCGGTATTTATTATAGAGGTCGTAGTAGACCGCGAACTCCCGGGCCACAGCGGGATTTTGCAGGTATTGGGCCGTGAGCTTCTGATCTACGGTCAGGCCGTGGCGCTCGTAGAGCTTCATCATTTCCGACAAATCCTCCCAGCCCCGGGCGGTGACGAAGCTCTTGCGGTCCACGGTGGTTTCCACAATGTAAAAATAGTTCTTCTTGATTTCCAAAAACGTCAGAATTGCCCCGTGGATGCCCTTTTTGTAGGCGTATTCCTTCCAGGTCTCATAATCCGGCTCCACATCCACCCGCTTCAGGCGGTCCCAGGTGACAATGTCGTATTCCCGGACGGATTTGTTATACTCCGGCGGGTTGCCCGCCGTGACGACAATCCAGCCCTGGGGAATCCGGTGGGTGCCAAAGACCTTGTACTGCAAAAATTGCAGCATGGAGGGGGCCAGGGTCTCCGAGACGCAGTTGATCTCGTCCAGGAACAAAATGCCCTCCCGGCAGCCGGTCTCTTTGCGCAGCTTGTAGACGGAGGCGATGATCTCGCTCATGGTATACTCAGAGACGCTGAACTCCTCCCCGTCGTATTCCTCCTTTTTGATATAGGGCAGGCCCAGGGCGCTCTGGCGGGTGTGGTGGGTCATGGAGTAAGAAACCAGGCCCACGTTCAGCTCCTGGGCGATCTGCTCCATGATGGCGGTCTTGCCGATGCCGGGCGCGCCGATCATGAAGACCGGGCGCTGTCGCTCGATGGGGATGACGTAGTTTCCGAACTCGTCCTTGGAAAAATAGGCCGTGACGGCGTTTTTGATCTGTTCCTTCGCTTCTTTGATGTTCATGGGAAACCTCCGGTTTACAGCTTGTAGCTCTTGTCGGAGTCCGCCGCGCCAAGGAATTGGTGCGCGTACTCCAGCACCGCCGCCTTGGCGGCGGCGTTCTTCTGTTTGTCGCACTCCTCCAGAAGCAGGTCGATATCCTTCCGGGGAATCACCTTATCGGCAAACATGAGCTGCAAAAGCTCCTCGTGCCGGACAGCATCGGGGTAGAGCTTTTTCTTATGGCCCTTGATGTACTCGAGATACTCCGCCTTGATTTCCTCGTCCAATTCCATACCGTCCAGATACGCCTTGGCAAAGCCGGCGCACGCGCCGGGCTTGTTCTTCGGCGCAAAATCATCAATGGGGATATGGGGCGCGATGATTGCCGGGCAGCTGCCCTCAAATACGGACTTGTCGATCTCCTCGACGCTCTTTGGAATGGTCACGCTCTGAAGGTTTGCACAGTTCCTGAACGAACCGTGGCCGATTTCTGTGACACTCTCCGGGATGGTGACGCTTTTCACACAGTCGCAGCGTTCAAACGAATACCAGCCCAGTTCCTCGATCTCCTCCGGAATGACCACGTTCGTTTCTCTCCCCTGGTATTTGATCAGAAAATGGTCCAAGACTGCAAACTCCCCCAATTTTTTGAGCCATAGGGTGTTCTCGAAAAGCACATGGGCGATCCTTGCGACGCATCTGGGGATGGCGACATTGGTAATGTTGGGGGAATTACTGAATATGTTCAGCTCAATTCCCACCGCGTTCTCCCGGTCCTGAAACGTCACGCTGGTCAGGTTCTTACATTCGCAGAAAGCACTCGTTCCAATTGACCGGACGCTCTTCGGGATGGTTACGCTTTGAAGGCTGGATTCCCCGAAGGCATAGGAGCTGATTTTCCTCACACTCTCCGGGATGGTGACGCTTTGAAGGCTGTGGCAGTCACAGAAGGCATCCGGGCCGATTTCCTTCACGCCCTCCGGGATCACCACATCCCCGCCGGGACCCTTGTATTCCGTTAGAAACTGTACCAATAGAGGGAAAAGTAGTATAATGAGGGAATGATACAGAAA
>NZ_CAJTUX010000067.1 GCF_910579365.1 uncultured Oscillibacter sp.
GGGTGCCCATGGGCACGCCCGCCAGGGGGGTGAAGCCCATGGAGGTGTCCACGCTTTTGCCGCCGTCCACGGCGGTGATGGAGGAGCCGTTGCCCAGGTGGCAGGAGATGAGCTTGAGCTCCTCGGGCTTTCTGCCCAGCATCGCGGCGGCCCGGCCGGCCACGTACTTGTGGCTGGTGCCGTGGAAGCCGTAGCGCCGGACCTTGTCCTCTTCATACCAGGCGTAGGGCAGGGCGTACATATAGGCCTGGGGGGGCATGGTCTGGTGGAAGGCGGTGTCAAACACAGCCACCATGGGCACGCCGGGCATCACCTTCTGGCAGGCCCGGATGCCCGTCAGGTTGGCGGGGTTGTGGAGGGGGGCCAGGGGGATGCAGTCCTCAATGGCCTTGAGTACCGCGCTGTCAATAAGCACGGACTTATTGAAGGCCTCGCCGCCGTGGACCACCCGGTGCCCCACCGCGCCGATCTCGCTCATGGAGGCGATGACGCCGTTGTCCTTGTCGGCTACCGCGTCCAGCACGGCCTGGATGGCCTCGGAGTGGGTGGGCATGGGGATATCAATGGCGTCCAGGGTCTTCTTCCCCTCAGCCTTGTAGGTGAACTTGCCGTCGATGCCGATGCGCTCGCACAGGCCCTTGGCCAGCAGAACGCCGCTCTCCGGGTCCAGAAGCTGATACTTCAGGGAGGAACTCCCCGCGTTGATGACTAGAATGTTCATGTTTACCGTCTCCTCTTTTTGGGAAGGGCTTGCGCCTTTCCAGAATTTCATATAAGATAATACGCGAAAAGGCAGCCCTTCTCCCGTTGTCCAAGTCCATTATACCAGACTTTCTGGGAGTTACAACCGCCTTTTTACCGAAATGTCACTTTTTTGTCACCACTTCAGGGGGGAATTTTATGCCCGTCGCTGGTATGATAACAGAATACAATCCCCTTCATTATGGCCATGTGTATCTGATGGAGGAGACCCGCCGCCTGTTGGGCCGGGATACCGCCATTGTCTGCGTCATGAGCGGGAGCTTTGTCCAGCGGGGGGACTTTGCCGTTGCGGGCAAGTTTGCCCGGGCCGCCGCCGCCGTGCGAAGCGGGGCGGATCTGGTGCTGGAGCTGCCGCTGCCGTGGGCGCTTTCCTCGGCGGAGGGCTTCGCCGCCGGGGCCGTGGAGATTCTGAGGTCCGCGGGGGCGGTTACCCATTTGGTTTTTGGAAGCGAGAGCGGGGACGCCGGGGCCCTGGTCCGCGTGGCGGAGGCCCTTTGCTCCGAGGCGTTTCCCCCCAAGCTCCGGGAGGAGCTGAAAAAGGGGGACAGCTTCCCTGCCGCCCGCCAGCGGGCCGTGGAGGCCCTGCTCTCCGGGGAGGACGCCGGAGCGCTGGCCCGGCCCAACGACACCTTGGGCGTGGAGTACTGCAAGGCCCTTCGGGGCAGCGGCATCCGGCCTGTGGCCGTGCCCCGCCGGGGAGCGGGACACGACAGCGCCGAGGCGGAGGGCGGTTTTGCCTCCGCCTCCGCCATCCGGGCGCTGCTTGCCCGGGGGGAGGAGGAAACGGCCCTTTCCCTCATGGCCCCCGCCATGGCGGAGGCGTACCGCGCGGAGCGGGCCGCAGGCCGCGCCCCGGCGGCGCTGGCGAACTGCGAACGGGCGGTTTTGGCCCGGATGCGCTTTTTGGAGGAGGCGGACTGGGCCGCGCTGGACCAGGGGAACGAGGGCCTGTGCCGCCGCTTCGCCCGCTATGCCCCCTCCGCCCCGTCGGTGGAGGAGCTGCTGACAAACGTGAAAACGAAACGCTATCCCCTGGCCCGGCTCCGCCGGACGGTGTTCCGGGCCTATTTGGGACTGCCCCCCGCGCCGCCGGAGCGGCCCGCTTATCTGCGGGTCCTGGCGGCCAGCGAGGGGGGAACGGCCCTGCTGGCCGGGATGCGGAACGCCGCCCTGCCGGTGCTGACCAAGCCCGCCGCCGTCCGCCGCCTGCCGGAAGAGGCCCGGCGCCTCTTCGGCCTGGAGGTCCGGGCCGGCCGGCTCTGGGCCCTGGCCTGTCCCGACCCCGCCGCCGTCCCGGACGAGTGGCGGACGGGTCCGGTGATCTGCCGGGGAGACGGGGGGACGGCGAGGTAAGGAGGAACACGGATGAGTACCATGATCGCTCTGTTTCTGGTACTAAGCGCCTTAGCCGGCTGCGCCGGGGAGACGTTGACCAATGTGAAAAACGCCCTGCCGGCCCCGCCGGCCGCCGCCGCCGTCTTTTCGGTGGAGATGGAGGAGTACGAGAAGACCATCCGGGACGGGAACGGCACGGTGCTGGCGGAGTGCGCCTATGAGCTGCCGGTGCTGAGGGCGCTGACGGAGGACGGGAACGCGCTGGAGGCGGCCTCCTCCGGAGAAGGGGAGGAGGCCCTGGCGGCGGTGGAGACCTTCAACGCCCATTTTGGCCAATGGAAATCCAATCCTCAGACCCTGGCGGAGAGCGCCAAGGCGGACTGGGCCTTTCGAAACGAGACCGGCCTGACTCCTGTGGCTTACACGGACGACCTCCGCTGTACGGTGTACCAGACGGAGAAGCTGATCAGCGTCTCCGGCGTCTACAGCACCTACACAGGCGGGGCCCATCCCAACAGCATCCTGATGAGCTGGAATTTCGATCTGGAGACCGGGGAGTTTTTCGAGGCGGAGATTCTGGACAAGGGCGGGGACCTTCGGGAGTACGTCCACCAGGCTTTGGTGAACAGGGCCCAGGAGGCGGCGGCGGAGATGGGGACAGCCGCCTCCGACTACTACTGGGAGGATTACGCCGACATTCTGGCGGACTGGCCCAGCTACGCCGTCAGTTTTGACCAGGAGGGCATGACCGTGGCCTTCTCCCCCTACGAGCTGGCGTGCTACGCCGCCGGGCCCCAGGTGTTTCAGCTGTCCTACGGCGAATTGCTGCCCCACCTGGACCAGCACGGCAGGGCGCTGCTGGGCCTGGAGGAGGAGCCCGCCGGGGAAACCAGGTAAAGAGAAAACACAGCGGGCCGCCTTAATATAGGCGGCCCGCTTTTGTATGGTCAGGTGGTTTCCGCGGGGACGCGCTCAGGGGTCTGCGGAGCCTCGGGAGGGGGGAGCTCCCCGCCCCTGCGCCGGAAGAGGGTCCGCTTTTTCGGGGGCTTTTCCCCCTTATCCTTCCGGCGGAAGATGTGGCTCAGGTTATCAATGACGGAGTAGTACACCGGCGTGAACACCAGGGTGACGACGGTGGAGATCACCATGCCCGCGATCATGGTGATGCCCATGTCGCTCATCATCTCGTTGGTTTCCCCGATCCCCAAGGCCATGGGCACCATGGCGAGGATGGTGGTCAGCGTGGTCATGAGGATGGGCCGCACCCGCAGGGGGCAGGCGTGGAGGATGGCGGTCTCCCGGTCCTCGCCCCGGGCCCTTCGAATCTTGATGTACTCCACCAGGATGATGGAGGAGTTGACCACCGTGCCCGCCAGCATGATGATGGAGACCAGGGACAGCATGGAGAGGTCCCGCCCCGCGACCGGGAGGCCGAACAGCGACCCGGTGAAGGCCACGGGGAGAATCAGCATGACCATGACGGGCATCAGAAAGCTCTCGAACTGCACCGCCAGCACGAAGTACACCAGAAGCAGCGCCGCCGCCAGGGCAAGCAGCAGGTCGCCGAAGCTCTCCATCATGGTCTCATAGGAGCCGTCGGTCTCCACGGCGTAGCCCTGGGGGAAGGTGTAGTTGTCCAGAATCTCCCAGATGGCGGCGGTCATGGCGGCGGTGTCGCCGCTGACGGAGTCGCCGGAGATCGTCACCTGCCGGGTCTGGTTGGACCGGACGATGGTCTGGGGGGCCTGTTCAATGAGCACCTCGGCCACGGAGGAGAGGGGCACCGTTCCGCCGAAGGCGGAGGGCACGCCCATGGAGCGCAGAGCGTCCAGACTTCGGGAGGCCGCGCCGCCTCCCCGGATTACCACGTCCAGCTCCCGGCCGTTGACGGTGACCCGGGTGGCGGTGGAGCCGGTGAGCTCGGACCGGACCGCGCCGCCGATGGAGGCGGCGGTGAGACCGTACTGAGCGGCGGCCTCCCGGTTTACCCGGACCTTTACCTGGGGCACCTCGTCGGAGAGGGAGCTCTTCACGTTTACCGCGCCGGGCAGGGCCTCGATCTGGGTGATGAGATCGTTTGCCAGGAACTCCAGGGTGTCGTAATCGTCGCCCTCGATGTTCACGGCGATATCCCCGCCGCCGCCCATCATGGCGCTGGAGTCCGAGGCGGAGACGGTGATCTCACAGCCCGCGATGTCCCGGAGCGCGCCCCGGAGCGCTGCGGCGATCTCGTTGCTGCTCCGCTGGCGCTGGGACTTGGAGCCGATGTCCAGCATCATGGTGACGGACTCGTTGGAGGCGATGTAGAACATCTCCTCGATCTCCGGGACCTCCGCCTCCGTGATGGCGGTGACCCGGTCGGCGATGACGGAGGTCTCGTTCAGCTGAGAGCCGATGGGCATGCGGATGCTGAGGTTGATTGTGCCCTGGTCCATGTCGGGGATCAGCACCATCTTGGTGTTCAACAGGGTGACGCCGAAGAGGACCACCAGGGCGAAGGAGGCGGCCATGCCCAGGAAGAGGTGGTGAACGAAGAAGCCCAGGGTTTTCAGATAGAAGGCGCGAATCTTCTCCGTCAGCTTGTTCAGGGGACCGGGCCGCTTGGCGGCCTTCTTCTCCACCCGGCGGCGGACCTTCTCCTCGTCCAGGGTGAAGTAGCACAAGAGGGGGACCAGCGTCAGCGAGATCACCAGGGAGGCGAAGATCAGCGAGGCGATGGTGAGGCAGAAGTCCTTGAACATCATCCCCGCCATGCCCCCGGTGAGGGCCAGGGGGACGAAAACGGCCTCCGTGGTGAGGGTGGAGGCCAGAACGGAGCTGGTGACCTCCTTTGTGCCCTCGATACAGGCGTCCGCCCGGCTGCGGCCCTCGGCGGAGAAGCGGTAGATGTTCTCCAGCACGACGATGGAGTTGTCCACGATCATGCCCACGCCCATGGCGATGCCGCCCAGGGACATCATGTTCAGCGTCAGGTGGAAGGCGTTCATCAGCAGGAACACCGTCAGAATGCAGATGGGCATGGAGACGGCGATGGTCAGCGTGGCCCCGCCCCGGCGGAGGAACAGCAGGACGACAAGGGCCGCCAGCAGCACGCCCTGGAGGATGTTCTGATAGGCGGCGTCCACCGTCTGGTTGATGTAGTCGCTGGCGAGGTAGGGGGTGGAGTAGCGCAGGGAGGGATGGTCTTCCCTCAGGCTCTCCAGCCGCTTCACCACCTGCTCGGAGACGTAAACCTCATTGGCGGCGGACTGCTTGGAGACCTGGAGCACCACGCAGGCGGACTCGCCGGATTTTGCCATGGCGTCCATGTCCTTGTCCTCCAGGCGGACATTGGCCACCTCGGAGAGGCGCACCGCCCCGCCGGTGGGGAGGGAGAGAATCATATTCCGCACGTCGTCCACCGTCTGGAACTTGGCGTCGGTGGAGACGGTGAGCTTCTTGGAGCCGTTTTCAAGGCTCCCGCCGGGGTAGATGAGGTTCTGGCCCGCCAGGAATTGCGAGACGTAGGAGGCGGAGAGCCCGTAGCCCGCCGCCCGGGTGGGGTCCAGCTCCACGGCGATCTGCTGCTCCACGCCGCCGTTCACCGTCACCTGGGCCACGCCGTTGATGCGCTCCAAAGCGGGGACCACCAGGTCCTCCGCCATGCTTTGGAGCTGGCTGAGGTCGTCGCCCACCAGGGCGATCATGGCTGTGGGCATCAGGGCGCTGAGGTTCATGTTGATGATGACCGGGTCCATGGCGTCCTCCGGGAGGCTTACCTGATCGAACTGTTCCCGGAGCTTTGTGGCGGCGATGTCCAGGTCCGTGCCGTCCACATAGGTAATCTGAATCTGGCTGGCGCCGTCGGAGGAGGTGGAGGAAATCTCATCCACGCCGGGCACGGACATGATAGCCCCCTCCAGGGGCCGGGTGACCAGCTCCTCGATGTCGCTGGGGCTGGCGCCCACGTAGTAGCAGGCCACCACCGCCATGGGCATCTCCATCTCCGGCATCAGGGCCATCTGAAGCTGGGTGGCGAACATCAATCCGAAGACGCAGATCAGGATGCTGGCCAGGATGGTGGCCACCTTGTGCTGGATGCTTGCTTTGGCGATACTCATCTTCTTTTATTCCCCCTGGTCCTCTCCGCTCCCGGAGGCGGCGTTCCCGGCGGAGTCCGCGTCCCCGGTCTCCGCCGGAGCGGGGGCCCCGGAGACAATGCGCACCGGGTCGCCGTCGCTGAGGTAGGCCTGCCCCACCGTGACCAGCCGCTGCCCGGCGGAAAGACCGGAGAGAACCTCCGTCACGCCGTTGCCGGTGAGGCCGGTGGTGACCTCCACATACTTGGCGGTGTCGTGTTCCACCACGAAGACATACTGGGTCTCGCCCCGGGTCAGCACCGCCTCGGTGGGCACCACGATGGTGTTCTCCGACACGTCGGTGTGGAAGGTGACGTCGGCGAACATGCCCGCCAGCAGTCCGCTGGTCTCGGAGGGCAGGGCGAGGGTGACGGTGTAGAGCCGGGTCTGCATGTTGGCCGCCCGCTCCACGGAGCGGATGGTGGCCTCGAAGGTCTGCTCCGCGGCGCTGACGCTGACGTCCGCCGTGTCCCCGGCGGAGAGCTTGGGCACCAGCGCCTCGGAGACCTGCACCACGGCCTTCATCTGCTCCGCCCCGTCGATAACGGCCAGGGGCATGGTGTTGGAGATGAAGCTGCCCTCCGTGGCGTTCATGGTGACCAGGGTGCCGCTGCTGGGGGCGACGACGTTGCCCCGGGCGTCCACGTTTTCCAGGACGGTGTCCAGCTGCTCCACATTGGAAAGGGCGCTCTGCATGCCGGCCTCCAGCTGGGAGAGGGTGGAGTTCCGCTGGGCCACGGCGGTTTGCAGCTGCAGCTCCGCCTGGTCGATCTCCATCTGCGAGGCCGCGCCGATCTCAAAAAGCTCCTTGAGGTCGCGGACGCTCTTCTCCAGCAGGGCGATCTGCTTTTCAAAAACGGCGGCCTGATCGTTGTACCCCTGCACGGCGGAGCGGTAGCTGATGCCGGCGGCATTGTAGCTGGAGAGGGTGCTGCCCAGGTCCAGGGTACACAGCAGGTCCCCAGCCTTCACCTCGTCTCCCGCCTCGGCGTAGACGGCGGTGCACTTGGCGTTGACGGCCACCATGATGGTGGACTGGTCCTCCGCCGCCAGCTGGCCGGAGACGGTGTTTTCCGCATAAATGGTGTCCGGGGAGATTTCCTCCACCTGGACGGCGATGCCGGCGGCGGAGGGTTCCTCCTCCGGCGTATCGTCCGTAGCGCCGCCGCCGCAGGCGGCCAGAGACAGCGCCAGCACGGCGGCAAGCAGCGCCGCCAGGATATTCTTCTTTGTCATGTGCGTCCTCCCATACGATTTGGCCGTTGTCATTGGCCGGTCTGTCCGTTGTTCATCACGCCGTAGTTGACGGCCCAGGAATAGGTGCGGTAGGCGGTGAAGAGATTCCGCTGGGCGGTGGCCACGGCGTCCTTGGCCTCGGTAAGGCTGTCCTCCGCGTCCAGCAGGGCGTTGCGGGAGATGGCGCCCTGCCGGTACTTCAGCTCCATGGCGGCGTAGCTGCTCTCCTGGAAGGTCAGAGAGGTCTGAGCGGAGTTCAGAACCTGCTGATAGTCCTTTACGGAGTCAAAGGCGCTGCGAAAGTTCATCTCAAAGCTCTGCACCGCCATTTTGTACTCATACAGCGCCGCTTCGTAGGTGTGGCGGGCGGTGCGGAGGTTGTATGTATTCTTTGCGTAGCTGGCCTGGGCGTCGTCATAGGTGTCGCTGGCCTCGTCCAGCTTCTTCTTGGCGGCGAAGAGGTCATAGCTGCGCTCCTTGGCCTCCTCCAGGTCCGGCTTGTGGTCCATGCTGGCGATGAGGCCCGGACTGAGCTCCGGCAGGGGGCCCAGCACCAGGGACCCGGTGAGGCTGGCGCCGGTCATGGCCTGCATTTGGAGCTTGCAGCGCCGGAGGTTCATCTCCAGGGTGCTGAGGCTGCTTTGCAGCGCGGCCCGGCCGTTTTTCACCTGTTCCAGGGTCAGGGCGGAAATCTGCCCCAGCTGATAGCGCAGTCCCATCTCCTCCAGCTGGCGGTCCAGGGCGGTGAGGTTCCGCTGGAGCGTGCCCTTGGTCTGCTCCAGCTCCAAAATGGCGAAGTACAGGGATTCCGCCCCCACCACGATCAGGTCCTGGGCGTTTTTCAGCTGGCGCTTGGCGGCGGCGTAGTCCTTCTGGAGCTTGCCGGTGGCCAAGTCCGTCACCGTGCTGCTCAGCGTGCCGTAGGAGCTGGCCAGATTGGAGATGACGTAGCCCTGCATGGCCCCCTCCATGGGCGTGGCCACGGGAATCTGGGCGTACATGTCCTGGGCCCGCTCCAGACTGTTGAGCTGGCTGACCAGGTCGGCGTACATCTGGGTGAAGTCCATGGCGTCAATGGAGGCGATGGATTCCTCCAGCATCCGGGCGGAGAGGTTTCCCTCCAGCACACGCTCCTTCAGGTCCGCGAAGGCCAGATAGCGGAAGTCGCTCTCTCCGGTAAAGACCAGCTCGTCGTCCATGGTGCTGTCCTTGGCGGAGCTGGGCTCCGCTTCGCTGGGAACGATCACCAGGGGGGGCTGTTCCTCCTCTTGGGCGTCCTCCCCCGGGGGGGCGGCCTCTTCGGTCTCCTCCTCCGGGGCGGGCGGGTCCGTCTCCGCCAGGGCGGGAATGACGCACAGCGGCAGCGCCAGCGTCAACGCCAGCAGCAGCGCGGTCCATTTCTTCTTCATGTGGTCCTCCTTCGCTTTTTCCAGTGTCCCAGACCGCCGGAGGCGGGCCGGAGGTTCTGCCGTTCCATTGGGTTATACACCTTCCACCAAGGGGAAGGTCAAGGAAAATTTCCGGAAATCAGGTCTTTCGCAGGCTGCCGTATCGGATGATCTCCAGCTTGGCCTCCAGCTCCTTCCGGTGGAGCGCCTGCTCCTCGGGGCAGAGTATGGCGTCCATGCAGGCGCTGCCCAGGGCGGCCATCAGCAAACAGAAGACAATCCGGCCATATTCCGGACTGGGGTTCCGCAGCGCGGAGAGATCCGTCAGGTCCCAAAGCCCGTCCAGCAGCCGCTGGCCCGGCCGGGTGGGGAGGAACTTCTGAATATCCAGCCCCTGGTTTTTCTGAAGGAAGTCCATGCACCGCTTCATCATCGGGTCCAGGGCGGTCTCCCGGGAGGTCATGCGGTCAAAGCAGTTCAGCTGGGCCTGAAAGATGTCCCCGCCGTTGTCCCGCAGGACTTTGCGGTACTCCTCCTTGACGTGGTTCCGGACCTCCTCCAGCAGGTAGGCGAAGAGGTCGTCCTTGTCGGTAAAATACTGGTAAAAACTCCCCCTGGGAATACCCGCCCGGCGGACGATCTGGTTGATGGACACGTCCGTGAAGCGGGCGGCGGTGAATTCCGCCCAAGCGGCGTCGAGAAAGCGGCGCCGCTTCTCCTCCGGCAGCCGGAGGAAGGTCTCTGTACACATATGTATCCCTCACAGAAAAAATGACACCCTGTCATTTTGTGACAGGCTGTCACTTATTATAGTCAGGACTAACACCGCTGTCAACACTTTTGTCCTATCCGCGCGTTAAGTTTTTGTGAATAAAAAGGCCGCCCCCACAGGGCGGCCTTTCGGCTCTAGTTCATCTCATAGTCCACCGCGACCCGGTCCTCCCGGATGGACTTGCACAGGGCGGACACCGCCTTGTGCCGGGGGTCGTTTTTGTAGGCATCCAGATCCTCCAGACTTTGGAACTCGCTGACAAGGACGGCGTCGTAATTCCCCGCCCCCACGTTTACGGCGACCTCGCTGGAGAGCATCTGGGGCACCACGCCCTGAAGGGCCCGGAGGCCGTTCAGAAATTTCTCCTGCTCCGCCTCGGTGCCGGGGCGGAATTTCCACATGACAATATGGCGTATCATATCGGTCCCTCCTGCTTATCCGCCGTTTTTCCGGTTGTAGGCCTGGATGCCCAGGCCCAGAAGCTCGATGGCCCGGGTCAGCTCCTGGGGATTGGTGACGTAGGCGATGCGGATTTCGTTCCGGCCCTTGCCGGGGGTGCCGTAAAAGCCCTCGCCGGGGGCGTACATGACGGTTTCGCCCCGGTCTTCGAACTCCTGGAGCAGGAAGTACTGGAGCTTCTCCGCGTCGTCCACAGGCAGCGTGGCCATGACGTAGAACGCGCCCTCCGGAGAGCTGTGGGTGACGCCGGGGAGCTTGGAGAGGGCGGATACCAGCGCGTCCTTTCTCCGTCCGTACTCGTCCCGGACGGAGGCCAGGTATTCCGGCGTCATGCAGCGGTACAGGGCGGCGGCGCCAAGCTGGTCCAGAGTGGCGGCGCAGAGGCGGCCCTGGCAGATCTTCATGGCCAGCTCCATAAAGTGCCGGTTCCGGGATATCAGCGCGCCCACCCGGGCGCCGCAGGAGGAAAAGCGCTTGGAGATGGAGTCGGTGACGATGATGTGGTCCGCGGCGTCCGCAAACTCCAGGAAGGAGCTGAGCTTTTTCCCGGAGTAGATAATCTCCCGGTAGACCTCGTCGCTGATGAGGAAGAGGCCGCGCTCCTTGCAGATGTCCACCAGGAGGCGCTGCTCCTCATGGGTGAGGACCGCGCCGGTGGGGTTGCCGGGGTTGGTGACGACGATGGCCTTGGTGCGCTCGTTGATGAGGGGTTCGATCTTGTCCCGGCGGACGAAGCGGTATCCCTCCTGGGAAGTTGTGGGAATGGGGCGGATTTTGCCGCCGGTGACGCCAATGAAGGTGTCGTAATTGGGATAGAAGGGCTCGGGGATCAGAACCTCGTCCCCCTCGTCCAGAATGCAGGCCATGGCCAGCTGAAGGGCCTCGCTGCCGCCGTAAGTCGCCAGAATATCCCCCGGCGCCAGGGAGACGCCGAAGCTAAGATAATAGTCCCGCACCGCTTCCAGATAGGCGTCCAAACCGGCGGCGGGGGCGTAAGCCAGGACGGAGCGGTCAAAGCCCCGCACGGCGTCAAAGAATGCCTGGGGGGTTTCCACGTCGGGCTGGCCGATGTTCAGGTGGAGGACCCGCCGGCCCGCTGCCTCCGCCGCCACCACATAGGGGTGGAATTTCCGAATGGGGGAGAGGCTGCACGCCTCGCACTTGCTGGAAAACTTCATCCTGTTCGCCTCCTTGGGGCTTTGCGTATTTCGGGTCGCGAAGACCGCATATTATCCTATTGTAGCATCTCTGCGGCCCGTGTCAAACCGTTTTCCAAAAATCGGCGTTTTGCCGGACGAAGCTCCAAAGAGACTGCCGGAGGCTGGGCAAACTGCGCAAAAAGGAGCGGACCTGCCGGGGAGAGAGGGCGGCTTTCTTTTCGGAAACTTCCGTGTTTCGAGGCTTCCCGGCAGAAAAACCAGGAGAAATTCCAAAAAGACGGTTGACATTTCAAAAAAGATTTATATAATAAGTGCCAGCATGATAGAGGCGCGGATGTCAAGAGTACGCCTTCCCAAGGTTCAGGAACCGGGGAGGGGGAAAGGGGCTTCCGCCGAGGCTTCGTCCTCCCGCCTGAGGGAGCCGGGGCCGGGCCGCGGGGAGAATATCCCCCGGACTGTCACCTCCTTTGGAGGTGGAGCGCTGTCGTGGATTCATACACGTGTGTTTCAAGTATGAAGTCATGACGACCTGTCATGACTTCATTTTTTATTTAGGAGAGAGAGCTATGAGAACCTTCCAAAGACGGTTCCTGCCCCTGCTGGCCGTCGTGCTGCTGCTGTGCGCGGCCATGACCGTCCCCGCCCTGGCTGTGGGGGAGGACCTCACTGAGGTTGCCGGAACCAAGTATGTGGAGTGCCCCGACTGCGGCACGGCAGGCATTGTGCTGTCCGAGGACCTGGAGGCCGTCACCTGCGAGACCTGCGAGGGCGTGGGGTATGTGGAGTCTCCCAGCGGCTTTTACAACACCTTCTGGTCCCTGCTGCCCCCCATCATCGCCATCGCCCTGGCCCTGATTACCAAGGAGGTTTATTCTTCCCTGTTCCTGGGCATCCTGGTGGGCGGACTGCTGTACTCCAACTTCGCCTTTGAGGCCACCATTCTCCATGTGTTCAACGACGGCATCGTCGCCTCCGTCACAGACAGCTACAACATGGGCATCCTGATCTTCCTGATCATCCTGGGCTCCATGGTGTGCCTGATGAACAAGGCGGGCGGCTCCGCCGCCTTCGGCCGCTGGGCCAAGGACCACATCAAGTCCCGGGTGGGGGCGCAGCTGGCCTCCGTCCTTTTGGGCGTGCTGATTTTCATTGACGACTACTTCAACTGCCTCACCGTGGGCAGCGTCATGCGGCCCATTACGGACAAGCACAACATCTCCCGGGCCAAGCTGGCTTACATCATCGACGCCACCGCCGCCCCGGTGTGCATCATTGCCCCCATCAGCTCCTGGGCCGCCGCCGTGGCGGGCTTCGCCGAGGACGGCCAGGGTTTTAACCTCTTCCTCCGGGCCATTCCCTATAACTACTATGCCCTGCTGACCATCGTCATGATGGTGGGCATGATCGTCATGAAGATTGAGTTTGGCGCCATGACCAAGTTTGAGAAGAACGCCATGGAGAAGGGCGACCTCTTCTCCGGCGCCAACCCCTACGCGGGGGCGGCGGACGACGCTCCCGAGGGCAAGGGCACCGTTTTGGACCTGGTGCTGCCCGTGGTGGTGCTCATCATCTGCTGCGTCATCGGCATGATCTACTCCGGCGGCTTCTTCGAGGGCGAGGGCTTTATCACCGCCTTCTCCAACTCCGACGCCTCCGTGGGATTGATGCTGGGCAGCGCCTTCGCCCTGGTCTTCACCCTGGTCTATTACCTCATCCGCCGGTCCATGAGCTTCCGGGACATGATGGGCTGCATCCCCGAAGGCTTCAAGGCCATGGTTCCCGCCATCATGATTCTGACCTTTGCCTGGAGCCTGAAGAACATGACGGATTCCCTGGGCGCGAAGTTCTTCGTCCGGGATTTCGTCCGGTCCTCCGCCTCCGGCCTCCAGATGATTCTGCCCTTGATCGTGTTCGCCATCGGCTGCCTGCTGGCCTTCGCCACCGGCACCTCCTGGGGCACCTTCGGCATCCTGATTCCCATTGTGCAGAACGTCTTCTCCATGGACAACCCCATGGCCATTGTCTGCATTTCCGCCTGCATGGCCGGCGCGGTCTGCGGCGACCACTGCTCCCCCATCTCCGACACCACCATTATGGCCTCCGCCGGCGCCCAGTGCGACCACGTGAACCACGTGTCCACCCAGCTGCCCTA
>NZ_CAJTUX010000068.1 GCF_910579365.1 uncultured Oscillibacter sp.
TACGAGATCGAGTAATGTGACTGGAGTTCAGACGTGTGCTCTTCCGATCTTGATCCGGCCGCTGTACTGCGTCCATGAGGACGATATCGTCCGCTGGCGGGACTACAACGGTCTCCGTTTTCTCCAGTGCGCCTGCCGCTTCACCGAGGCCCGGGACGCCTCCGGCGACGGGGTGGGAGAGAGCAAGCGGCAGGAGATCAAGCTTCTTCTCCGGCAGCTGAAGGGAACCAACCCCAACATCGAAAAGAGTATTTTTCGGGCCATCCACGGCGTCCAGCTGGATACCTTCCCCGGCTTCAAATACCGGGGTGAGGCCCATACTTTCACCGATCTATACGACAGCTCCCCCTTCTTTGGCGGCGGAGCGGATACATAAGGAGGAATATGACATGGATTACTATCGCTGTGAAAATCCGGACTGCGGTTTTGTGGCCGAGGAGGAGCCGGATGTCTGCCCCCGCTGCGGGGGAACCTTCTTTGTCGCCTTGACGGAGGAGGAGATGACCGCAGGGGACTGGGTGAGCCTGGGCAATCAGGCGGTGGACGAGAAGCGGGAGACCGACGCCCTGGCCTGTTACCAGCGGGCGGCGGCCCTGGGGGACCCCCTGGGCCTGACGAACCTGGGCTGGTGTCTGGAGGCGGGCATCGGCGTCCCGGCGGACCCGAAGCAGGCCGTGGTGCTCTACGCCCAGGCGGCGGAACAGGAGTACATGCCGGCCCTGACGAATCTGGGCTACTGCTATACATACGGCATCGGCCTGGAGACCGACTATGACAAGGCCCTCAAGTGCTTCCAGAAGGGGGCGGAGCAGGGCTTCCCCCGGGCGCAGTTCCTTCTGGCCGAGGCGTACCGCCGGGGCAGCGGCGTGGAGGCCGACGAGGCGGAGGCCGCCAAGTGGTATCAGTCCGCCGCGTGGCTGGGCTATCCCGGGGCACAGACAGAGTTGGGAAGGTGCCTGGAGTTCGGCACGGGCATAGAGCAGGACCTGGAGCAGGCTGTGAAGTGGTACACCGCTGCCGCCGAGCAGGGCAACGCCCCGGGCATGTGCTGTCTGGGCTTTTTGTACGAGAGCGGCCGGGGCGTGGAACAGAGCTGGGAGCAGGCGGTGGAGTGGTACCGCAAGGCCGCCGCCAAGGGCTATCCCCGGGCCCAGTGCAATCTGGCCTGGTGCTATGAGCACGGCCAGGGCGTGAAGCGGGACTTTGCTGAGGCGCTCCGCCTCTATCAGGCAGCGGCGGACCAGGGCTATCCCCGGGGTCAGCTGTGCGTGGGCCTTTGCTATGAGCGGGGCCGGGGCGTGCCTCTGGACAAGGCGGCGGCGGTGGAGTGGTATCGCAAGGCCGCCGAACAGGGCGACGAGGACGGCGCGTGCTGCCTGGGCTTTATGTATGAGTCCGGCGAGGGCGTGGAGCAGAGCTGGGAGGAGGCGGTGCGCTGGTATCGGACCGCCGCCGACGGCGGACTGTCCCGGGGCATGTGCAACCTGGCGTGGTGCTATGAGCACGGCGAGGGCGTGGAGAAGAACCTGGAGGAGTCTTTCCTCTGGTACCGGAAGGCCGCGGAGCAGGGGGACCCCAGGGGGCTTTTCAGCGTGGCCAGAGCCTATGACTACGGCATTGGCGCGGAGCAGGACGCGGAGAAGGCCGCCGAGTGGTATCAGAAGGCTGCGGACGCCGGTTCCGCCCCGGCCACCTGCGACCTGGGCGTGTGCTATGAGCGGGGCGAGGGCGTTCCCCAGAGCTATGAAAAGGCCGTGGAGCTCTACCGCAAGGCCGCTGAGATGGGCAACGCGCCGGGCCAGTGCAACCTGGGCTATATGTACGAATCCGGCCGGGGCGTGGAGCAGAGCTGGGAGGAGGCGGTGAAGTGGTACAGCGCCTCCGCGCAGCAGGGGTTCCCCCGGGCCCAGTGCAACCTGGCCTGGTGCTATGAGACCGGGTCGGGCGTGGAGCGCAACCTGACACGGGCTGCACACTGGTATCGCAAGGCCGCCGGGCAGCAGGACCCCAGAGGCATGTACTGCCTGGGCACATTCTATAAGTATGGCCGGGGCGTGGAGCAGGACGACGCGGAGGCCGTGAAGTGGTACCAGCTGGCGGCGGAGGCGGGCTACCCCCGGGGCATGTGCAGCCTGGGCGTGTGCTATGAGTTCGGCGAGGGCGTGGAGCAGAGCCTGGAGCAGGCGGTGAGCCTTTACCGTCAGGCGGCAGAGCGGGGCGATCCGGCGGGCCAGTGCAGCTTGGGCTATATGTACGAGTCCGGACGGGGCGTGGAGCAGGACGTCGTCGAGGCCGCCCGGCTCTATCAGCTGGCGGCGGAGGCGGGCTATCCCCGGGCCATGTGCAACTACGGCTATTGCTGCGAGGCGGCCCAGGGCGTGAAGAAGGACATGGCCGCCGCCGTCGAGTGGTACCGCCGGGCCGCCGAGGCCGGGGACTCCACCGGCGCGTGCAACCTGGGATACCTCTACGAAACCGGCGAGGGCGTGGAACAGAGCTGGGAGCAGGCCGTGAACTGGTATCGCCAGGCGGCGGAGCAGGGTCATGCCAGGGGCCAGTACCTTCTGGGCTGGTGCTATGAGCACGGCAAGGGCGTGGAGGCCAGCCGGGAGAAGGCGAAGGGGCTCTACGAGGCCTCCGCCAGACAAAACTACAAGCACGCGGTGGAGGCTTTGGAGCGGCTGAAAAACGGACCGGAGTCCGAAGCGCCTCCGGAGAAGAAGCCCGCTGAGAAAAAGCCTGCTGAGAAAAAGACCTCGGAGAAGAGACCCCCGGAAAAGGGCGGTTTCTTCAAGGGCCTGTTTGGCAAGCGGAAGTAAAAGTAACGAAATGAGATGCCCGGAGCCAGCCTCCGGGCATCTTTTTCTGTCCCGGCCATAAAATTTTTTCGAAAGTGCTTGACATTTCTGGAAAATGTGCTATTGTATTAATCACATAAGACAACAGAACAAGAACAGGAGGCGCAAGATATGCAATGGCAGTTTTCCAACGACGCGCCAATTTATACCCAGCTGATTCAGCAGGTGAAGGTGGGCATCGTCACCGGCGCGTTTCCCCCCGGGGAACGATTGCCCTCGGTGCGGGATCTGGCCACGGAGGCCGGGGTGAATCCCAACACCATGCAGAGGGCCCTGGCGGAGCTGGAGCGGGACGGGCTGGTGTACAGCCAGCGGACCGCAGGAAGATTTGTGACGGAGGACAATACCATGATTAACGCGGCGAAGCGAAGCCTTGCCGAGCGGCACGTGAAGACTTTTTTGGAGGCGATGCTCCGTCTGGGCTTTCAGAGGGAGGAAATCATCAGCCTGATTACACAGGAATTGGGAGAGGAGGAAGCGGACCATGCCAGTGCTTGAGTGTAAGGGGCTGACAAAGCGGTTCGGCCGGACCACGGCCCTGGAGGAGGTGAGCCTCACCATCGAGCCGGGCCGCATCGTGGGCCTTTTGGGCCCCAACGGCAGCGGGAAGACCACACTGATCAAATTGGCCAATGGACTGCTGACCCCCGACGGGGGCTACATCGCCGTCTGCGGCGCCGCTCCCGGGCGGGAGAGCCACAGTCTGGTAAGCTATCTCCCGGAGCGGACGGCCATTCCCACCTGGATGTCGGCCAAACAGCTGATGGACTTCTACGGCGATTTCTACCGGGATTTCCGCCGGGACACGGCGGAGGAGATGCTGGCGCATCTGAACATCCAGCCCCGGCAGACGGTCAAGCAGATGTCCAAGGGCACCCGGGAGAAGGTGCAGCTCATCATGGTCATGAGCCGGGCGGCGAAGCTGTATCTTCTGGATGAGCCCATTGGCGGCGTGGACCCCGCCACTCGGGACTACATTCTCTCCACCATCATCGGCAACTACAACCCTGAGGCGGCGGTGGTGATCTCCACACACCTGATCGCCGACGTGGAGAAGGTGCTGGACGAGGTGATCTTCCTCCATCAGAGCCGGGTGGTGCTTCAGTCCACCGTGGACGATATCCGGGAGGAGAAGGGTATGAGCGTGGATGAGCTGTTCCGGGAGGTGTTCAAATGCTGAGGAAATTGTTAAAGCATGAGTTTCGCGCCACCGGCCGGGTCATGCTGCCTATGTACCTGGTGCTGCTGGTGACGGCCATCGGCTCCAATCTGGCGGGCCGCAAGATGTTGGACGGTCCGGAGATCCTGACCACGTTGGGCCTTTTGATCGTCATGGCCTTCGGCTTCGCCATCTTCGGCGTGCTGCTGATGTCCTTTGTGCTGATGATTCAGCGGTTTTACAAGAACCTGCTTCAGGATGAGGGCTATTTGATGTTCACCCTGCCGGTCTCGGTCCATCAGCACATCTGGTCGAAACTGATTGTCTCCGCCGTGTGGTTTGCGGCGACCATTCTGGCCATCATCGCCGCCAGTATGATTGTGGCCTATGACGTGGGCTTCCTGCGGGACTTCTTTTCGTTCCTGCGTGAGTTTTTCCAGGGCCTCCAGAAGCTGAAGATCAGCGAGGCCCTCAACGGCACAATCTATCTGGTGGAGTTCGCCGTCCTGCTGTTTTTGTCCATGGCGGCCTTTTCCCTCCAGTTTTACGCGGCCCTGGCGGCGGGGCACAGCCGGGCCAATCACAAGATGGTCTGGTCCGTGGTCTGCTTCTTCGGCTTCCAGTTTGTGCTGCAAATGGCGCTGAGCACCTTCTTTATTACGCTGGATAAACTGGGAACTCCCAGCTTTTTGAACATCGACTGGAACCCCTCCGTGACGGTGGCCATCCATGTGGGACTGCTGGTGTGCATTGGGGTGGTGATTCTCTACGGCGCGATTTTTTACGCCGTCACCACGTTCTTCTTGAAAAAGCACCTGAACCTGGAGTAAACTGGTATCCATAATGAACGCCATTATGGAGGAATCCCATGCTGTTTTCAGAGAGATTTTTAGAGACGGTATCCGGCGAGCTGCTGATGACCTTTCTGGTGGCCATGGTCCCGGTGATCGAGCTCCGGGGAGCCATCCCGGCAGGCATCGCCGCAGGGCTGTCCCCCGCCCTGGCCTGCCTTGCCGCCATTGCCGGAAATCTGGTTCCCGCGCCCCTCATCATGCTGCTGGGACGGCGGGTGGCCAATTGGCTCCGGGGAACCCGCTTCTTTGGTCCCAAAATCGCCTGGCTGGAGCGCCGGGCCCACCTCAAGGGGCGGCTGGTGCGGAAATACCGTCTGGCGGGGCTGGTGATTTTGGTGGGCGTCCCCCTGCCGGGGACCGGAGCCTGGACCGGGGCGCTGGTGGCCTCGGCGCTGGACATTCGGATGCGGCACGCCCTGCCCGCCATTTTCCTGGGGCTGGTTATCGCTGCGGTCATCACCACCGCCATTACGCTGGGGCTGTTTGGCCTGCTGATTTGATAAAAGGAGTATATGATGAAACGTGTTTCAATTGCCTGCGCCCTGGCGCTTTCGCTGTCCCTGCTTACGGGCTGTATGCCCGGCGTTGCGGTGACCTCCCCGAAGGACGAGGAATTTCAAAAGGACTGGGCGGACTCTATGGAAGAGGCTGCCGAGGATTGGGCGCAAGACTGGGAGACAGCCGTTGACGAGGCCGTGAGGTCCTGGAGCGGCCAGGATGAGGACGGCGTGGAAAAAGACCACTACTGGAAAATTTTAGATGTCTCGGATGAAGAGGCCGCCATTGTGGAGGTCGGGACCGTCACGGACCCGGAACAGGTCCGTGCCATAGACGATCTCCTCAACGACGACGGCCACCAGAAAGACCGGCCGACCGAGGACCCGGGCGACCCCGCTTACAGCTACGTTTACTGCCAGCAGGAGACCCTGAAGGCGGGCCAGGACCCCGGGGACCGGGAATATGAGGAGCTGGTCCGCTTCACCGTCTCCGCGTCGGAGGACGTGGTGACTATGGTGATTCTGGAGGATCTGCCCTCTTTGCTGAACGTGGATCTGGGGGATTTCCTGACCTTTACCATAGCCGTTCCGGCGGAGACGGCGGAGGCCCTGCGGAACCCGGGGCAGTTTTTGGAATAACCTACAAGGACGCGCCTGGAAGGCGCGTCCTTCTTATGGTTCTTGTGCCTGTGAAACCCTTGACAAACCGGGAAAATTGGGTTAGATTAACCTTGCGAAAACCATCATACACAAAGGAGATTGAACGCTATGTATTGTGTACGCAGCATCACGCCGGACATTTTGCTGATCGGCGGGTCCGACCGGCGGCTCAGCTTGTTCGAAAATGTGTTTCCCGTTCCCCGGGGCGCCAGCTACAACGCCTACCTGGTGCTGGACGAGAAGACCGTTCTGCTGGACACGGCGGACTCCGCCGTTGGCTCGCACTTCTATGAGAACCTGGAGCACGCCCTCCAGGGCCGGCCCCTGGACTATGTGGTGGTGAACCACATGGAGCCGGATCACTGCTCCACCCTGGGGGCGGTGCTCCGCACCTATCCCAACGCCCAGGTTGTGGCCAGCGCCAAGGCCATTGCTATGATCGGGCAGTTTTTTGACGCCGACGTCTCCAGCCGCTGCATGACGGTGAAGGAGGGGGATACCCTCTCCACCGGACGGCATACCTTCACCTTTGTCATGGCCCCCATGGTCCACTGGCCGGAGGTCATGGTTACCTATGACACCACGGAAAAGGTCCTGTTTTCCGCCGACGCCTTCGGCACCTTCGGCGCGCTGAACGGAAACATCTTCGCCGACGAGGTGAATTTTGAGACCGAATGGCTCCCCGACGCCCGGCGGTACTATACCAACATTGTGGGCAAGTACGGTGCGCAGGTGCAGACCCTGCTGAAAAAGGCGGCGGCGCTGGACATCCGGTATCTCTGCCCCCTCCACGGCCCCATCTGGCGGGAGAACATCGGCTGGTTCGTGGAGAAGTATCAGCGCTGGAGTACCTATACGCCGGAGGAGAAGACCGTTGCCATCTTCTGCGGCTCCATCTACGGCAATACGGAGAACGCCGCTGAGATTCTGGCGGCCTGTCTGGCGGACAAGGGCGTGCGGGATGTGCGGCTTTACGACGTGTCCCATACCCACGTTTCCGAGCTGGTGGCCGAGGCCTTCCGGTGCAGCCATCTGGTCTTTGCCTCCGCCACGTACAACGGGGAGATTTACACTCCCATGGACAATTTCCTCCGGGATTTGAAGTCCCATGGCCTGCGGAACCGGACGGTGGGCCTGATTGAGAACGGCACCTGGGCGGCCGTATCCGGCAAGCAGATGGCGGAGCTTCTGGGAACGATGAAGGACATGACCATCCTGGAGGGTACCGTCAGCCTGAAATCCTCCGTCAAGGAGGCCCAGCGCCAGGGCCTGGAAGCCCTGGCCGATGTGCTGGCCGCCTCGCTTTCCAAGGAGGAGGCGTGAGCAGGAGCGCTTTCGCGTTTGAGGTCCGGCGTCTGCCCGGGCGGCGCGGAGAATTCCCTGCGGAAAGCAAAACGGCTTTGCCGGCGCGCCTTGTAAGCGGGTCATTCTTCTGCGCAGGAGGTTTTTGCGCGTGATTCCCGACTGCCCAGGAGGGGCGGGGAACTGGAGCAGCGCCCCGCCGGCGAATGGAGGCCTTACATGAAAAAAGAACTGGTCTGGAGGGGGGTTCCAGACCAGTTCTCTTTTTGTTTCGTTGGATTGAGGCCGCTTTGGCCCAGCCCCGCATCGGTCATCCGGGCACGTAAGCGTTCCTGCAAAAACGCGGCTAATCCACAATGTCGACGGAGACCTTGACCCCCTCCCGCTGGGCGCGGGAGCGGATAACTGTCCGAATTTCCTTGGCGATGCGGCCCTGCCGCCCGATGACCTTGCCCATGTCCTCGGGGGCGACGCGCAGCTCCAAAGTCAGCTCCTGACTTCCCTGCGTCTCCGTAACGGAGACCGCGTCGGGGTTGTCCACCAGGTTTCTGGCGATGTAGAGCAGCAAGTCCTTCATGCGCCGCCCTCCAAATCAGAGGACGTCCACTTTTTTCAGCAGAGCTCTGACCGTATCGGTGGGCTGAGCGCCGGACTTGATCCACGCCTGGGCGCGTTCCGCGTCAATCTTGATGGCGGCGGGGGAGACGCAGGGATTGTACGTACCGATCTCCTCAATGAAGCGGCCGTCCCGGGGGAAACGGGAATCCGCCACCACGACGCGATAGAAGGGGGCCTTCTTGGCGCCCATACGGCGCAGTCTGATCTTTACCATGTTGTTGTACCTCCAAAAGTTTTGATATATTGGTTGATTTATTATAAATGCCGCATTTTGAATGGGAAATGCTTTGCACTTATAGCTTACCGGAAACGCTTCTTCCGGCCGAAGCCGTGAAGCCGGGAGGGGGCCTTTCCGCCGCCAAAGGAGGGCATCCGCCCCTTGCTCATCTGCTTGGTGAGCTGCTGCATGACGTCAAACTGCTTCAAGAGGCGGTTGACGTCCACCACCTCCAGCCCGCAGCCGGCGGCGACGCGCTTTTTCCGGCTGGCGTTCAGAATCTGGGGATTTTCCCGCTCCAGGGGTGTCATAGAGAGAATGATGGCCTCGGTGCGGGCCATGGCCTTCTCGTCGATGGAAGCGCCCTGCATCTGTTTGCCGAGGTTGCCGGGCATCATGCCCAGCAGCTGGCTCAAGTCGCCCATGTTCTTCAGCTGCTGGAGCTGGTCATAGTAGTCCTGAAGGGTGAAGCGGTTTTTCCGCAGCTTTTCCTCCAGCTTGGCGGCCTGCTTTTCATCGTAGGCCTGCTCCGCCTTCTCGATAAAGGAGAGCATGTCGCCCATGCCCAGGATGCGGGAAGCCATGCGGTCCGGGTGGAAGGGCTCGATCATGTCCAGCTTTTCGCCGGTGCCCGCGAATTTGATAGGCTTTCCCGTGGCCGCCCGGATGGAGAGGGCGGCGCCGCCCCGGGCGTCGCCGTCCAGCTTGGTGAGGATGACGCCGTCGATGCCCAGGGCCTCGTCAAAGGCGGTGGCGGCATTTACCGCGTCCTGGCCGGTCATAGCGTCCACCACCAGCAGAATCTCGTTGGGATGGACGGCGGCCTTCATCCGTTTCAGCTCGTCCATCAGGTTCTCATCCACGTGGAGGCGGCCGGCGGTGTCCAGGAAGACCATGTCGCTGCCATGGTCCCGGGCGTGGCGGATGGCGTTTTCCGCAATTGTCACCGGGTTGCCCTGGCCCTGCTCGAAGACCGGCAGGTCCATCTGCCCGCCCACGACCTTCAGCTGTTCGATGGCGGCGGGACGGTACACGTCGCAGGCGGCCAGAAGCGGCCGCTTTTGATACTGCTTTCGCATCAGGCCGCCCAGCTTGGCGGTGGTGGTGGTCTTGCCCGCGCCCTGGAGACCCACCATCATGACCACGGTGGGGCCGGAGTTTGCCATGGTGATCCGGGAGTTGGCTCCGCCCATGAGATTCGTCAGCTCTTCGTTGACGATTTTCACCACCTGCTGGGCGGGGGTGAGGCTGTCCAGCACGTCGCTGCCCACGGCCCGCTCCGTGACAGAAGCCACAAATTCCTTGACCACCTTATAGCTGACGTCGGCCTCCAGAAGGGCCAGGCGGACCTCCCGCATGGCTTCCCGGACGTCGTTTTCCGTCAGACGGCCCTTGCCCCGAAGGCGCTTGAACGCCTCGTTCAGTTTTTCAGTCAGTCCTTCAAATGCCATAAGCTCATTCCTTCAGCGCGGCGGCCTCCCGGCGGATCTGCTCCGCCAGCTCCGCAAGGCGCCGGTCCTCGTAATAGCGGTAATTGATGGTGGAGATTTCCCCGGCGGCCTCGGCAATGGCGTCCAGGTGGGCGCTCCGGGCGAGAAAGCGCTTGATGATGCCGGTTTTGTCCTCCACCTCCTGCATGGCGGCCTCGGCCCGGACGATGACGTCCCGGACGCCCTGGCGGGAGATACCGGCGTTTTCGGCGATCTCGGACAGGGAGAGGTCCTCGTTGTAATAGAGGTCGAAGAATTCTTTCTGCCGCTCGGTCAGGAGCTCTCCATAAAAGTCGAAGAGCATCGTCATCCGGTAGGTCTGGTTCTTCAAAAGGAGGCCCCCTTCCGTCATGTAAAGTTCTCGCGCTTTACAACGAGATTAAGTTTACAGGAAATCCAGGGAAATGTCAATAGGGAAAATGGGGAGAATTTTGGGGTCGGGCCATCTTTCCGGGGCAACAGCATTTGAAATTTAGCAAAAAGAGAGATAAACAGGAATTCAGAATGCCTGTATGCCTGGCTGAGATGCCACCGTAAAGAAGGTTCTGTAATCGCCGTGGACGGCAAGACCATTCACGGCAGTAAAGGAATACCCAGAAAGCGTATCATGTAGTCAGTGCGCTTGCGGCGGAAAACCAGCTGGTACTGGGTGAGATCGTGACGGATGAAACGTCCAACGAGATCACGGCAGCGCCGGAACGTTTGGATTCTTTGAATATAGAGAACAGCATCATAACGGCGGACGCAATGAGCTGCCGGAAAGAAATTGTCAGGAAAATCAGGGAGAGTCAGGCGGATTATGTGATTGGCCAGAAGGGAAATCATCCGGCCCTGCTGGAGGATATTTCGCTCTATTCAACCTGAATGTTCTGCGTAAAACTGCTCTGGCTCTCTGCAAAAATACTGACTTGGGCCGCAGGCTCAGTATCCAGAAAAAGCGTTTTGCCGCTGCCTTGAACCCGCAGCGTCTTCCTGATATCCTTTTCCGCTAATTTCAAATGCGGTTGCCCTGTCACCACCCCTCGTCAATCTTGACTTTTATGTGAATTACCGATATGATAGAGACAAAATATTGGCAGATTCTCTTATTTCCATCCAGCCTTCCATGGAATGATGCGGCCGCAGGGTCAGAAAACCCTCTTTTTTGTGCTGCTATATGTGAAAACCTTGTTTTTTGAGCACATTTGCCGAGAGTAAGTAAAAGGTGTGCTTTTGATTACCAAACGCCTGTCAGGAGGTATCGCTTATGTTGACGCTCTATCTGCAAATGCTGGAAACACCGGAGGAAAAGGTCCGGTTTGAGGAAATTTATCTGAACTATCGCGGCATGATGTTCCATGTAGCGGAGGGGATTTTGCATAACAACCAGGACGCGGAAGACGCGGTTCACAACGCCTTCCTGCGGATTATCAAGAAATTTTCCAAGTTCCAGAAAACACCGGTGAAGGAGCTGGCTCCGCTGGTGGCCGTCATCGCCAGGAACGAGGCCATTTCTCTCCAGCGGAAGAAGAAGGACACCGCCCCCCTGGAGGAGTGGGACAGCTTCGCCGAAACTGCGGAGTCCGTCAGCGATTACTATACTCTGGTGGAGACCTTTACCCGCCTGCCCCAGACGTACCGGGCCGCCCTGGAAATGAAGCTCCTGGGATACTCCGATGGGGAAATTGCCTCCAAGCTGGGCCTGAGCAAAACAGCGGTCAGCACCCGGATCAGCCGCGGCCGCCAGCTCTTGCGGAGCATTGTGGGGCAGGAGGGCTTCTTGAAGGATGCGTAACCTCCGTTTTGGAGTTTTTTGATAGTTTTTTGATGGTTTCTTAAAAGTGATGTGAGAATCCGTCCCCTCGCTGCGTTAAACATGGCGAGGAGGCGGATTTTCTGCTGCCTGGACCTGTTGGGTTTCGAATACGGTTCCTATCGGAACGGATGCTGCGGCGGCAGCGGATACCTGCGGAGGGCGGCTTGGGCGGCAGGAGGTTTGTATCTGGAGGCGGAACAGGAATATTGGGATGAAATGGTCCAATGCCGTTCGCTGGGACCCGTTTGAGCCGATGAAAAAACTTTTTCAAAAAATTTGAAAAATCATGTGAGAATCCGGCTTCTCGCTGCGTTAAACATAGTAAGAGACGGTTTTATGCGCCGGGTAAAACGACCGCCTGGGAGGCCCCCTGCGCTTTGGAGGTCAAGCAGTGGATAATTGGACGATTGCGGCAGTGATTCTGATGATTGTATTATTTCTGGCCCTTCCGGTTTTGCTGGCGGTGCTGGAGTACCGCGTGACCCAGACAAGCAAAAAACGGGGGATTTATTTGCTGGCGGGCATCCTGGTCCTCGGCGCGTTCATGCCGGCTTATGCCATATATCTGGGAACAATCCTTCTGATTACATACAAAATTTCGCTCCGCAGGGCGAAGAACGAAGAGACGCAACACAAACACATGTAACCAAAACACACGGAGGAGGGATCAGCTTTGACGGAACAGGCGCTAAATCAACTGGCCCGGCGGGTGATGCTGGACGCGGCCCGGCTGGAGTGCGGAAATCTGCTGGAAGAACCGCCGGAGTATACGTTTTCCCCGGCCTTTGAGCGGAGGATGAAAAAGCTGCTCCGCCGGGGGCGGCATCCGGTCTGGTACCGGACCCTCCACGCAGCGGCCTGCGTCCTGCTGGCGCTGCTCCTCAGCGGATGCGCGGTGCTGGTGGTCAGCCCGGAGGCCCGGGAGGTGTTCTCTGGCTGGGTGCGGGAGGTGCATGAGGCTTATTTCCTCTACCGCTTCTTTGGGGACGAGGAAAAAGAGCCCGTATCCGATGAAAGCGCCGTCTACCAGCCCGCCTATGTTCCCGCCGGGTATCGGATGGAGCGCAAGCGTGTGTTGAGCGGCATCGTGTCCATCCTATACATCAATGATCAAAGCGGGAACTTGGCGGCCTTCGGCTGCTTTTTGGATACGACCTCTCCGGTCCTGCAAGTGGAGCGGGACAGCGAGGATATCCATAAGAAGGTCTTTGTCAATGGGCTCTCCGCCGATCTGTACCTGGACGCGGAGGAGGGAGAGGCCAACGTCCTCGTCTGGGTGGACGGGGAGAACGGGGCCGCGTTCCGCATCTCCGGCGTGTTTGGCGAGGAGGAGCTGGTGAGCATGGCGGAGAGTGTGCGGGCCTTGCCCCGAGAGATGTTCATCCATCCGGAGTGGCTGCCGGCGGGATACTATGAGGTTTCCGCCGAGGATTACCCGAGAGAAGGGGATGACCCGGCCGATGGCCTGGAGTCCGGGAAGCGCGTCCTGACCTATATGAACGACCAGGAGGAAGAGCTGACCATCACCTATAGCTCTGTATTTGACGCCATAGACCTCCGCCCGGACCGGAGAGAGGCGGACGCGGTTTCTGTACAGGTGGGAGAGGAACCGGCGTTTTTGTTTCTGGAGCGGACCGGCGCCAACCACCTGGTTTGGGCGGATAGGGAGGACGGCGTGCTCTTCTGGATCTCCGGGCCGATTTCCGGCGAGGAGCTGATTCAAATTGGGGAGAGCATGCAGACGTTTTCGGAGCCGCTGTGAGTTTTCAGAATAGTTGAGAAATGGGACCAGGTGGGGGTTTGTTTATGAAA
>NZ_CAJTUX010000069.1 GCF_910579365.1 uncultured Oscillibacter sp.
ACCGCCGGTGAGCAGGAGTTCTATGCGGAGCGCGGCTTCCAGAACGAGCCCCAGCGCTGCAAGACCTGCCGCGACGCTCGCAAGAACGCCGCCCGCGGTCCTCGGGAGTACTTCACGGCTGTCTGCGCCGCTTGCGGCGGCGAGGCCCGTGTGCCCTTCGAGCCCCGCTCTGACCGTCCGGTCTATTGCAGCGAGTGCTTTGCCAAGATGCGCGAGGAGCAGAGATAAATCGATTTTCGGTTTTGGCCTCTTGCACAGAATGAGTAAAACAACCCCACGCAAAAGCGTGGGGTTGTTTTTTCGCGCCTGTCCTGTAAGCTGTGCGGCCTCTCCGGCAGGGGGAGAAGGCGGCATAATCTGTTTGCGATTCAAACCTTTATGCGGTACTATCGATCCAGGAAATCGGCAGGGAGGCTTTTTAGGAAGGGAATGAGGAACTTCAGCCGGCCGAATTGGCTGAAAGCGGCGGCGAGAACGCGGGCGCAGAGAATTGCCGCAGGGAAAGAAACCGCCCTGCTTTCGGCTTTTGTCGGATTTTCTATTGAATTCGGGTTAATAATAGAGTATAATAGCGGAACGATGGCCGTTCCGTGGAAATCTGTCCCAGTGGAGGGATTGCCCGAACGGCTGAACGCCGAATCCTATTTGAATACGGAGGAATCCAGAAATGATTGAAATTACGAAAGACACCATCATTGGCGATATCCTGGATATTGCCCCCCAGACCGCGCCCATCTTCCTGTCCATCGGCATGCACTGCCTGGGCTGCCCTTCTTCCCGCGGGGAAACCGTAGAGGAGGCCTGCATGGTCCACGGCATCGAGGTGGAGAAGCTGCTGGCCCTGGTTAACGAAGAGGCCAACAAGAAGGCCGAATAACGCCGTCTTGCGAAACCTGGAATTGACGCCCCGCCTCCAGCTGCTGGCGGATTGGGTGCGGCCCGGTTCGCGGCTCGCGGATGTTGGCACGGATCACGCCTACCTGCCTGTGTGGCTGCGGCTTCACGGGCGCGTGGTCTCTGCCATTGCCTGCGATCTGCGGGAGGGGCCGCTGTCCCGTGCCAGAAAGACCGGCCAGGTCTATGGTGCGGACGGCATTGCGTACCGTCTTGGGGATGGTCTGGCTCCTGTGAAACCGTCGGAGGCGGACTGCATCGTAATTGCTGGAATGGGAGGGGAGAACATCGCCTCCATTCTGGCCCGTGCTCCCTGGACGGCGGAAGGGAACCACACGCTGCTGCTCCAGCCGATGACCCGGGCGGAAGCCCTCCGGGCTTTTTTGGCGGCCGGCGGCTATGCCATCCGGCGGGAGGCCCTGGTGGAGGACCGGGGCACCATTTATCCAGTGATGGAGGTTACGGCAGGGGAGATGTCGCTTTCCCCAGGGCAGCTGTACGGAGGAGCGGCGCTGCTTCACGATCCTCTGGGGGACCGGTACATTATTGAAAAAATCATTCGTCTGCAAAGCGCTGTGGCGGGACTGAACCGCTCCGGCGGCAGCTCGGAAAAAGGGGACGCGCTGCGGGAGATCATAACCGCGCTGCTGTCCATGAGAGAGGAGTGGCGGCGTGCCAAATGTCGGTGAAATAGAGCGGGCTCTGTTTGAAATTGCGCCCAGGGAATGCGCGCAGGACTGGGACAATGTGGGGCTGCTGGTAGGCAGGCCGGACCGGGAGGTCCATAAGATTTTGGCGGCGTTGGACATCACGGAGACCGTGATAGAGGAAGCGGACCGCTGGGGGGCGGACTTGATCGTCGCCCATCATCCGGTGGTTTTCCACGGGCAGAAGAGCGTGACGGACAGGGATGTGACCGGACGGAGACTGCTCCATCTGATTGAGCGGAATATTTCCGCCATCTGCATGCACACCAATCTGGATATCGCGGAGGGCGGCGTCAACGACGTTTTGGCCCAGGTCCTCGGTATTCAGGAGCCGGAACGTTTTACCGGGGAAGGCGTGGGGCGCTGCGGCTGGCGGGCGGAGCCCATGGCTCTGCCGGAGTTTGTCCGCCATGTGGCAAGAGTCCTGGGCTGCAACGGCGTCCGCTACGCCGACGCGGGGAAGCCCGTTCACCGCCTGGCCGTGGGCGGCGGAGCCTGCGGAGAGTTCGAGGACGCTGCAATATACGCCGGATGCGATACCTTTGTTACGGCTGACCTGAGCTATCATCAGTTTGTGGACGCGAAGGCCAAGGGCATCAATCTCATTGACGCGGGCCATTTCCCCACGGAGGACCTGATTTGCGAAGAGGTAATCGCCTATCTGGCCGGCCGGTTTCCTGGTATGGAAATCCAAAAATCCGCTTCCCACCGGGAAGTGATTCAGTATTATGTGGAAGGAGAATAAACCTTATGTCCGGACATTCCAAATGGCATAATATCCAAAAAACCAAGGGTGCGGCAGACGCCAAGCGCTCCGCCGCCTTTACCAAGATCGCCCGCGAGATCATCGTGGCCGTGAAAGAGGGCGGCTCCGGCGACCCCAACAACAACTCCCGCCTGGCCACGGTGATTGCCAAGGCCAAGGCTGTGAATATGCCCAACGACAACATCAAGCGCACCATTGACAAGGCGTTGGGCGCGGGAAATACGGACAGCTACGAGGCTGTCACCTACGAGGGCTACGGTCCCGGCGGTGTGGCCGTCATCGTGGAAGCTCTGACCGATAACCGCCAGCGCACCGCGCCGGAGGTCCGTCATGCGTTCGACAAATGCAACGGCAATCTGGGCGCCATCGGCTGCGTCAGCTGGTCCTTTGACAAAAAGGGCGTCATCGTCATTGACAATGAGGACGGAGAATTGGATGAGGAAACCGTCATGATGGACGCGCTGGACGCTGGAGCCGCCGACTTTGAAGCCGACGGTCCCGCGTTGGAGATCACCTGTGACCCCGATGCCTTTAACAATGTGGTGAAGGCCCTGGAGGAGAAGGGGTACAGCTTCGTCAATGCCGAGGTGGAGATGGTCCCTCAAAATTACATTAAACTCAGCGGCGAGGGCGATGTGAAAAACATGCAGAAGCTCATCGATATGCTGGAGGACAGCGACGATGTGCAGAACGTCTGGCACAACTGGGACAACGACTGAATCCAGAAAATACGGGGCGGACCAAACGGTCCGCCCCCTGTCTTTGCCATAATATTAAACAAAACCTAATTTTTGTTTAATATTTGAAGCGTGCAGCGGTGTAGCGTGCCAGAGTTCGTTTCCAACAGGAGGGGAGGGCTTTCGGGTATGACCAGCCAAAGAAAAGTTTTCCTTTTCTGCCGTTTTTTAAGGTTGCGCTAAGGAAGCCACAGTATGATGCCCTCATCCCCTGAAACGAAAGGAGCTCGAAATGAAACTTCGGCATGAGTGGAAACATGAGATCACCGCCGCAGACTGTGCGGTTCTCACCACCCGTCTCTCCGCCGTGGCCAAGCGGGACGCCCATGGGCGAGACGGCCGCTATGAGGTGCGAAGCCTCTACTTTGACGACCCTCTGGGTACGGCCCTGCGGGAAAAGATTGACGGGGTGGCCCGAAGAGAAAAATTTCGAATACGGTATTACGACGGTGACGTCTCCTTCATCTGCCTGGAGAAAAAGAGCAAGTGGAACGGCTTGTGCGGCAAGCGCTCCGTGCTCCTAAGCGCTCAGGAGGTGGGGGAGCTTTTGGATGGCGGGCTGAACTGGATGCTCCATGCGGGCAGGCCCCTGGTTCAGGAGCTCTATTGGAAGATGAAATCCAATGGCATCCGGCCCAAAACCATTGTGGATTACACGCGGGACGCCTTTGTGTTTCCGGCCGGAAACGTACGGGTAACGCTGGATTCCGGTATTCGCACCGGATTGGGCGCTGTGGATTTTCTGAATCCCGCCTGTGTTACGATTCCCGCCGGAGATGCGCCCATCATTTTGGAGGTGAAGTGGGACGAATTTCTTCCGGATGTCATCCGGGACGCAGTGCAGCTTCCCGGGCGGCATACCTCCTCCTTTTCCAAATACGCCGCTTCCCGCATTTATGGATAAACAAGAAAGGAATCAAAATTATGACTTTTCAGGACATCTTCAAATCCAGCTTTCTGGAGAACGTCTCCAGCGTCAGCCTTCTGGACATGGGCCTAGCCCTGACTCTGGCCTTCGGCCTGGGTATTTTTATCTTTCTGGTCTATAAGAAAACCTTCACCGGCGTTATGTACTCCTCCAGCTTTGGAGTAACCCTGGTCGCCCTGACCATGATTACCACCATGATTATTCTGGCGGTCACCAGCAATGTGGTGCTGTCTCTGGGCATGGTGGGCGCTCTGTCCATTGTGCGCTTCCGCACGGCGATTAAAGAGCCTCTGGATATTGCCTTCTTGTTTTGGGCCATTGCCGTGGGCATCGTTCTGGCGGCGGGTCTGATTCCTCTGGCGGTGTTCGGCAGCCTGGCGACCGGCTTGATGCTGTTGGTGTTTGTGAATCGAAAATCCCGCTGCGACCCCTATCTTGTGGTTCTTCAGTGCGACAGTCACGAAAGCGAAGCACGGGCGGCGGACTTTCTCCGCCAGCGGACCCGGCGCTGTGTGGTAAAAAGTAAGACGGTGCAGAAGGACGCGGTTGAGCTGAATCTGGAAGTCCGGTTGAAAGATGAGGACACCGGCTTTGTCAACGCGCTGGCGGACCTTCCCGGCGTTCGCAGCGCGGTACTGGTCAGCTACAACGGAGATTATATGGGATAAAGGAGGGGCTTAATGTCCACGCACAAGCACATTGACAAACTCTGCGCGGTCATTCTGGCGCTGTGCCTGCTGCTGACGGCGGCCTTCCTGTCCGGCGGGAGTCTGGGGCTCCAGCCCGTCGCTTCCGCTATGGGCTATGAGACCCGTCTTTTCAGCACGGACCGGGTCCACACCATCGACATTGTGATGGAGGATTGGGACAGCTTCCTCGAGACTTGTGAAAACGAGGAATATGCTCAGTGCGCCGTGGTGATCGACGGCGAAGCGTACAAAAACACTGGCATTCGCGCCAAGGGAAATACTTCTTTAAGCATGGTTTCCGCCATGGACAGCGACCGCTACAGCTTCAAACTGGAGTTTGATCACTACGACAGCGCCAGAACTTACTATGGCCTGGATAAGCTCAGTCTGAATAACCTTATTCAGGATATCACCTGTATGAAAGATTACCTGACTTACCGAATGATGAGCGCCTTTGGTGTAGACGCGCCCCTTTGCAGCTATGTATATATCACCGTCAACGGGGAGGACTGGGGGCTGTATCTTGCGGTGGAGGGCGTGGAGGATGCGTTTCTCCGGCGCAATTATGGAACGGATTCCGGCCAGCTTTATAAACCGGACAGCATGAGCTTCGGCGGCGGCCGGGGTAATGGGCGGGAGTTCCGTATGGAAGATTTCGCGGCAGGGGACAATGCCCTTCCTGCCCAGCCCGGCGGTCAAGACTTCCCTGGTGCTCAAGACTTCTCCGGCAGGCAAGACGACATTCCCGGAGGCGGACGCCGGAACGATGGCGAGCCCGGCGGATTCGAAGGCGGTCCCGGAGGCGGCATGGGCAGCGACGATGTGAAGCTGCGGTACATTGACGACGACCCGGACAGCTATTCCAACATTTTTCAAAATGCCAAAACCGCTGTCAGCAAGGCGGATCAGACCCGGCTGATTGCCTCGCTGAAGGCCCTCAGCGAGAACGACCGACTGGAGGACGTTCTGGACATCGATGAAGTCCTCCGCTATTTTGTGGTTCATAATTTTGTCTGCAATGGAGACAGCTACACCGGCTCCATGGTCCACAACTACTATCTCCATGAAAAAGACGGCCGCCTCTCCATGATTCCCTGGGATTACAATCTTGCCTATGGTACCTTTCAAGGCGGCAGCGCCTCCAGTCAGGTCAACGCCCCCATTGATTCCCCCGTTTCCGGCGGCGACAGCCGCCCCATGGTCGATTGGATATTTGACAACTCGGAATATACGGAGCTGTACCACCAGTATTTTCAGGAGTTCCTGGATACGGTGGACTGCGCCGGATTGATCGACGGCGCGGCGGACATCATTGCGGAATACGTGGAGAAAGATCCCACCTGGTTTTACACGTATGAAGAGTTTGAGATTGGCGTGGAAACCCTTCGAACCTTCTGCCGTCTGCGCTCTGAGAGCGTCAGCGGGCAACTGGAGGGGACGATTCCCTCCACGGAGGAGGAGCAGTCTCTTGATTCTGCCAGCTTGATTGACGCCTCTTCCATCACGCTGTCCGATATGGGTACTATGGACCACGGAAGAGAGCAAGGACCTCCTTCGCCGGGGGAAGGCGGCGGCAGGGAGATGCCCGCGCCCACGGCTTCCAAGGGATTGGAACAGCCTCCTCCGGCAGAGCGGGCTTCCCAAAACTCCGAACACTTCCCCGGCAGTTTCCCCGGCCAAAATCCAGGTACGGCTGGAGCAAACAAAGACGCTCTGATTCTGATGGCGGCGTCCGCCGCCGCCCTGACGGCGGGACTTCTGTTTGCCTTCCTATACCACCGCAGGAGGAGACGGCCAGGATCACCCGCATGACAGGGAATGAAGAAAAACAGGTCCCGTCCGCGTGTTCCGCAGCCGGGACCATATGTTTGCGAGCAAAACTATAAGCCGGGTTCTGTATTTGACAGCCATCTATCTAGGCGCGCTGTTGCCAGCGCGCTCCAGCCACCCCGGGAGCGGCCGGGCCAGCCTATATGCTCCCATACCGGTGTTGCTCCGGATAGAGTTTACAGCGACGGACAGTTTCCAGCCGTCGGGTGCGCTCTTACCGCACCTTTCCACCCTTACTGGAACGGCGGAACCGAACCAGCGGTATATCTCTGTTGCACTTTTCCTGAAGTCGCCTTCGGCGGGCGTTACCCGTTATCCTTGCCCTGTGGAGCCCGGACTTTCCTCATGAACGGCCTTTCGGCCTGCCCACGCGGCTGTCTGTTTTCCTCGCGGAAGTATTTTACAGGAAATGCGCAGAGAAGTCAAGATTTTTGATGAAATTTGGCCAACATGGAAAAGCTGCGGGTCCATGTCAGGCCTTCCTTTTTTGCTTTGCTTGACAGAATATCACAAATTTTCTGCGGTGGCAAGTCTTGCCGGAAGGGGTTCAACGTGGTAAAATAGCCAGGAGATGAATTCGCCGCCGGAGAAACCCTCAGGCAAAAGCAATGACCCCGCCTGCGGACGGGGAGGATAAGGAGCGATTTGGGTGAAATTTGAGGAATATCTGTCCTCTTTACAGAACAAAACCGTGGCCGTTATTGGGATTGGAATCTCCAACCGGCCGCTGGTGGAACTGCTGCTCTCCCGGGGCGTGGCGGTGACCGCCTGCGATAAAAAGGACCGGGCCGCCCTGGGCGTCCTGGCGGAGGAACTGGAGAAGAAGGGCTGCCGCCTCCGCCTGGGGCCGGACTACTTGAAGAACTTGACAGAGGACGTAATTTTCCGTACCCCGGGAATGCGGCCCGATCTGCCGGAACTCACCGCCGCCGTTGGGCGGGGGAGTATGCTGACCAGCGAGATGGAGGTCTTCTTCGAAGTCTGTCCCTGCCCGATTATCGCCGTCACTGGCAGCGACGGCAAGACCACCACCACCACCATCATCGCCGAACTGCTTCGAGCAGCGGGGCGGACGGTCCACCTGGGTGGAAACATCGGTCATCCGCTGCTGGCGGAGACCGGAGGTATCCGGAAAGGGGATATGGCCGTTTTAGAGCTGAGTTCCTTCCAGCTGATGACGATGAATCAAAGTCCACACATTGCCGTCATCACCAATCTGGCGCCCAATCATCTGGATGTTCATAAGGACTACGCGGAGTATATTGCTGCAAAGGAAAATATCTTTACACATCAGGCGGCAGAAGATATTGCTGTCTTTAACGCGGATAACGAAGTCACCCGTTCCTTTATGGGCCGGGAGAACGGGAGTCTTCGGACCTTCAGCCGCCGGGGGAGCGTGGAGCGGGGGGCGTATCTCGCTCCGGACACGGACGGGACGGGACCGGCAATCTGGATGTCCAACGAAACCGGACGCCGTCAGGTGCTTCCTCTGGCCGGGATCAAGCTCCCTGGGGTTCACAATGTGGAGAATTACATGGCGGCTGTTGCCGCCGTAGACGGGCTGGTTCCGGATGACGTGATCCGTGATTTCGCGGGAGACTTCGGCGGCGTGGAGCACCGGATTGAGCTGGTGCGTGAACTGGACGGAGTACGGTATTACAACGACTCCATCGCCTCCAGCCCCAGCCGGACTATTGCGGGATTGAACTCTTTCCCAGAAAAGATCATTCTCATTGCTGGGGGGAAGGACAAGGGCATTTCCTATGAAAGCCTTGGCCCAGTGGTCAACGCGCATGTAAAGCTGCTGATTCTCTGCGGGGCGACTGCCGGAGTGATCCGGGCTTCCGTGGAGCGGGCGGAGAATTACGATGACTTGGAAATTGTGGATGTGGAAGACTATCACCAGGCGGTTTCCTTGGCCCGGAGCCGGGCGGCGGAGGGCGATGTGGTGATGTTGTCCCCTGCCAGCACCTCCTTTGACCGATTCGCGAACTTCATGGAACGGGGGCGGGTGTTCAAGGAGATCGTCAACCAGCTGCCTGAAAAGCGATAGGGCAAGCTTCCGGAGCATACAATGCTCTGGGGTGATTTTGTGAACTTCTTTTACTACCGGCGGCGCATCACCCGCCGGACACTCTGGAGCGTGCTGGCTTTTTCCACTGTGGCGCTGCTTCTAACGCTTATGCTGTTTGCCACAACCCAGATGAGGCCTTTGCTGACAAGCCTGGCCACGACCAGAGTGTCCAACACGGTTAACCGCATTGTCTCCGAAGCGGTGGACGAGGCCATTGAAAGCGGCAATATCAGCTACAGCGATTTGATAACCTTTGAGAAGGACAAAGACGGCCGAATCACGGCTATTTACAGCAACATGGCGGCTTTTAACCGTCTCCAGTCCAAAATTCTGGACATCATTCTTGCCCGCATTGATCAGGTATCCGCCAGAGAGCTTTCCATTCCGCTTGGAAGTCTGACCGGCTCAGTGTTACTGGCCGGGCGGGGGCCAAGAATCTCTGTGCGGATGGAGTCGGTGGGTTCCTCCTCCGCCCGGTTTGAAAACGAGTTTACCTCAGCGGGCATCAACCAGACCAAGCACCAGATTGTGCTGAACATTGACGTGGCCGTCAGCATTTTACTGCCTGGTTTTTCTGCCGCAACGACGGTTTCCAATGCTGTCACCGTGGCGGAAACCGTGATTGTGGGGTCTGTGCCGGATACCTACACCTATTTCAGCTCCACCCCTGAGAACTATGTGAGCGACGCGAAGGATTATATCTTGAACTGACAGGAGGACCTCATGGATTACCGTGAAGAGATCAAGCAGCTGCGGGACACGCTGAACGAGCATGGCTACCGCTATTACGTGCTGGATGAGCCTATCATCAGCGACTATGAGTACGACATGCTCAACCGCCGTCTGGAGGAACTGGAGGCGCAGCACCCGGAAGAGATTATGCCGGACTCCCCCACGCAACGCATCGGCGGGAAGACGTTGGAAGGTTTTGCACCTTACACGCATGAGGTTCCCTTAGAGAGTTTGCAGGACGTATTCAGCGGAGAAGAAGTGGCGGAGTTCTGCCATCGAATGGACGAGGCCCTGGGGGAGGATACCATCTTTTCCATTGAACCCAAGGTGGATGGACTGTCTGTGGCGCTGGAGTATCGGGATGGCATCTTTGTCCGGGGCGCCACTCGAGGAGATGGCCGGACAGGGGAGGACGTGACCGAAAATCTGAAGACCATTCGTTCCATCCCCTTGACGCTGCCGGACAAGCTGTCCCGACTCATTGTCCGGGGCGAGGTCTATATGTCCAGAACGGTTTTTGAGGAATTAAATGTCCAGCGTGAACTTCAGGGAAAACCGCTTCTGGCGAATCCCAGGAACGCCGCCGCCGGATCCCTGCGGCAGTTGGACCCGAAAATCTGCGCAGAGCGGAAACTGGATATTCAGGTCTTCAATTTGCAGCTGGCGGAGGGAAAGGAATTCGTCTCCCACCAGGAGACATTGGACTATCTGGCCTCTCAGCGTTTCCGGGTGATTCCCCATAAGACCCTTATCGGAACCGCCGCGTGCCAATCTGAAATTGAGCGAATCAACGAAGAGAGGATGCAGTTTCCCTTTGATATTGACGGGGCTGTCGTAAAGGTAAACTCCTTGCCTGATCGCTTAAGACTAGGCAGTACGGCGAAATGTCCGAAGTGGGCGGTGGCCTTCAAGTACCCGCCGGAGAAAAAACCCTCCCGCGTGCGGGACATTGTGATTCAGGTGGGCCGCACTGGCGTGCTGACGCCGAAAGCAGTGCTGGAGCCTGTCCGCCTGGCAGGGACAACCGTTACCAACGCTACGCTTCACAACCAGGATTATATCACAGAAAAAGATATCCGAATTGGAGATACCGTCCTTGTGCAAAAGGCGGGGGAGATCATTCCTGAAGTTGTGGAGGTGGATATGCAAAAGCGGCCTACGGGTACGGAGCCGTATTTTCTTCCTTCGGCGTGTCCAGTCTGCGGCGCTCCGGTGCGCCGGGATGAGGACGGAGCTGCGATTCGCTGCACCGGAGCGGAGTGTCCCGCGCAGCTCCTGCGGAATCTGACTCATTTTGCCAGCCGAAACGCGATGGATATTGACGGCTGCGGCCCCGCCGTGGTGCAGCAGTTGATTGACAGCGGAATGGTTTCCAATGCGGCGGACCTTTACGCGCTTCAGGAGGAGAAGGTAGCGAAACTGGAGCGCATGGGGAAGAAATCTGCTGAGAATCTAATGAAAGCGATTGACCATTCCAAGGAGAATGATTTATCCAGACTGGTTTATGGGCTGGGAATCCGGCAGGTAGGGGAGAAGGCGGCGAAGGTTCTGGCGTTTCATTTCGGGACGATGGAGGCGCTTTCCTCTGCCACATTAGAGGAACTTACGGAAATCAACGATGTAGGCGGGGTGACCGCTCAGTATATTGTGGATTACCTTGCCTCTCCCCAGGCGCAGGACTTGATTGCGCGGCTCAAAGCTGCCGGCGTCAACATGAAGAGCACTTCGAAGCTGGTGGATGAGCGCTTTTCCGGAATGACGTTCGTTCTCACTGGAACACTGTCGCGCTTTGAACGAAAAACCGCTCAGGGCTTGATTGAGGAACGGGGAGGAAAAGTTGCGGGGGCCGTTTCGAAGCGAACCACTTATGTGGTAGCGGGAGAGGCGGCTGGAAGCAAGCTGAAAAAGGCGCAGGATTTGGGGATAGCGATTCTGACAGAGGATGAATTTGCGGCGCTGTTGGAGTGAGCGGCAAAAAAGAGCGGCGGAATATCCGCCGCTCTCTTTGTGTTCATTTGTCAAAAGCAGGGTTCATATAGTAGACATTTTTTTCATTCATTTTATCCTTGGCCAGCCGAAGGCCCTCGCCGAAGTTATCAATTTAAGTAAGAGCCCCGGAACCCAGTGTTTGCAAGGGTTCCGGGGCTTTTTTAGTGTGAGGAAAAACGGGGTGGACAAGCCCCGTTTGCGGAATCTAGATGTGACCGAAGCACTATCAGGCAACTCGATTTAATTGGCAGACTTTGTCGATAAATGCTTTCATGTCTTCCACATAAGAATATGGCGCATACTCCGAATAGATTTCCGGAACGATCTGGACCCCTTCAGCCCGCAGAGCCTCCAGAGTCCCTGGCAGGCATCTGGCCTCATTGGGCGTCTTGCAGAGATATGCCAAACTGCCAGGTCTATCGAAAACCTTTGCCACAATGTAAATTTTTTTATCACTCATTCAAATTGCCTCCAATTCGCGTAGCCAAGCTAAAAAATCTTGTTCTGTACGGATGATTCCAGCAGAATATTCTTGATATAGCGTTCTTCCAATTTCCGGAGTTTTATACTTATAGACATACTGATGACTCCATACATCGAAAGCATAATCTTTTCCGCACCAAAGCTGTACATCGATGGGATAGGCCAAGTTACTCTTTGATAATACAAATGGATTGCCCGGTAGTCGTCATAAACTTTTTTCCGCTGCGCAAATCTACTACACGAAAATGGCTTGGATATTTCTCCGGATAATCATGGACCTTTTAAATACTTTTTTGCTGATATCTTACGCCCAACACAAATTTTTATCTGAAATAAAGGAGAGTCGCAACAAGCGGTTCTCCTTTTATTTGGTGAAAATCTCAGTACAGGTTTGGACTTTGTCGAATTTTGGGTATCGAGGTCGCCGAAGTTATTAATTTAAGTAAGAGGCGAGGACCCGTTGCAGCGCAAGGGGTTCATGGGGACTCAATCATCCAAAAGCTCTGCCAGTGGAATCGGCTCCGGCGCCCGGAAAACCTTTCGGACGTGGCGGGAGTCTTCCTCCCCCAACACACCGAAAAACAGAGAGTCGATCGCCGCAACATCTTGTTCGTCCAGTGCGTGCAGCGCGTCGCTCAGCTCTGTCAGCAGGCCGTACCCCTCGGGCAGGTCCGAGGGCTGGACAGGCCGGGTCCAGTCGATGACCCGCCAACCGGAAGTGAGGTCATAGTACCGGTAGCTCAGGTCCATGCACTCCAGACAATCGTTTTCGATATACGCCATATGGACGTAGCGCCCCAAGGCTTCCACGACAGCCACCACGCCATACCGAGGTCTCGCCATGCTCGGGACCTCCACCTGCACCAGGTCCCCGGAGCGGAAGGGGATCGGGAAGGTCGTAAGGCCAGTGCCGTAGCTGTGAATGCGTTCGGCCTCGTAGCGAATGCCCAGCTCTTTGTACCCGTCTTTCCGGACAGACTCCAGATACCAGGGATCGAAATCCTGTATGATGATCTTTCCGTCCACCAAAAAGATGTTCAGGCCCAAAACAGACTGCATTTTACCGTCCACCTCGGCCCATTTTTCAACGTACCCCCTGAAATCTATCCCATCGGGATACCCCAAAGGAGGATCCTCATAGTACCCCTCGTACTCCTTCAGGTAGTCCGTCAGCTCCTCATAGGTTCTGAATACACCCTGAACACCGCAGGGGTCGTGGTCCAGGGGAGCGTCCTTCCACCACGTCTCCTGGAAGAGGAACACCTGCTCCGGACGCCGGCTGTGCAGCTCCTCAAAGGCCCAGTCGTACAGTTTGAGCAGGTCTGTAAGGATCGCTTTGTCCTCTTCGCGATCCGCCTCCCGGAGTAAAGCCGTTAAAGCGGCATATTTGTCCACGATGGGGCGGCAGCCGC
>NZ_CAJTUX010000070.1 GCF_910579365.1 uncultured Oscillibacter sp.
GTTTATTTGGGATGGCCTAAATAGAAGTCAATAAAAACCAAGTCTGCCCAGCGGCGGTTTTGTTATTCAAAGCCGCCGTTTTTATATCCGCCGGCGGCAACAGGAGGACGCCGCCATGCGACTATGGAGAGATAGTCACTTGTCAAAAAATACCTGCCCCCGCAGCGATGCACTCCACCCAAGGTTGCGAAAATAGTCGTTTTCTGACAGCTCATAATGTTATCACTTGCACCCGAATGGCACCGCGCCTTTCGGGTGCTTTTCTATGTCCAGGCCAACGATACCAGCTCCGCTGCCGTTCCCCGCATTCCCCGTTCAGACCCCAAAAAATCTGAACGGAGGAAAGAACGATGGAAATCACCATCAAAATCAATGGGCGGTTCATGTCCGTTGAGGTCAGCCCGAAGTTGCTGACTATCTGGAACAGGCCAAACGGAACAATCGGAAGCTCTACCGGGAGCGTCAGCGGTATTGGGCCGGGCGCGAGTGCGACGAGTACATAATCAGCACCGAGGGCCGTTTGCCCTACTGTGCCACGCCGGAGGAATTGGTCTGCCAGCGGGAAACGCTGGATGAAATTCTGGCGTGCTGGCGCTCTGCACCGACACCCAGCGGGAGCGGTTCTTGCTCTATGGATTTCAGCTATGCGGAGATTGCCGAGATGTGCGGCTGCTCCAAAGTTTCCGTTTGCCAGAGCATCACGGGCGTCCGCAAAAAGTTTTTCAAATTCTTTGGAAAAACATACTAACGATTGACCCCCTAAGTGGCTACCAGGTGAGGGGCGTTAGCTCCATCACCGGGAGGGACAAGCAGTTTCGGCTGTTTGTCCCTCCCGCCATTTAGGAGGTCTTATGAAAATCATCAATTTGCGGTTCAACTACCCCCACTGTCAGCAGGACAAGCTGGTGAAGGTCAGCGAGGAGGTCTTTGATGTGCTGTGTCAGTCCGTCAGGGAAATGCGGAACCATGAGCGCCGCAAGCGGTATCACCGGGCCTACTACTCGCTGGATGCCTACGCCTGGACGGAGAACTATGCCCTGGAACACAGCCCGTCCCCAGAGCAGTTTGTCATGCTGGCCGAGGAACGGGCCGAGTGTAACCAGCTGGCTGCTGCCTTGCGGGAGGCCCTGACCTATGCTACTCCCACCCAAGCCCACCGCATCCGCGCCTACTACCTGGGCGGGCTGACCCAGCAGCAGATTGCAGACCGCGAGCGCGTCCACAACAGCAACGTGTGTCTCTCCATCCGCCGGGGGCTGTGCAATCTCCGCCGCTACTACGCAGACCACCACCTGGGGAAGTGAGGGCGGTATGGCGATCATCAATTTACGAAAGCACTATTACCCGCTCTACACTAAGGACACATTCGTGAAAGTGCCAGACGAGGTTGCCGCCGTCATGGAGGAATATCGGCTTTATGAAAACCGGCAGGAGGGCGGAAAAAAGTATTATCACGTTTATTCGATGGACTGTACCCCAGCTATTGAGAACCACGCTATGTTCCTGGTGCAGTCCCCGGAGGATTTGATAATCCGGGAGATTGACGAGGCCGCTGAAGAACTGCTGTTGGAGCATTTGGCGGAGGCTGTCACCCACCTGTCCCCCACCCAGGCGCGGCGGCTCTATGCCCGGTATGCCTTGAAGAAAAAATTCCGAGAGATTGCGGCGGACGAGGGCATCAGCGGAAGTTGCGCCTGTGACAGCGTGACCTGCGCGCTCAAAAAATTGCAGAAGATTTTTGCTCAAAATGGCTGGTTGGAAAAGGAGGATTGATATTCATGGACAAGACCCCAGAGGAACAGAAGATTGAAAAAGAAATCAGCCAATACCAAAACCGCCAGAAGATTTTGCTGAACAAAAAGCGCAGCGAGGAACACCGGGCCAGGACGCACCGGCTGATTGGCTGTGGGGCAATTTTGGAGGCCGTTTTCCCCGCTGTTGTCGGTATGGAGGGCGGGGAAGTCGAGGCATTTCTTATTGCCTTCTCCCGGCTGCCGGGGTCGGCGGAGTTGGCGGGAAAAGCGCCGAAACACGAGGTTTCGGAGTAATCCCCAGTCCGAATGGCGCACTTACTCATCACCCGCAAGCTGACGGTGGTATGGCCTGCGGCCATCGTGCGCCCTCTAGGGGCGGCTCCGCCGGGGTCCGTCCATACCAGCAGACGCCAACGGCGGCTTGTGCATCGGACGCAGACGCGCCGTTCATCGGGGGCTTGGGGGCCTTCGGCCACCGACAAGCGGCACAGGGTATATACCTGTGCATTGCCACCATTTTGACTGCGCCCGCTGGATACACACTTGACTTTTTCCCGAACCAATCATATAATAGCCTTGTTATTATTGCGCCTTACGATGGAAGGCCTCAAAACAAGAAAGGGGTATTTGCTATGAAAAAGGCGGAGTTTTGGAAAGGATTTGGCGTTGGCTTTACGGTACTATTGTTACTCATGTGCCTATGTATGACTGCCTTTGCGTCTTCCAAACGGACTATTGATGTAGAGGATGGTATTGGCATCTCTATCAATGGGGCAACCTTTATCCCGAGGGATGCCGCCGGGAATCAAGTTTCGGTCTTCATCTACAATGGAACTACCTATGCTCCTGTCCGCACTATTGGAGAAGCTATGGGGCTGGATGTCAAGTTTGACTCGGCCAATCGAATGGTTCAGCTTACCACACAGGATCGTTTGCTTGCTCAAAGTGGGGCGTCTGGCTCCTATATAAGTGCTGATCGGGCCAAAGAAATTGCCTTGGCGGACGCTGGCCTAAAAGAAGGAAATGCTGTGTTCCTGAAGGTCAAATTGGAGCGAGATGACGGACGGTATCAATATGATGTAGAATTTTATAGTGGCACGACAGAATATGACTATGAGATTGATGCCATTACAGGGAAGGTTCTCAGTGCAGGTCGGGAATTAGACGATTTTATTGTTCCCGTAGGCACCTCTGGCGGTTCCGCTGGCAACGGAACAATTTCTGCGGATCGAGCCAAGGAGATCGCCTTGGCAGATGCCGGAATCAAAGTGAACGATGCGGTTTTCAAAAAGGTCAAATTAGACCGGGACGATGGTCGGCTGGAATACGAAGTGGAGTTTTATGCTGGCTCTATGGAGTATGAGTATGAAATCAATGCCGAGACAGGGAGCATCATCAGCCGAGATATAGAATCGCACAACTGAACATCCGTGCTTGCAGGGGCAGTGCTTTATAGGCACTGCCCCTTTTCGGTGAAATCCCCCTTGACAAATGTTCTCTTGGTTGAAAATGGAATTGCTCTCGCCTTGCAGCTCGTTCTCATGGGATAACCTTGGATAAAGGGCGGTAATGAGTATTTGGGCGCAGCCGCCCCATAGTCGGCATTTTTAGAGCTGATATGTTTGAACGTTGCCAACGGCTTCACCTACTTTCTGCAAGACTTCAAACTTCAAGGCGGCAAGTTCCGCTGTGGCGGCTCGTACCTCTTGGGAGAGGGTGCTATAAGGTGTGCCGTACTCGTTCAGACAGCGGGCAATCTGGTTCAGGTTGCCGCCGATTTTCCCGTACTCGGCTGTGATATGCCATAATACCTTGTGACGAGTTCAGTTGCCCGATAAAATTCACGAACAGGGACACGATCAACTGGGCTTTTCGTGGAAAGAATAGGACAATAGGACTGGAACACAAGGAGGTTCATTATGGCAGAATTAACCTATACGAGAGTAGGCGACTACTACATCCCCGATCTGATACTTGACGAGGAACCGGAGCAGGATGTATTCTATGGCAAGTACGGCGATCTTCGGCGCGACTACCTCCGGGAGCATAAGCCCAAGTTGTGGATGGTGCTGGTGAACAGCGGCAAGCCGGCTGACCACCTGAAGGGTGTTGAGCGGATGGCAGAGCAACGCATGAACACGCTCCTGCCCCAATTTATGAAAGCTGCTGGTGTAACAGAGGAATTGAAAGCGCGTGACCAGATAACGTGGTTGGGGCTAATAAATAACTGCAAGGCCAGAGTTGAGGAAATCATTTTTTCGGAACTGATTTACTGTTAATTGCTAAAGCGACCAGTGGGAAAAGTCCGTCTGGTCGCTTTGCTATGTGTGGCGGCACATAGTTACGTCTTCTTATCATCGCAGTTTTATCGCTTGTGTTCTTGTAAGAATAGAATTATAATGTTTGGTAGAAAAAGGGGTGATTTCTTTGGCAAACATTCTGATCGTCGAAGATGAAAAGGCTATGCAGGACATTATTGTGGACTATATGAGAAAAGGCGGACATACCTGTTTTACCGCTGGAGATGGCATAGATGCCCTTGTCATGCTGAAGAATCATCCTATGGAGCTGATGATTCTGGATGTGATGATGCCCCACCTGGACGGCTTCTCTGTTTGCAAGATGGCGCGGGAAATGAGCAATATGCCCATTATCATGCTGACCGCCAAAAGTGCGGAGGACGATAAACTGAAAGGCTATGACTACGGCGCGGACGACTATATGACAAAGCCATTCAGTCCCAAGGTGCTGCTGGCAAAGGTAAACGCCCTCCTTCGCCGTTCCTCCGTTGTGTCTGCTGGAGCGGTCAACGCCGGGAAAATTATGTTACAGACTGCGGCCCGCAAGGTTTATCTTGATGGCCAGGAGATCACTTTGACCCACAAGGAATATGAATTGCTCGCGTTTCTTATGGCAAACCCTGGACAGATTTTTAACCGGGAGCAGCTTCTAAACCGTATCTGGGGCTATGACTTCGAGGGGACGAGCCGCACCGTGGATACCCATATCAAGACCCTGCGGCAAAAGCTGGGGGATGAGGGCAGGCATATCGTCACGCTGATCCGCTCCGGCTATAAATTCGAGGTAACAATATGAAAGAGGCTTTTTCCCTCCGCACAGTGCGGAAAAAGATTGTGATGCTCTCCAAACTGGCGGGAATTGTGCTGATTTTCTCCTATATTCTGTCTACCCGTCTGCCTGTCAGCGAGGATGCTTCTTTCTTGATTTGGCTGGGTTTTCTTCTGCTGCTGGTTTTAGGGATAGACTTTTTTATGAGCCGCTTCATCACAAAGCCGATTTCAGAATTAAACGCTTCGGCAAAGCGCATGGCTGGGCTGGATTTTTCGGCCCCCTGTATTATTACTTCAACAGATGAATTCGGCGAGTTATCTGCCAGTCTGAACACGATGGCTGAAAATCTGCAACAGGCCCTTTCCCGTTTGGAGGACGCAAACACGCAGCTTGAGCAGGATGTAGAGAGAGAACGGCTTTTGCTGGCAGAGCGCAAGGAACTGGTGGACAGTCTATCCCATGAGATGAAAACCCCGTTGGGCATTATCCGAGCCTACGCCGAGGGCTTACAGGATGAACCAGACGAGGCCAAAAAGCAGAAATACTCCCATGTCATTGTCTCCGAAGTGGAGCGCATGAATGATCTGATCGTGACCCTGCTGGATTTGTCGGCGCTGGAGAGCGGGGCCGCTCAACTGAACGTTACCCGGTTTGATTTTGTGGAGCTGGTGGAAACGGTAGCTGGGCGGCTCCTGGTAGACATGCCTGATACGGACTTTGATTTACAATATGAACTTCCAGAGCAGAAAGTCTACGTGCAGACGGACATGAAGCGCATGGAGCAGGTTTTGGGCAATTTGATTGTCAACGCCAAGAAAAATGTATTCCCCGGTGGCATCCTGCGGCTGGAATTAACCGAGAACGGTGGGGACTTGCATTTTGCCATCTTCAATCAGGGCCGACCCATTCCAGCAGACAACCTTCCCAAAATCTGGACAAAATTCTATCGGGACAGCGGTGCGGAATACAGCGGCTCCGGGCTGGGGCTGTCTATCATGGCGCAAATCCTATCCATGCAGAAGCTGCCCTATGGCGCGGAAAATCTGGCGGACGGAGTGCGGTTCTATTTCTCTATCCCCGCTGCCGAATAATTTCACACGGATTTCACAGAGACCTCACACCAATTTCACACCGCCCATCTAAACTCTCCTTATCTCAAATAAGGAGGGTTTTCTTATGTTTTTAGGTTTAGCGTGGTACTGGTGGCTGGTAATTGTGGTGGTGCTGATCGTCTCCATCCCTTTCAAGGTCAAGTTTATGAAGTGGTGGAGCAAGCGCCAGCAGGGGAAGAACCAGCGCGGGAAGTGGGGTGACGATGAGTGATTGAGGTTAAGAACCTGACATTCTCCTACAGCAAGGATAAACAGGCCCTTCACGGTCTGGACTTCACCGTGGAGGACGGGGAAATCTTCGGCTTCCTGGGTCCAAACGGCTCCGGGAAGTCCACGACCCAGAAAATCCTGACCGGGATTCTGAGGGGCCACAGTGGGAAGGTTTCCCTGTTCGGGCAGGACATCTCCGCCGCCCACGGCCCGGAGTTTTTTCAGAAAATTGGTGTTCTCTTTGAGTTCCCCTACCTATACGCCAATTTGAGCGCTGTGGACAATCTGAACTACTTTGCCTCGTTCTATCCCAAGGAGCAGCGGCGGGAAGTGGGGGAGCTGCTGGAGACGCTGGAATTTAAGCCGGACTTTCTGAAAAAGCCGGTGTCCTCCTATTCCAAGGGTATGCGCCAGCGGGTAAGCATGGCGCGGGCATTGGTCAGCAATCCCAGGCTGCTGTTCCTGGACGAACCCACCAGCGGCCTTGACCCTTCCGGCGCGGTGCTGTTTCGCAGGATTATCGAGCAGGAGCGCAAAAAAGGGACAACAGTTTTTGTGACGACCCACAACATGATGGATGCTGATCTGCTGTGCGACCGGGTTGCATTCATCTCTAATGGGAACCTGGTGGCCCTGGACACGCCTAAGCGTCTGAAAGAGAAAAACAGCAATCACCGGGTCGTGATCGACTATCTGTATCAGGGACAACGGGAAACGAAAACCATAGAGGCCCAGGAACTGGAGGCGGGCATTCCTTTTGCCCATGATGAGATTGTCAGCATCCACTCCCAGGAGCCTACCCTGGAAGATATGTTCATCCAGTACACAGGGAGGGGGCTGTCCTGATGTGGAAAGGCTTTTGCGCCCTGTTCAAAAAGGACTGCCGGATGTTGGTATCAGGGAAGTTTTTCCTGATGGCGGTAGGTTTTCTGGCCCTCTATACGGCGTATGTGAACTTAGGGTATATCCGTTTCATGCAGATGCCGCCCTATAACGTATACCTGTATGATCCAGCGGGGACACAGACAGAGGTATCGTCCCTGGTTCATGCCGTTGCACCCCTGGAAGCTATGGACGAGGCGCTGCTTGCCGACGCCAACGGCGTAGGGCTGGATGCCAGCGCCGAGACTGTGCGTGTGGTACTTTACGCCGGAGCGGAACACGTTGACCGCCACCGGGCGGACTACGCGCTGTCCCTGCTGCGGCCCTCCACCGGCAGCGCCCCGGAGATCATCGGGACAAACACGCCGGAACAAAAGGCGCGGAAAGAGATCACCTGTGAACTGCTGTTTTTTGAACTGGCCGCTGTGGGATTCTTGGGAATCGCCGCTGTGCTGTTCAAGGAAAAGGGGATGGGGGTAATTCGTGTCCACGCTACTCTCCCGTTGCGGAAAAACCTGTTTCTCCTGTCCAAGCTGGCGGTGTTCCTGATCTCCGATCTTGTCTTTGCGGTACTGCTCACCCTGTTGAACGTAGGGCTTGCCGACGGAGCGGCGCTGCTGCCCGCTGTCCTGCTCCAAACTGCCATCCTTTCCCTGATGATGGCTTTGGTGGGACTGCTCTGCGCCCTGCTGCTGAAAGATTTCCGGCAATTCACATTGGCCTACCTGATTATCGCCATTTTTGCAGCAACGCCAGTATTTTTGTCTGCCAATACATCGGTGAAATTTGAATGGATTGGCTACCACCCATTCTATCACGTCTATATGGGATTGAAAAGCGCGTACTTCGGAGCGGCAGTCTCGCCGGTCTACTATATCGGCTCTGCGTGTGCGATTGCGCTACTGTTCTTGGCTGTGCAGCTTGCGTTCCACCGGGAAATGGGAAAGGAGTGATGAGGTGTGAAAGGCTTGAAATATCAGCTAAAAAGCGTGTTAAAAGACAAGTTTTGCCTGATGACCTTCCTGCTACCCATCGTGGTTGCTGTAGCGCTGAACTTTATGGGTTCTATCGATCTATCCAGCCTGGGAGAACATCACTTCGGCGTATTGAAAAACGACCTGTCCCCGCAGACTGTCGCATGGCTGGAACGATATGGCCCGGTGACAGTTTATGAAACGCAGGAGGAACTGACCGCCGCCATCAATGAACCGTCCACCAATGTCATCGGCGTGAAAGCAGATGGAGCAAGTATCAAAACAGTGATTGCCGGGGATGAACTGGACATTTTCCGGCAGGCGGCAGTAACTCTCCCCGCTCTCTATGAACAGCGGGAGTGGGTCGAAAAAGTGGAGATCCAAACGTTGGAGCGGCCTGACATTCTGGAAAGTTTTCAAGACATTTTTATCCCCGCTGTACTGATTGTTGCCATGTTCATGGGCTGTACGTTTAACGCCATGAACATCATCTCCGAAAAAGAGGACGGTGTGGCATTTGTCAATGAAATCCTGCCCATGACGCCCAGCCAGTATATTTTACAGAAAGTTGTAGTGGGGTTCCTCTTTGGAAGTTTATCGTCCATCGTAACAGCGTATATCTGCTTCCGACTGTCCTGGCGGGATGTGGGGATCATGCTGGTGCTAATCCTTTTGTCATCCTTTGTGGCAGCACTAATCGGACTGTTCATCGGCAAGTTTTCCGAAAGCCTGATGGTAGGCGTGGTCTATATCAAAATCATCATGCTGCTGTTTATCGCTGTGCCGATTGTATGCGCCTTAATAGGCGTGAGCGGGCCAATAGCTGTGGTCTGCAATATCGTCCCGTCCCAGCCCGCCTTTGACGGTATCCTGGCTCTCTCCGCCGGGAGCATGGGGACGGCGATGAAGGATATTGGCATCCTCGCAATCCACTGTGTCGCATGGTTCGCACTATATGTTTTGATTTCCACCCAGCGTCAAAGACAAGTAATTCAATAATCTGAAAAATATCTGCCCAGCGGCAGAAAAGAAAAAACCGCTGCTGGGCAGGTGTTATACCCATGCCAAGGTATCATGCCTATGCGGCGGTTTTGAGAAATCAAAGCCGCCGTTTTTATGACCAGCAGGCGGCATATAGGAGGATGCCGCCATGCGGCTGCGATGGAAAAATCAGCTTGATATTCACTTGTCAAAAAAAGCCTGATCCCCGCAACGGCGTCTCCCGCCCACGCTTGCGAAAACCGTCACTTTCTGCCGGCTCATAATGTTGTTACCTGCACCCGAATGGCCTTGTGCCGTCCGGGTGCTTTTGTATTTCCAGGCCAATCACATCGGCCACGCTGCCGCTCCCCGCCCCTTTCGTTCAGACCCCAGCAAAAATCTGAACGAAAGGAAAATGCAAGATGGGAATTACCATCAAAAAGAATAGGCGCAATTTGTCCTATGATGATGCCACCACCCTTGACGAGCTTTGGGTGATAGCCAAGCAGTTTGACCGGAGCTTTTACCGCGAGTGGAAAGACCATTGGGACGAGCGCGGCTATGACGAGTACATAGTTGTCACCGAGGGCCACTTGCCCCACTGTGAAACGCCGGAGCAATATGTTTGCCGCATGGAAACCCGTCAGGAAATTCTTGCGGTGCTGGCCCTCTGCACCGAGAAGCAGCGGGAGCGTTTTTTGCCTCATGCGCTGTACGATCTCAGCTATGAGGAAGTTGGAAAAATCTGTGGATGCTCCGATGTTGCGGTTCTCAAAAGCATCTCGGCTGTCCGGAAAAAATTTTTGAAATTTTTCGGATAAGTGGGTTAGTGAATAGCTGTTCAAAACGGCTATAAGGTGAGGGGCGATATGCTCCATCACCGGAAGGGACAAGCTGCTGCGGCGGCTTGTCCCTTCTGACATTTGAAGGAGGTCTTTATGACAAAATGGGCAAATCATTAGAGGTCCAAAAGGCGGAGGCGGAGAAGGAAGTCCGCCAGTTGGAGAACCAGCAGAAGATACTTCTGAACCGAATCCGCAAGGAAGAACGCCACGCCCGGAACCAGCGTCTGATTGTGCATGGTGCAATTATGGAGGGTGTGTTTCCCTTCACTGCCAGCATGGAGGGCGAAGCAATCAAGGCGTTTTTAATCGCCCTTTCCCGCCTGCCGGGAGCATCGGAGGCAGCGGATTTAGCACAGAAAACCAGTGCCGCAAACTAAAGTCCGTTTCTTACGGCGCACTTATACACCGTGTCCGGTGCCGTGCGCCCTGCCGGGGGCTGTTGCGTCCTTGCGGACGCGATGGGGGCTACCGCCCCCAACCCCCTGATTTACCAGCAGGAAGGAGGAAAACCGCATAGCAATTTTTCACTGTCCCATTCAAATCATCAAGCGGAGCGTGGGCCGTTCGGCTGTTGCTGCTGCCGTCTACCGGAGCGGCGAACGGTTGACAAACGAGTGGGACGGCAAAACCCACGACTACACCCACAAGGGCGGCATTGTCCATACGGAGATCATGCTGCCCGCCCACGCCCCGCCGGAGTTTTCAGACCGCTCCACGCTCTGGAACTCCGTGGAGCGGATCGAGAAAGCCAGCGATGCCCAGCTTGCCCGTGAAATCGAGGTTGCCCTTCCCGTGGAATTGTCCAGAGCGGAGCAGTTGGCCCTTGTCCGATCATTCGTCAAAGACAATTTTGTTGACGCTGGGATGTGCGCCGATTTTGCACTCCACGACAAGGGTGACGGCAACCCCCACGCCCATATCCTGCTGACTATTCGACCGCTGAAACCGGACGGACGCTGGGGGCCGAAGTGCCGCAAGGTTTACGACCTGGACAGCCAGGGCAACCGTATCCCGGACGGCAAAGGCGGCTGGAAGAATCACCGGGAGGACACCACCGACTGGAACAACCGTGAGAACGCCGAGAAGTGGAGGGCGGCGTGGGCCGCTTATGCGAACCGGGCTTTAGAAGCTGCTGGCAGACCGGAGCGGATAGATCACCGCAGCTATGAGCGGCAGGGTATTGATAAAATTCCCTCCATCCACATGGGCGTTGCCGCCAGCCAGATGGAGCGCAAGGGCATCCAGACGGAGAAGGGAAACATCAACCGTCAGATTGCCGCAGATAACAAATTGCTGAAGGAACTCAAAGCCCGCATTACCCGGATTTACAACTGGACGAAGGAGCAGGCCCAGGCCGAACAGCCCCAGGAAAGCGGCAGTCTTGTAGCCCGGCTCTATGAAGCCCAGGCGGAGGTCAACAGGAACAAAGCCCGCTACCGTTCCGGCAGGATTAAGGCCCTCCAGGAGAACGCGAAGCTGCTGACATTTTTGCAGGGCAACGGTATCACGTCCATGCAGGAACTTTATGAAAAGGTTACTGCCATGAACAAGGATTATTATGATCTCCGTGGTCAGATTGTCAAGGCGGAGCGCCGTCTTGCTGTGCTGGATGAACGGCTGGAAATGTGGGCTCAATACGACAGGTGCAAGGCCGTTCGTCAGAAGTTGGACAAGGTGAAGCCCCGCAAGCGTGAACAGTACCAGCAGGAACATAGGGACGAGTTGGCTGACTTTGAAGCTGCGGAACATTTTCTGAAAGATTTGAAAACGTCCGGCGAGGCGATCACGCCCAAGGCATGGCGGGCCGAGGCCGCAAAACTAACCATGCAAAAGGACGCTGATTATCAAAAAATGCGGGCCATGCGAGATGAAATCAAGGCCGTTGAAAATCTGCGGAAAGCCGCTGACCGGCTGGCCCGTGAGGGCCAGCACCAGCAGAGGGAAACTGAACGTTGACACATCAATTTTACGAAAGGATTTTGCAATTATGGATATGAACCCGTGGGAGCGCCGCCAAAAGATTTTGGGGGTCTTGTGTCTCCGGCGGCACGATACTTACGGCAATCTGGCGCATGAGTTTAACGTCAGCACCGGGACAATCCGCCGCGACATTGTGGTGCTGACCTGCTCCTATCCGATTGAAACGGTGAAGGGCGGTCACGGCGGTGTCAGAGTTGCCGAGTGGTTCCACCTGGACCGCCGTTCGCTGAACTCTGCGGAAATCACTTTTCTCCGCAGGCTGGGGGAATCCCTGGACGGCCCCGACCTGGAAATGCTCAACCGGATAATCGCCACATTTTCACATTGAGGGCAATTGTCATGCGAATGAAAATCAGCGAAATCAAAATCAATCCGGGGCGGCGGGATACTCAGCAGCGGAACGTGGAGGAACTGGCCCGGAGCATCACTGCCGTGGGCCTGATGAACCCCATCACCGTCACCCAGGACAACACGCTTATTGCTGGCCTGCATCGCCTGGAGGCGGTGAAGCTGCTGGGCTGGACGGAGATCGAGTGCGTTGTCAGTGAGGCGGACGGACTGCAAGCGGAGTTGGCCGAGATTGACGAGAACTTTGTTCGGGCTGGGCTGTCCCACCGAGAGCTGGGTGATCTGCTCTTGCGTCGGAAGGAACTCTATGAGGCCATCCACCCGGAAACCCGCCAGGGACAGCGGAACGGGCAGACGGCTAAAAACGCAAGTTTTTCGCTTTTAGAAACGAAGTCATTTGCCCAGGACACCGCTGACAAGCTGGGCGTGAGCAAACGCACCGTTGAGCAGCTTGTCCAGACTGCCGCCAATTTGACCCCGGAGGCCAAGAAAACCATCCGGGATGCTGGCGATAAGATTAGCAAAGGGGCCGCGCTGAAAATTTCCAAACTGCCCCCTGACCAGCAGGAGGAAGCCGCTGCCGTTCTGACCATAGCGCCGCCCACACCGAAGCGGCGGCAGGGGATGATGGACAGCGAAGCGGCGTTGAGCGAGTTCAAGACTCTCTGCTCTCGCTATGTTTCCGGCATTGAATCCCTCCATCACCGGGCGGACATTTTCGCCGGGATGACAATTTCCTAATTTGACGCATTGGGCGATAGTGCCTATTCTGTCACGACCGCAATCAAAGGATTTTTCGAGAAAGTGCATGAAATCCGACACGAAATGGAGAAGGAACATGAAAACTGACTA
>NZ_CAJTUX010000071.1 GCF_910579365.1 uncultured Oscillibacter sp.
GCCAGTCCGTATAGTACCAGCCCACGCCGGGCTCCGTCTCCTCGGAGGCGATGAGGTAGTCGGCGTGCTCCGCCGCCATCAGGGCGGTCTCCGCCGTGGCCATGAGGCAGGCGTCGAAGCCCACGAAGTCGAACTTCACCCCGGCGTCCTTCAGGGCCTGATCCACGCCGAAGAGGCTCATGGACCCGGAGGAGGCGAATTTCTCGTCATAGCCGTAGCCGCTGACGGACCCTCCGCCGTGGTCCCAGAGGATGAGGCCGTACCGGCTGGCGGGGAACTTCTTCTCGCACCAGCGGATGTAGCCGTACAGGGTGGAGGGGTCCGTCATGGACACGGCGCCCAGGTCCTTTTCCAGGCACGCCAGCTTTCCATTTTTCACCTGCCAGATCTGGTTGGTTTTGCTGCTGACCTGATTGTTCCGCCAGCCGGAGCAGCCGCCGGTGTAGACCAGCAGGTTGACGCTGTTCCCCAAGTCCGCCGCCAGCATCTCCTGGAGGTCGGCGGTGCCCATGCCGCTGCGGGACTCCAGGTCCGTGCCGCACATGTAGACCATGAGGGTGACGGTGTCCCGGCCGCCGCCCAGCAGCTGGGTGTACTTTTCCCGGGCCCCCGGGGCGACGGTTTCGTCCAGCCGCCCGGTGTTGGCCGGTTCCTCCCAGCCGCCGGAGACGCTGCCGCCCCCCAGACTGCCAAGCAGGGCGCTGAAATCCGGCCCTCCCGTCTGGCCGGAGGAGCTGGTCTGACTGATGGGGGCGCTCTGTCCGCCGCCGGACGAACCGCCCAGCAGCGCGCCCACGCCGCCGCCGCCCCCCAGCAGCAGCACCGCCAGCAGGATGATGAGTTTCATCATTCCGCCGCCGGAGCCTTTGCCGCCGCTGCGGGTACCGCCGGAGCTCCGGCCGCTCTGCCCGCCGGAGCCGCCCACCGGCCCGGAACCGAGGCCGCCGCCGTGCTTTTCCACCTGTCTGGCCGGTCCGGTGACATGTTTCTCCCGGCCTCTGGGTCTTTGTCTGTCCATAGTAAAAACCACTTCCTTTTTCCGGCGCCGCCGGAATTGTAATCAGCTTATTATACAGACACCCGGCGGGAAAAACAATGCCTATTTCATGTTCATCAATCAAGACAGACAGACGGGCCGTCAGCGAACGCACGCTTCCCGGACTCTGCGGAGAAAGGTGCTGTTAGAAATGCCGAGTCTCTCCGCGGCGCGCCTGGAGGAAATTCCGCCGGCCTGCCACTGGCGTGCCAGCTCCTCGAAGCCCTCCGGGGTCTCTATGCGGCTGCGGCCAAACCGCACCCCCCGCGCTTTGGCCTCCGCGATGCCCTCCGCCTGACGCAGGCGGATGTTCTCCCGCTCTGTCTGGGCCACATAGCTCAGCAGCTGCAGGACGATATCGGAAATCAAAGTGCCGGTGAGGTCCCGGCCCTGCCGAGTATCCAAAAGAGGCATATCCAGCACCACAATGGCCGCTTTTCGCTTCTTAGTGATGGCGGTCCACTGTTCCAGGATTTCCTCATAGTTCCGCCCCAGGCGGTCGATGCTCTTGACCGCCAACACATCCCCCTCCCGCAGATTCCGGACCAGCCGCTGATATCGAGGCCGCTGAAAGTCCTTTCCGGACATTTTCTCAATCACGATATGTTCCTCCGAAACGCCAAATTCGCGCATGGCGGACAACTGGCGCGCTTCGTTCTGATCCTTCGCGCTGACCCGGACATATCCATAAATCGTGCTCACCATAATCCCCACCTCCAAAACAGTCTGAGCGGCGACCCAGCCGATTCGCTGCGGTCATCGTTGTTTCAGTGTAGCTTGTCCGGTGGAGTCCGTGCAAGGGGGTTCCTTTGCCGGCGCCCGCCGGGCATAGCGGCGCAAATGGAAGGGCGGGGGCGGCAGACAGCGCCGGGATGTCCGGCTCCACGATGAAACGGAAGGTAAGGTACTTCGCCAGGAGCGTGAAAAGAAAATCGCCCTTGGGCACAAAGCAGATGACCGCGAGAATGAGCGGCCCCAGCAACAAACCGCGTGTGAGACCGGGGCGGTATAAATTAAGCAAAAACTGGAAAACCTCTCCGTTAAGAGAGGAGGGCGTCCCTTGTCCGGGAAAAAATCACAACAGCGGCGGGACCTGGCAGGACAGCTCTGGCTGTCTTACTACAACCGAATACTCTATGAAAAAGGTATCATCACGGAACAAGAGCGCAACCGGATGGCATTGAAAATCAACAACTGGAAAGCGCCGGCGCTCTGAGCTGACAAGAGGCTGCGGAATTTTTCGCGGTCCCTTGCTTTTTTTGCATTCTGTGATATACTGCAAACTAAACATGATAAAACGAAATCAAAAAGGAGGCGAGTCATGGACCTGCACAGCATCCGTCAGTCTCTGAGGACCAAGTCTATTTACGACATCCCCCTGCGGGTCACCTACTACGCCCGGGTGTCTTCCGAGAGCGACGAGCAGCTCAACTCTCTGGGAAACCAGATCACCTATTATGAAGATTTCATTCGCAAAAATCCAGCCTGGGAGTTTGTAGAGGGCTATATTGACGAGGGCCTGTCCGCCGCCACAACGAAAAAACGCGAGAACTTTCACCGCATGGTGGAGGACGGAAAGGCGCGCAGGTTCGACCTCATCATCACCAAGGAGATTACCCGGTTTGCGCGAAACACCCTGGACTCCATCCAATACACCCGTGAGCTGCTGAGCGCCGGGGTCGGGGTATTTTTCCAAAACGACAACATCAACACCTTTGACGAGGACTCGGAGCTCCGCCTGACCATCATGTCCGGTATCGCCCAAGACGAACTGCGGAAACTGTCCAGCCGCGTCAGATTCGGCCATGCCCAGGCAATCAAGAAAAGCGTGGTGCTGGGCAACAGCCGCATCTTCGGCTACGTCAAGGACGGCGGCCGGCTGGTCATTGACGAAGACGAGGCGCCTATGGTGCAGGAACTCTTCGAGCTATATGCCGCCGGGGATTACAGCATGAAGCAGATCGAGACTCTGTTCTGGAACAAAGGCTATCGGAACCATAACGGGAAAAAAATCGCCCACACCACCATGTCCGGCGTCATCTCCAACCCGAAATACAAAGGCTACTACGTGGGCAACAAGGTCAAGGTGGTGGACCTGTTCACCAAGAAGCAGAAATTCCTCCCACCGGAGGAATGGGTGATGTTCAAGGACGAGTCCGGCGAGATTGTCCCGGCCATTGTCTCCGAGGAGCTGTGGGACCAAGCCAACGCCATTCTGAAAAAACGCAGCGAGGATGTCAAGGGCCGCCAGGGCATCTGCAACCACGCCAACCTCCTGACCGGCAAGCTCTACTGCACCCACTGCGGCGCGGCCTATTACCGCCGGGACTCCGTGGATAAAACCGGCAAGAAAAACAGCAAGTGGGTCTGCTCCGGAAAAATCAAAAACGGCGCGGACTCCTGCGGCTCCTTCGCCGTCTACGAAGACGACCTAAAGCCCCTGCTGCTGGAGGTTTTCCGGGAAACGGAGACTGACGCTGAGGCGCTGATCGAGGAGTATATTAAGATGTACAAGTCCCTGGACCAGAGCGGGGACCTGCAAAGGAAAATCGGCGCCCTGGAGCGGACCATCGAGACGGCGGAGAAGAAAAAGCAGAAGCTTCTGACCTTCAACGCCTTGGGGGAGCTCTCCGACAGGGATTTTCTCACCATGAACAAGCAGTGCGCCCAGGAGGCAGCGTCCGCCCGGCAGGAACTCCAGGAGCTGACCCGGCAGCGGGATTCCGCCGCTGATTTTAAGAAACACATCGACACCATCCGCCGGGTTCTCCGGGAGGCGGAGCGGGACGCCGCCCAAGGACTCATCAGCAAGGAATTTGTGGACAAGTACATCGACAAGATTTTTGCCATGCCGCAGGACGACGGTTCTCTCCGCCTGCAAATCAAAATCTTCACCGGGGAAACCACGGACAAGTACCTGCAAAGTCTTCGGGCAAGGGCTGCGGGCCGCCCAGAATGCCCCGGGCAGCTCGAAGGCCGTACGGGTCACACGTTCAAGAAGATGATCGAGTCCTACGAGAAGTCCCTGTAACTTCCCGCTGGAGCAAACGGGGGGAGAGGCTTGCGCCTCTCCCCCAGTCTATCCAAAAACGCGGATACTCGAAAAGGGCATCCACGTTCTGCTTTATAAATAAGGAGCGTCCTGCAGGCGGAATCCGCCGCGCCAGCTTTTCTTTGACGGTATCTCTCCTCATACATATGAAAAAGTCTGCCTCTTAGCAGACCTTTTCGACAGCCTGGAACTGTCTCCGCCGGTCCCTTTTTCAATTCTCCGCGAATTTCAATTTGTCCCGGTCGATCTGCTTTTGGTAGCGGTCCTGTTCCGAGAAGACGCAGCCGCAGTATTTCTGCATATAAAACCCCAGCTCCCGGGCCCGCTGGTTCCCCGCCCGGAAGTTCGTTCGGAAGTCCCGGTACAGGAACGCTACGCCGTATTGGGCCGCGTACCGCTCCGCCGCCCGGACGATGCCGTCGTGGTCCTGATAGAGGCTGGCCAGCAGCGTGGTGGTAAAGGCGGCGAAGCCGTTTTCCGCGGCGTACCGCGCCGTTCCCTCAATCCGGTGCTCGTAGCAATAGGCGCAGCGGTGGTCCAGGTCCCCCGCCACATGCCGGACGAAGTCCCGGAGACCATAGTCCTCCCGAACCCTGGTCTCCATGCCGATGGCGGGGGCGTACTCCAGCAGACAGTCCCGCCGGGCCTGGTACTCCTTCCAGGGGTGGATATTGGGATTATACCAGAAGGCCACGGGCTCGATGCCCTCGGCCCGGAGCGGGTCAATGCAGCTCAAAGAGCAGGGGGCGCAGCAGCAGTGCAGCAGAATGGAATCCATAGGAATGCCTCGTTTCTCCCTTGAATAGAATCAGTATAGCACGTCCCGCGCAGAGATGCAAGCGACAGGGGGACAGGCCATTTTTAACGGTTTCTTTACAGATTTCCAAAGGATTTCCGATTGCAAATTCCGTCGAAACCGTGTATGATACCAAAGAATGTGATACCCTGCGGTTACCACTGTCATCACGGGAGGTAATCGTTTGCCTGAAGGAGGAGCGCAGTTTGAAAATCGGTCTTGACGTGGGTTCCACCACCATCAAATGTGCGGTGCTGGACGATGCGGACAAAATCGTATACAGTACCTATGAGCGGCATTTCAGCCACATTCTGGAAAAGGCGGAGGAGCTGCTGCGCCGGGTGGCGGAGAAATACGTCCCTGCCGGAAGGGCGGAGCTGGCCATCTCCGGCTCCGCCGGAATGGGCATGGCGGAGAGCGTGGGCGTGCCCTTTGTCCAGGAGGTGTTCGCCACTCGCGTGGCGGCGGGCCGTCTGGCCCCCGGCACCGACGTGGTGATTGAGCTGGGGGGCGAGGACGCCAAAATCCTGTTCCTCACCGGCGGCATGGAGGTGCGGATGAACGGCTCCTGCGCCGGGGGCACCGGGGCGTTCATCGACCAGATGGCGACGCTTTTGAAGATGACCGCCGACGATATGGACGCCGCCGCCCTGGAGGCGGAGAAGACGTATACCATCGCCTCCCGCTGCGGCGTCTTCGCCAAAAGCGACGTGCAGCCCCTCATCAACCAAGGGGCCCAGGCCAAGGACATCGCCGCCAGCATCTATCAGGCGGTGGTGAACCAGACCATCGCCGGCCTGGCCCAGGGGCGGCCCATCCGGGGAAAAGTCCTCTATCTGGGGGGACCGCTGACCTTCTCCCGGTGCCTGCAGGAGAGCTTTGACCGGACCCTGGACGTGGCGGGGACCTGCCCGGAGAACAGCTTGCTGTTCGTGGCCCTGGGAGCGGCCTTCTGCGCGGACCAGACCTTCGACTTGAAGGGGCTGGCGGACCGGCTCCGGGAGCGGGGCGCCTCCGAGACCTACCGGAGCCAGCCGCCGCTGTTTGAAAATCAGGAGGAGTACGCGGCCTTTCAGCAGCGGCATGCCAGGGCGAAGGTGGCCCGGGCTCCCTTTGGGGCGGACTATTCCGCCCCCGTTCACATTGGCGTGGATTCCGGGTCCACCACCGTGAAGGTGGCGGTCATCGACCAGGAGGCCCGGCTGCTCTTTACGGACTACCGGCCCAATCTGGGCAACCCCGTGCCCCTGATCCGGGGGGTGCTTCAGCGGCTTTATGACGAGCACCCGGCCCTCCACGTGGCCTCCGTCACCACCACCGGCTATGGCGAGGACCTGGCCAAAAACGCCTTCCACGCCGACTACGGCGTGGTGGAAACGGTGGCCCACTTCACCGCCGCCCGGCACTTCCTGCCCAACGTGGACTTCATCATCGACATCGGCGGCCAGGACATGAAGTGCTTCAAGATCGAGAACGGGGCCATCAGCAACATTTTCCTCAACGAGGCCTGCTCCTCCGGCTGCGGCAGCTTTCTCCAGACCTTTGCCCAGGCCCTGGGGCACGACGTGAAGGACTTTGCCCAGCTGGGCCTCTTCGCCCGGCGGCCCGTGGATTTGGGGAGCCGCTGCACCGTCTTTATGAACTCCAGCGTGAAGCAGGCCCAGAAGGACGGGGCCAGCGTGGAGAATATCTCGGCGGGCCTCTCCATCAGCGTGGTCAAAAACGCCATTTATAAGGTAATCCGGGCCTCCAGCCCCGAGGAGCTGGGGCGGAATGTGGTGGTGCAGGGAGGCACCTTTTACAACGAGGCGGTGCTCCGGGCCTTTGAGAAGGAGATGGGCGTGGAGGTCATCCGCCCGGACATCGCCGGACTTATGGGGGCCTTTGGCGCGGCCCTTTACGGCCGGAGCAAGGCCGCCCCCAACCAGACCAGCGCCCTGCTGGACCGGGAGACCCTGGCCGGCTTCTCCCAGGAGACGGAGAGCCGGGTCTGCGGCCTGTGCGGCAACAACTGCCAGCTGACCATAAATACCTTCGCCAAGGGGGAGACCTTCCTCAGCGGCAACCGCTGCGACCGCCCCGTCACGGGAAAGGCGGACTCCGGGGAGCGGAACCTCTACGCCTATAAGCGGAAGCTGATTTTGGGCTATAAGCCCGTCCCCGGGAAGCGGGGAAAGATCGGCATTCCGCTGTGCCTCAACATGTGGGAGCTGCTGCCCTTCTGGCACGCCTTCTTTACGAAGCTGGGCTTCGCCGTGTACCACAGCCCCCTCTCCAGCCGGGACCTCTACCTCAAGGGGCAGGCCACCATTCCCAGCGACACCGCCTGCTTCCCGGCCAAGCTGGCTCACGGGCACATTCAGTTCCTCTCAAAACTGGGACTGGACGCCATCTTCTATCCCTGCATGACCTATAATCTGGACGAGGGCCTGGGGGACAACCACTACAACTGTCCCGTCGTGGCCTACTACCCGGAGGTCATCGCCGGGAACTGCCCGGAGGTCAAAGAAACCCGGCTGATCTACGATTACGTGGGCCTTCACCGGCCCAAGGACTTCACCAAGAAAATCCATGACATTCTCCGGCGGTACTTTCCGGACCTCACCCGGGCCGAGGTCCGGGAGGCCAGCGACGCCGCCTATGCCGAGTACGCCCACCACATGGCCCAGGTTCGCAGGGAAGGAGCCCGGATTATGGACCAGGCCCGGGCCGAGGGCCGGCGGATCATCGTTCTGGCGGGGCGGCCCTACCACGTGGACCCGGAGATCAACCACGGCATCGACACGCTGCTGACCCGCTTCGGCGCGGCGGTGGTGACGGAGGACTCCGTCTCCGGTCTGGTGAAAAAATTTCCCACTGCGGTGCTGAACCAGTGGACCTACCACTCCCGGCTTTACGCCGCCGCCAAGTACTGCTGTGAAAACCGGGACTGCGACCTGGTGCAGCTGGTCAGCTTCGGCTGCGGCGTGGACGCCATTACAACCGACGAGACCCAGGCCATTTTGCAGGCCGGAGGAAAGCTCTATACAGAGCTGAAAATCGACGAAATCACGAACCTGGGCGCGGTGCGCATCCGCCTGCGGAGCCTCTTCGCCGCCCTGGAGGAACAGGAGTGAGCCTATGATGGAAGCGATGCAGTATCCCAAATTCACATCAGAGATGAAGAAGACCCATAAAATCCTCATCCCCAATATGGCCCCGGTGCAGTTCCGGATTCTGGCCGCGGCCATGGAGCAGGCAGGCTACACCTGCGAGCTGCTGGAAAACTGCGGCAGTCAGGTCAGCGAGCTGGGGCTCAAGTACGTACATAACGACACCTGCTATCCCGCCTTGCTGGTCATCGGCCAGTTTCTGGACGCCCTGGCCTCCGGGAAGTACGACCTGGACCACACCGCCCTCATCATCACCCAGACCGGCGGGGGCTGCCGGGCGTCCAACTACATCCACCTGCTCCGCAAGGCCCTGGTGAAGGCGGGCTATCCCCAGGTGCCGGTGGTCAGCCTGAACTTCTCCGGCCTGGAGAAGGACTCCGGCTTCCCCATGACCCTGCCGTTTCTGCGCAAGCTCCTGGCGGTGATCTACTACGGCGACCTTCTGGTTGCCCTCCGGGCTCAGACGGAGCCCTATGAGGTGGAGAAGGGCGCGGCGGAAGCCCTCCAGAACCGGTGGCTGGAGACCATCTGCGGCTGGGTCCGGGCGGACAGGGGCTACTCCCACCGGGAGATGAAGGCCGCCATGCCGGAGATTGCCCGGGAGTTCGCCGCCGTTCCCGTCCGCCGGACGCCAAAGATAAAAGTGGGCGTGGTCGGCGAGATTTATGTGAAATACTCCCCCCTGGGGAACAACGACCTGGAGCGGTTCCTCGCCTCCCAGGACTGCGAGGTGAATCTGCCGGGGCTGATGGGCTTCCTGCAATACTGCGCCTACAACCCCTCGGAGACCGCCCGGCTCTATGGCGGCAGCTTCCTGGAAAAGCACATGTCCGATTTCATCCTGAAGTACATCGAGAGCATGGAGAGCGTGGTCATCCAGGTTCTGAAGGACAACGGCTATCACGCGCCCCTGCCGTTCCGGGAGCTGGTCCGCCTCACGGACGGCGTCATTGGCGTGGGGGATAAAATGGGAGAGGGCTGGCTTCTCACCGCCGAGATGATCGAACTGGTTCGGGCGGGCTATGAGAACATCGTCTGCGCCCAGCCCTTCGGGTGCCTGCCCAATCACATCTGCGGCAAGGGCATGATCAACAAAATCCGGGAGCTCTATCCCCAGGCCAACATCACCCCCATCGACTACGACCCCAGCGCCACCCGGGTGAACCAGGAGAACCGCATCAAGCTGATGCTGGCGGTGGCCCGGGAGCGGCTGGCGGAACGCGCCACTGCTGCGGCGGAGCCGCCCCACCGGACCGCACCGGCGGAGCGTCCGGTTCTGGAGCGCCGGCGGGAGCGGGCCGGGGCCATGGTGTGAGAAGGAGACGGCGGAAGACATAAAAAGGCAGAGGCCGGTGGCCTCTGCCTTTTTGCACGCCGCTAGGCGTCTTCCTCCAGACTGTGGGTCCGGAGATAGTTCAGCCAAATCCGGCATCCGGCGGGATTCAGGTGGATGCCGTCAAAATTCAAATCCGCCGGGAGCAGGCCGTCCTCGCCGGTGAGGCATTCCGCCACGTCCAGGAAATCGCACTGCTTCTCCTCCGCCAAGGTCCGGATTACCTCGTTGTAGACAAGGATGCGGGCGTTGTTCACATAGCTCTGCTTGGCCTCCTGTTTGGCGCTGACCGGGGGAATGGACTGGAGGACGATTCTCGCCTCCGGATGGTCCTCCCGCAGCCGGTCGACAAGCCTGCCGTACTGGTCGTGAAAGTTGGAGGTCTTGGTCCAGCCCAGCTCGTTGACGCCCAGCATGATGTAAATCTTTCCGCAGGGCTGGGCCGCCACGGCGTCCAGCAGGGGAACCTTTTCCCCGCTTTCGGTCTTCCAGACGTTCTTGGAGAAGACGGACTCCACCGTCGCGCCCACGGCGGTGTAAAAATGGCCGGTCTTCAGGCCGCTGTAGAGGGAGAGTCCCTCCGTCCGGGAGTCCCCCAGAAACACGGCGTCCTCAAAATATGTATCCTCCACGGCCTCGCTCTCCGCCACGGGGGAGAAGGTGCCCTCTCCGGCTCCCTCCGGCAGGGCCTTTTCCTTGAGGCCGTCCGGCTCCGGAAGGCCGTTCCCGGGCGTCTTCTTCCAAAATACGTGGATCGCCGTCTCCCGCTTGGCTGGTTCGAAGGCGCCCCACTCCTCCAAAGGCGAGCTTACCGCCGCGCCGCTGGACGCGCCGGTGGTCAGCAGAGTCACCGCCGCCAGAGCGGCCGCCACCCCGGGCAGCCGCCGTTTCCGTTTTCCCTCCATATGTCCGATTCCTTCCCCATGTATCTCCATCCCGCAGCGCGCCTCCCCCCTGAGGAGGGGCCGGGAAATCACCTGCCCTTATTATACGCGAAAACCCTCGAAAAAAGTCGAAACAAATTGTTAAAAATTTGGTGACAAATTATCTCAGATTTTTCGCCCGGAGGAGGGGGAGCGGCGGTCCGGGGCGGGGCCCCTCAGTCCCAGAGATGTTCCGGGTACGCGCCCCGGTCATGGAGCTCCCGCAGGGCCTGGGCCACGGCCTCCCGGTCCTCCCGGTAGGTCATGCCGAACCACTGCCCGGCGGAGGAGAGGACGGAGACTTGCAGCGTGCCCTCCCGGAGCTTTTGGTCCACCATCTCCGGCAGCAGCCGCTCGGCCCGGAGGTCGTCCCCGGCGGCGCGGAGGAAGTCCGAAAAATCCTGCCGGAGGACGGGGAAAATGGAGGGCATGAAGCCCCAGAAGTTCATGGACACCACCGCGTTGGGGTCCAGGAGGCGGTCCGTTCCCAGGTCCCGGAGGGTGCCGTCGGGGCAGAGCTGGATATTGCGGGTCTCCTGGACGCTCTCCAAAAAGCCCTCCCGCCGGGCGCAGATACCGCGGGTGACGGCGCCGTAAAGGCTGGCGGTGTTTTTCAGCAGATAGCCCACCATGGCGGCCTGCCCCGCCTCGGGGAGGCGGCGGAGCTCCCGGGCCATGGCCTGATAGGCGTCCAGCCCGTAAAAGTCGTCGGCGTTGATGACACAGCAGGGCTCCTCCACCGCCTCCGCGGCGCAGAGCAGGGCGTGGACGGTGCCGAAGGGGCGGGTCCGTTCCGGGGGGATGGAATAAAAGGAGGGGATGGAGGAGAAGTCCTGATGGACGTAGGCCGTCTCCACCGGGCTGCCGTCCAGGGCGGTTTTCCCGGCCAAGCGGCGGCCGAAGAGCGCCTCCATCCCCTCCCGCATCTCCGGCTTGATGATGAAGACCACTTTGTGAAATCCGGCCCGAAGGGCGTCGTAGATGGAGTACTCCATCAGCATCTCGCCGTGGGGGCCAATGCCGTCCGTCTGCTTGTTTCCGCCGTAACGGGTGCCTAGTCCCGCCGCCATAATCACCAGGGATATTTTCATGAGAACCCTCGCCTGCCTCTTCCTTCGGGCGGTTGCGCCCGGTACTTATATAGAGCTATCATAGCCCATTCTGCCCGGTTTTGCAACGGCGGGATTCCATTTTCCCGCACCGGAACCGCCGGGCCTCCTCCGTCCAGGACCAGAGGTCCCCGTCAAAGTCCGCCGGATTCTCCGGCAGAACCAGGTGATTGGTGAACCGCCCCGGATAGGCCTCCACCGCCAGGAGGAGGGTTTCCGTCTCCAGAGGGCGGGGGAGGAACAAAGACAGCAGCGCTCCCGGCACGGGGCGGCCCCGGACGCGCGCTCCCGGAGCCGTCAGGGCGCAGTAGGGCCTGGGATCCCGGAGACCCACCTGGGACTTCTGGGTGACGATCTCCGTCTCCGGCCAGCGCTCCAGCGCGCCCAGAAGAAAGGCCCGCGCCGACGGCAGGGCCTCCGGCTTTCGGGCGAAGAATTCCTCCGCCAGCCGCAGGGCCTCCAGATTCATCCCCGCACCGCCTTCTGCTCCAGGCTGTACAGCCCCGCGCCGATGGCCGTGGCGAAGGTGGCCCGCTCCGGGACGATGTAGCGGATGCCATAGAGCCGCTGGAAGTTCTCAAAATTGGGCCGCACCTGGGACAGCGTGGTGACGGAGCCGGTGAGCACCACCGTGTCGCAGCCGCAGCACTGGCAGGCCAGCACCGTCATGGTGCCGATGGCCTGGAGCACCAGATTCACCGCCCCGGCGGCCAGGTCGGCGGGGGCGGCGTCCTCGGAGAGGTTGCCGAAGTTGGCGGCGGTGAGGGTGGGGTCCAGGGTGGCGGCGGGGTCCGGGGTGATGTCCTGGATGGTCAGGTCCACCTTTCCCAGGTCGCCCTGCTCCGCCAGCTTTTTGATCTGGCCGAAGCGCTCCATGTCCACCAGCTTCCGGCAAAGGCCCCCCAGGGTGCCGCCGCCGATACCGCTGCCGCAAAGATGCCGGACGCCCTTGCCCCGCTCCGCCCAGAGGAAGGCGGTGCCGGTGCCCATGGTGGCCACCACGGCCCGCTGCTGCCCGGACATAGCCAGGGCCCCGGTGCCGCTGGCGGTGAACTCGTCCACCGTACAGGTGGGCAGGCCATAGATGTCCCTCTCCACATACGAGGCCCCTACGCCGGTGAGAACCACCCGGCCCACGTCCCCCAGGGCGAGGCCGTTGCCGGAGAGATAGCTGCCGAACGCGCCGTAGAGGCTGGTGAGGGGGTCCTCCGCCTGAACCCGGAGGGTGGAGAGGAGACTGCCGGTATGGTCAAGCCCCACGATTTTTGTGGTGGTGCCGCCGATGTCAATGCCGAGGATGGTTTTCATAATCGCGTCCTCCTGTGACGCCTGTCCGAAAAAGGGCAGGCGGAATCTCCCTGCCATTATGGGGCAAGGGGAAAGAAAAGTCAACCAAACAAATGGAGGCAATTGGGAGATTGTGCAAAAAAACGGGCCAAGACCGTTTTTCCAAAAGCCTATGGATTTTCTGCCCGGACAATAATGTATTAGAAACTGTACCAATAGAGGGAAAAGTAGTATAATGAGGGAATGATACAGAA
>NZ_CAJTUX010000072.1 GCF_910579365.1 uncultured Oscillibacter sp.
TGGTGGCCGCCAAGGAGGTGGAGGAGTCCATCTGCCGGGTGGCCCAGATGGGCCGCGCCGCCGGAATGCACCTGGTCATCGCCACCCAGCGGCCCTCCGCCGACGTAATCACCGGCCTCATGAAGGCCAACATCCCCAGCCGCATCGCCTTTGCCGTGGCCTCCTCCATGGAGTCCCGGATCATTCTGGACAACGGCGGCGCGGAGAAGCTGGTGGGCCGGGGCGACATGCTCTACGCCCCTCTGGGAGCCGGGAAGCCCACCCGGGTCCAGGGCTGCTTCATCACCCCGGAGGAAATCGACCGGGTGGTGTCCTTCGTCAAGCAGACTGGCGAGGCCCAGTACGACGACGACGTCATCGCCAAGATTGAGGAATCCGTCCAGGAAAAGGGCGGCAAGGGCGCCAAGCCCGCCGCCGAGCCGGAGGAGCAGGAGAGCGACGAGCTGCTCCCCGCCGCCGTGGAGGTCATTCTGGAGACGGGACAGGCCTCCACCTCCATGCTCCAGCGGCGTTTGAAGCTGGGCTACTCCCGGGCCGCCCGGCTGGTGGACCAGCTGGAGGAGCGGGGCTATGTGGGGCCCTTCGAGGGGTCCAAGCCCCGGCAGCTGCTGATTACCAAGGAGAAGTGGCAGGAGATCAAGATGGGCGGCGGAGACCCGCCGGAGCCGCCGCCGGAAACCGCAGAATAAGCCATACGCGCCTGGGAGGGCCGTTTCCTCCCAGGCGCGTTTTTGTCTAATTCAGCGTATCCGCCGCCTCCGCAAAGAGCTCTTCCATCCGCTCCGCCGTGGCGGGGCAGCTTTTCAGCTCCGGGTCCCGGGCCAGAAGGGCCTCCGCCGCCCCCTGCGCCTCCCGCAGAAGCTGCGTATCACAGCCGATGTCCGCCACCCGCAGACCCGGCAGTCCATGCTGCCGCTGGCCGAAGAAATCCCCCGGCCCCCGGAGGCGCAGGTCCTCCTCGGCAATTTGAAAGCCGTCGCAGGTTCTGGTCATGACCTTCAGCCGCTGCCGGGTCTCCTCATTCCGGTTGTCGGAAATCAGCACGCAGTAAGACTGCCAGCTTCCCCGGCCCACCCGGCCCCGGAGCTGGTGGAGCTGGCTGAGGCCAAAGCGCTCCGCGTTCTCCACCACCATGACGGCGGCGTTGGGCACGTCCACCCCCACCTCTATGACGGTGGTGGACACCAGAATATCCGTCTCCCGGGCGGCGAAGGCGCTCATGACGGCTTCCTTCTCCCAGGGCTTCATCTTCCCGTGGACAGCGGCGATCCGCAAATCCGGAAAGACCTCCCGCTCCAGCTGCGCGGCATACTCCGTCACGGCCTTCCGGTCGTCCCCGGCCTCCTCGCTCTCGGAAACCTGGGGGCAGACAATGTAGACCTGCCGTCCCTCTTCCACCAGCTTTCGAAGGAACTTGTAGATGCGGGGATGGTAGCTGCTGCTCACCAGAGAGGTCTGGACAGGCCGCCGCCCCGGGGGCAGCTGGTCGATGACGGAGACGTCCAGGTCCCCGTACAGGATCAGCGCCAGCGTCCGGGGAATGGGAGTGGCGGACATGACCAGGGTATGGGGGTGGTCCCCCTTCCCCGCCAGCGCCGCTCGCTGGCCCACGCCGAAGCGGTGCTGTTCGTCCGTCACCACCAAACCCAGCCCGGCGTACTCCACGCCGCCGGCAATCAAGGCGTGGGTCCCCACGGTGAAGTCAATCTCCCCCGCCGCCAGCTTCGCCGCAAGGATTCGCTTCTCCTTCGCCGGGGTGGCCCCGGTGAGCAGGGCGCACCGGACGCCCAGGGCCTCCATCAGGGGGGAGAGGCCCTCGTAGTGCTGCCGGGCCAGGATTTCCGTGGGGGCCATCAGGGCGGCCTGGCGGCCGTTCTTCGCGCAGAAGTACACACAGGCGGCGGCCACCATGGTCTTGCCGCTGCCCACGTCCCCCTGGCAGAGGCGGTTCATAGGCCTGCCGGAGACCATATCCCCCAGAGCCTCGTCCACACAGCGCCGCTGGGCCTCCGTCAGGGCGAAGGGCAGGGCGCGGTAAAATTTCTCCATATCCACGGGGCGAAAGGGCTCCACCTCCGCCGTCTCCCGCCGCTGCCGCAGCCGCCGGAGACCCAGGGTGAACAGAAACAGCTCCTCAAAGGCCAGACGCCGCCGGGCCAGGTCCAGGGCCTCGGCGCTCTCGGGGAAATGGATGTTCTCATAGGCGTACCCGATGCGGCAGAGCTGATGCTCCCGCCGGATTTCGTCCGGCAGCGCGTCGGGCAGGATGTCCGCGCAGGCGTCCAGCCCCTGGCGGACGGACCGGGAGAGAACCAGCTGGCTCACCCCGGCGGTGAGGGGATAGACGGGGACGATGCGGCCCGTGGCCTCCCGCCGGCCCTCCGGCTCCACAATGGGGGCGGCCATCCGGGGGCGGCGGGGGGTTCCCTCCACCCTGCCGCAGAAGATATAGGTCTCCCCCTCCCGGAGGCTGTTTTTCAGCCAGGACTGATTGAAGAAGGTCACGTCCAGCACGCCGGTCTCGTCCACCGCCCGGACCTTCACCAGGTCCATGCCCCTGCGGATGTGGGAGACCGCCGGCGGCGCGGCCACCATGGCGGCCACGCAGGCGCTCTCGCCGGGGACCAGCTCCGCGATGCGGCGGGTCTCGGTGCGGTCCTCGTAGCGCCTGGGAAACCAGCCGATCAGGTCCCGCAGGGTGTGAATGCCCAGCTTCCCCAGGGCCTTGGCCCGCTGCTCGCCGATGCCCTTGATATACCGCACGTCCGTCTTCAGGTCCGCCATGGGGGCTCCTCCTCTCCCGCGCAGGGTTCTTCCCCCTGATTATAATCCGTCCCCAGGGGAAAAACAAGGGACTTTGGGGCGCGCCCCAAAGTCCCCCCCCCCCGCGGCCCTCAGGCCAGCTTGGTGTTGATGTATTCGATGAAGCGGAACTTCAGGCCGTTCTCCTCCATCAGCTCCCCGGCGGACTCCACCTCCCAGTTGGGCAGTTTATCCAGATTGGGGAAAAAAGTGTCCGACTCCTGTACCCGGGTCTCCACCCGGGTAAGGTACACCCGGGCGCACCGGGAGAGCAAGGCGGCGTATATGCTGCCGCCGCCGATGATCCAAAGGTTTTCCGCCTCCGTCCCGCCGGCCAGGGTCAGGGCCTTTTCCGGGGAGGAGGCAGCCTCCACGCCCTCGGGCAGGGAATCGGACTGGCGGGTGATGACGATGTTCCGCCGGTCGGGCAGGGGTTTGCCCTCCGGGAAGGAGTTCAGGGTCAAATGGCCCATGATGACGGTGCCCCCCGTGGTCAGGGTACGGAAGCGCCGCATGTCCGTGGGAAGGGAGAAGAGCAATCCGCCGTTACGGCCGATGGCCCAGCGCTGATCCGCGACAACAATAGCATTCATATTCGTTCACCTCATACAGCAACGGGAATTTTATCCGCAAAGGGCGCGGGCGCGTAATTCTCCACGTGGAAGCTGTCCACGGTGAAGCTGTAAAAATCCGTGACGCCGGGGTCCACCGCCAGCCGGGCCGCCGGACCGGGGGTCCGCTCCAGCAGCTTTTCCACCAGGGGCACATGCCGGTCGTAAATGTGGGCGTCGGCGATGACGTGGATCAGCTCGCCGGGAACCAGGCCGGAGACCTGGGCAAACATGTGAACCAGCACGGCGTACTGCGCCACGTTCCAATTGTTGGCCGTCAGCATATCCTGACTGCGCTGGTTCAAGACGGCGTTCAGCACCTGGCCGGAGACGTTGAAGGTCATGGAGTAGGCACAGGGGTAGAGGTTCATCTCATGGAGGTCCTGAAAGTTGTAGATGTTGGTCAGAATGCGGCGGGAGGCGGGGTTGTGCCGCAGATCATGGAGCACCCGGTCCACCTGGTCCATCTCCCCCTCGGGGTAGCGGTGCTTTACCCCCAGCTGATAACCGTAGGCCTTGCCGATGGACCCGCTCTCATCCGCCCACTGGTCCCAGATATGGGCGTCCAGGTCCCGGATGTTGTTGGACTTCTTCTGCCAGATCCACAAAAGCTCCTTCACCGCCGTCTTCCAATAGGTCCGGCGGAGGGTAAGCAGGGGAAATTCCTCTCGGAGATCATAGCGGTTCACAATGCCGAATTTCTTCACCGTGTGGGCGGGACTTCCGTCCTCCCACCGGGGACGGACCTCCCGGTCCGTATCCCAGACGCCGGAGGTCAAAATCTCCCGGCAGTTTTCGATAAACAGCTGGTCAGCACGGCTCATAGCGGCAGCCTCCTGTTCCCGTCCGCGCGTTGGAATGTTTCTGCCCTTACTATAGCAAATTTCCGGGAACTCGTGTGCCCAAATTTTTCAGAATCCGGAGCCGCGTTTTTGCCGCATCCTCCAAAGATCAAAAAATTCTTTTCCAAGGTTTGTTGGATATTTGGGTTGTGAATTCGCAAAAAGTGCGCTAAGATGAGGGCGCAAGTACCGCCGGGAGGGGGGGAGATTGCTGTGCCCATCTATGGAAGCGCGGGAAAGCGGGGATATTTGAACGAGGATTTCCGCCTCTTCCACCTGAAGGACAGCCGGGCCCAGAAGCTGGACTATCACTACCACGAATTCGACAAGCTCATCCTGTTTCTCAACGGCAAGGTGGCCTACCTGGTGGAGGGCGTCACCTATTTTCTCCAGCCCTGGGACATTCTGCTGGTCCAGCACAACCTGATTCACCGCCCCATCATCGACCCGGCGCAGCCCTATGAGCGCATCGTCATCTGGCTGGGCCGGGACTGGCTGGCCGCCCGAAGCGACCCGGGCGAGCCGCTGGACGCCTGCTTTGACGCCGCCCGCCGCCGGGGCTTTCACCTTCTGCGGGCCCCCGGCGAGCGGAGGCTTCAATACATGGGGACCATTCAGCGGCTGGAGGAGGCCCTGCACTCCACCGAGTTCGGCGCCGCCCGGTTGGCGGACACCCTCTGCCAGCAGCTTCTGATTGGCGTGAACCGGGACATCCTCCGGGACCGCACCGCCCAGGAGGAGCGGGACAGCTACCGGGCGGACCCTAAGATCGAGGAGATTCTGCGCCACATCGCCGCCAATCTGGACGGGGATTTGACCGTGGACACGCTGGCGCGGCGCTTTTACCTCAGCCGGTACTATCTGATGCACCGCTTCAAGGCCGTCACCGGCTACACCATTCATCAGTATATCAGCCACAAGCGGCTGCTTCGGGCGGGGGAGCTGATCCGGGCCGGAACGCCGGTGATGAAGGCGGCGGAACAGGTGGGCTTTTCGGAGTATTCCACCTTCCTCCGGGCCTTCCGGAATACCTTCCACATGAACCCGAGAGAATTTCGATAACGCACAGCTTACAAGGGGGAGCCATGGAACCCAAACCGATACAAATTGATTTTTCAAACCAGGACCTGCGGCGGCTCATTGTCCCTCTGGTCATCGAACAGCTGCTGGCCATCACCGTGGGACTGCTGGACTCGGTGATGGTCTCCCAGGTGGGGGAGGCCGCCATCTCCGCCGTGTCCCTGGTGGACACGGTGAACGTGCTGCTGGTAAACGCTTTTTCCGCCCTGGCCACCGGCGGCGCGGCCATCGCCGGGCAGTACCTGGGCCGCGGGGAGCGGGATAAGGCCGGACACTCCGGCGAACAGCTGCTGCTGTTCATGGCGGAGGCCGCTTTGGTCATCATGGTGCTCTTCTACCTGGGGAAGGGCTTCGTGCTGAACGTGGTCTTCGGCCAGGTGGAGGCGGACGTGTCGGCCTACGCCAACACATACTATATGATCGTGGAGTCCTCCACGCCCTTCCTGGCCATTTACAGCGCCGGGGCAGCCCTGTTCCGGGTGATGGGCAACTCCAAAATCTCCATGTGGGTGTCCCTGGTGATGAATCTCATCAACGGCGCAGGCAACGCCCTTTTGATCTTCGGCCTCCGCATGGGCGTGGAGGGCGTGGCCATTCCCACCCTGGTCTCCCGGGCCTTTGCCGCCGGGGCCATGCTGGTTCTGCTCCGCCGGCCGGGGCTTCCCCTTCGGGTGGAGAAGCTCCGCCTCCGGCACGACCGCTATGTGGTGAAAAACATTCTCCGCTTCGGCGTCACCAACGGGCTGGAGAGCAGCATGTTCCAGCTGGGCAAAATTCTCCTGCTCTCCACGGTCTCCGTGCTGGGCACCGCCTCCGTGGCCGCCAACGCCATCGGCAACACCTTCGCCACCTTCCAATGCGTGGCGGGCAACGCCCTGGGCCTGGGCATTGTAACGGTGGTGTCCCAGTGCGTGGGGGCCGGGGACTATGAAAGGGCCCGGTTTTACACGAAAAAGCTCCTGAAGATGACCTATCTTTTCATGAGCCTCTCCATCCTCCTGGTCTACCTCTCCATGCCCCTGCTGCTCCGGCTGTACAACGTCTCGGCGGAGGCGGAGACCTACGCCCGGCAGATCGTCTGGCTCCATGGCTTCATGGGCATACTGATCTGGCCCCTGTCCTTCACCCTGCCCCAGGCCCTCCGGGCCGCCGGGGACACGAGATTCACCATGCTGGTCTCCTCCGTCTCCATGTGGACCATGCGGGTGGGCTTCGGCATTCTGCTGGGGCGGTTCCTGGGCTTCGGCGTGGTGGGCATCTGGATGGCCATGTTCACGGACTGGATTCTGCGCATCTCTTTCTTCGTCCCCCGGTTCCGCGGGCATAAGTGGGAGGAGATGGCTCTGTAAGGCAGTCTTCCGTTCGACGGTCCAGGCCGCGCATGCTATGCTGAAAACATAGGAGAGCATCCATTGGCAGTCAGGCTTTGCAGCCTGACTGCCCTTATTTTATATAGCAATCCTCAGAAATGCTGACAGCAGTTCGGCAGATATAGGCAGCACATCACCGCGTCTTCCTCCTTGACGGGCGTCAGCCCGCCTGCGTCGTCATCCTTGTGCTGTACCGCCTGGATCCGCCTCCTTTGCTGTCATTATTTTTGAGGATTGCTATAGGTTGGAAACATCATGCCGTATATTTGACTCATTGCGCCGCCCTTTCGGGGACGCCCGGCTCTCAGTACCCTCTCGTCCGGTCCACCAGACCCTGTAAGGGCCGCCCGGCTCCGTAGTTCCGAAGGTCCCGGCAGAACAGCTCCACGTTCCGGTCGCAGGTGTAGCCCAGGGTCATATTCCCCGAGACATGGGGCGTGAGGATGAGGTTCCGGGCCGTCCAGAGGGGATGGTCCGGCGGCAGGGGTTCCGGGTCCATCACGTCCAGAGCCGCCCCGCCCAGGGTTCCGGCGTTCAGGGCCTCGATCAGGGGCTCCTGCTCAATGGCGGTGCCCCGGCCCACGTTCACCACAAAAGCGCCCAGGGGCAAAAGGGCGATGCGCCGGCGGTCCAGGATATGGCGGGTCTCCGGCGTGCCGGGAAGGGCCATGATGAGATTTTCCGTCCGGGGCAGCACCTCGTCCAGAGCGGAGATGGGCAGCACCTCGTCATAGACCGGCTCCCGGGCCCCGCCGCTGCGGCTGAGGCCGGTGATCCGGGCGGTGCCCATGCCCCGCAGGCGCTCCGCCACATGGCATCCGATGTCCCCCAGGCCCAGGATGGTAAAGGAGTTGTCCCGAATGGAGCGGATAGGCAGCTGGTTGCTCCAGCTCCGCTTTTGGACAATCTCCCCGTATTCCGGCATCCGCCGGAGGAGCATCAGCAGCACCATCACCACATGCTCGGCAATGGTGACGCCATAGCAGTTGGAGTTGGTGAGCATGCAGTCCGGATTCGCGAAGACGGCGGGGTCCTTGCAGTAAGGGTCCACCCCAGCGTAAGAGCAGCAGTACCACTTCAGCGACGCCGGAGCCGCCCGGAGCAGGTCTATGGAGTGGGCGTAGAGCACCTCGCAATCCTGGAGACAGGTCCTGGCCTCCTCAAACCGGTCCAGGGTGAAAAAATGGGGGATGAAGCCCGCCTCCTCCGCCGCCTGGCGGATTTGGTCCCGGTGGGCCTCTGTCAGAAACTCCTGGTAGACGCAGAGATTTTTCATAGCGGATGGCCTCCTTAAGGTTGATGATGCAGCGCCGCCTCGGCGCAGCGCATGCCGTCGGCGGCGGCGGAGAGAATGCCCCCGGCATAGCCCGCCCCCTCGCCGCAGGGGTACAGGCCCCGAATTTGGGACTGGCAGTCCCCGTTCCGAAGAATCCGGACGGGAGAGGAGCTGCGGCTTTCCACAGCGGTGAGAACGGCGTCGGGGCTGTCATAGCCCCGGAGCTTCCGCCCCAGGATGGGCAGGGCCTCCTCCAGCGCCTCCGCCGCGAAGGGGGGCAGGCAGCGGTGCAGGTCCGTCCAGGTGACGCCGGGGCGATAACTGGGCAGGACCCTCCCCGGCCCCGCGGAGGGCCGGCGGGCCAGAAAGTCCTCCACCCGCTGGGCGGGGGCCCGGTATCCGCCGCCCCCCAGGGCGTAGGCCTCCTCCTCCAGTTGGCGCTGGAAGGCGATTCCCGCCAGGGGGGAGGCGTCCTGGCCGAAGTCCTCCGGTGTGACGCTCACCAGAATCGCGCCGTTGATGTTCTCCCGGTCTCTGGCATACTCGCTCATGCCGTTGGTCACCACCCGTCCGGTCTCCGACGCGGCGGCCACCACCTCCCCGCCGGGGCAGACGCAGAAGGAGAACACGCCCCGCCCGCCGGGAAGATGGCAGGAGAGCTTATAGGTGGAGGCCGGCAGGCCCGGGTGACCGGCGTAACGGCGGTACTGGACGGCGTCACAGTCCGCCTGGCGGTGCTCGATGCGCAGGCCCACAGCAAAGGGCTTGGCCTCCAGAGGGACGCCTCTGGCGTGAAGCATCGCGAAGGTGTCCCGGGCGGAGTGTCCGGGGCAGAGAATCAGCTGCGCGCAGGGAAGCCGTCGGGTTCCCTCCGGCCCGGCGGTCTCGATCTCCGTCAGAATCCCGTCTTGTATCTGGAGGTCCGTCAGCCGGGTCTCAAAACGGATATCCACCCCCAGGACCTCCAGCTCCCGGCGGAAATTCCGGAGGACGGTGTGAAGGTAGTCGGTGCCCACATGGGGCTTGGCGTCGGCGAGGATGTCCTCCGGCGCGCCGCAGGACACCAATTGTTCCAGGATAAAGCGGTGCCGGGGGTCCCGGGTCCCGGTGTTCAGCTTTCCGTCGGAGAAAGCCCCCGCGCCTCCCTCGCCGAACTGAACGTTGGACTCCGCATCCAGCTCGCCGGAGGACCAGAAGCGCTCCACGTCGGCCCGGCGCCTCTCCACCGGGCGGCCCCGCTCCAGCAGAATGGGCCGCTGGCCCGCCCTGGCCAGCACCAGCGCGGCGAAGAGTCCCGCCGGTCCCGCTCCAACCACCACCGGCGGCAGCGCCGCCGGCCTGGGAGGCGGGAGGCGGTAGACCGGCCCCGGCTCCAGGCGGCTGACCTTCCGCCCCCGGCAGCGCCGGAGCACAGCGGCCTCGCCGTCCAGCTCCACCGCCAGGGTGTAAACCAACGTCACATCCTCCCGGGCGTCGATGCTCCGGCGCAGAACCCGGAGGGAACGAATGTCCTCTTTTTTGACCCGCAGCAGCCCGGCGGCCTGCGCGGCCAGCTCCGCCGTCCCGCCGCCGGGAGCCAGGCGGACGCCTTCCAGTTTCAGCATGGGTTTCCCTCCTTTTTCAAATTTCATGTTTTAAAAAATTGCGATTTTCATTATAGCACAGTTTTCATCTCAAAGGAAAGAGGCCATTCCATTTTTGCGGCAGAAAGAGGCGGAAAAGAAATTTGGAAAAAAATTTGAAAACCCTCTTGACAAAAGAGCATTTTTTAGTATAATGATAGCTGTTCACCGGCAATACAGCGGGTTTGTGTAAAGGTAGCACAGCAGACTCTGACTCTGTATGTGAGGGTTCGAATCCTTCACCCGCTGCCAAACAAAAAACTGCCGAAATCATTGTAATCCAATGGTTTCGGCAGTTTTTTCTGCGCTTATAGAATGTTTTATACTGGTAAAAACGAGGCAAATTGTGGTATCTGGCGGTAGTTTTGCAGCTTGATGCAGTGCGCCCGGCCTTTGCCGCTTTCGTGCCGGTCCAGCCGCTTATGCCCCTGGAGGCTCATAGACCGGCGACAAAGCATATGCTTGTGGCGCCGTGCCTCGCCGCGCGCCCCAATGCTGACGGCTTCCCGCAACAAGTCCAGCATTTCAGGGGTCCCGGTTGTACTCGGCCAGGAAACGCTTTTGCGGAAGTATCCACACCTGACGAAAAGCAGCCGGGTTCCTTGCAGAAGCGAAGACAGTCAGGAGAGCGTTTCCTTCGAAGGCTTCACACACGGCGAACAAATGGCCTGCTCCGTGAATACGCTTCGGCTGTATGCCCCTTGACAGAAAGTTTTCCGCCCATCGGCACACGCTGATTTGATCAGTGCTTGCTGAAAACTTTTCTTTTATCCTCTGCGCAATTTCGTTTAGCATTGCCGGTTCCATTCCGGGGTACACGCCTACCCAGAAACTCTGGCTCATCACTTGATCTGTCACATCTAAATCTCCAAATACTCGATATTCCACATCTCTTTCCAACGCTTGGAAACAGGGGTGCCGGGTCAGGTTTCCCGCAAACAGGGGACGGGTCTGGATATTATGCTCCTCCAGATAGGATACCAACTCATTCCGGGATACGGGACTGTCTTCCTGCACAGTAATGAGGAACCCAAACCAACTTGGTCTTGTGTTCGGTTCACTTTCAGGCAACATCAGGTATCGTTCCAGCGGTGATAAACACATTCGCAGATAGGTCCAGTTTTCCTGGCGCTTAGAAACAAACGCGCTTAACTTTTTCAACTGCGCCGTGCCGATTGCCGCTTGCAAATCAGTGGCTTTCAGGTTAAAGCCCAGATGAGAATACACATACTTATGGTCATACCCCACCGGGAGCGTCCCAAACTGGCCGGTGAACCGATGGCCGCATTTATTATCCTCTCCGCCGGAACAAACACAGTCCCGGCCCCAATCCCGCAGGGAACGTATAATCTTATGGAGCAATGGGTTGCTGGTATAGATCGCGCCGCCCTCGCCCATGGTGATATGATGGGCCGGATAAAAACTGGATGTGCCGATATCCCCAATCGTTCCTGTCTTGCGCCAAACGCCGTCCAGGTAATATTCCGCTCCCAAAGCATCGCAGTTGTCTTCGATCAGCCATACCGATCCTTCCCGCTGCGTCAATCTTCTGCGTTTTTTGACACGCTGCGGCGGACGGACCTCCGGGGAGGTCCGCCCGCCTTTCATTCCGCCGCGATGGCCCGGATGTCCAGCAAATCCCGCATTACACGGTTCGCCGTCCCGGCTCCGGAGGGGGCATAGAGAACGCTTGTGACCCCTGCGTTTGCGGCGCAGTCCACATCCAGCGTCCGGTCCCCCACATAATAGACCCGGTCCCGCTCCAGGCCGTGGGCTTCCATCAGATAGAGCAGGGCGTCGGGGGCGGGCTTCCGGGGAAAGCCGTTGAGACTGGAGACCACCTCCCGAAAAAAGCGGTCCAGCCCCAGATGCTTCAGAACCGGAGCCGTGGTGCTGCCCCGGTGGGTGTAGACAAAGTGGACCGCGCCCAGGGCGGCGGCGGCCTCCAGAGCCTCCCGGGCGTGGGGCATGGCGGCGATCTCCGGATACCGTGCGCCGCTGATTTCGGAATAGCGGCGTTTGATGTCCGGAAAGGTCCGGCCGGTCTCTGCCGCCGCGCGCTGAATCACCTGGCTGACGGAGCCCTCTGTGGCCTGGCGGCGAATCTCGCCGGCGTCCATGGAGAGGCCCAGCTCCTCCAGCGTCTGGCAAAGACTGGAGACGATGACGCCGTAAGAGTCCAGCAGCGTGCCGTCCAGGTCCCAGATGAATGCTTTACCCGTCATACGCGGTTCCTCCCTGTGTTCAATGGATGTCCCGGCCATTATAACAGCTCCCGGAAGCGCTGTCCAGAGGAGGGAGCGAAAAAGCGCCGCCTGTTCTAAGGACGGCGCTGCGGTTCGTTTTGCTTTTTCTGGGGCCAGATCAGGCTGGCCCCGGAGAGGAGAAGGTACACGCCGAAGGGCTTGCGCAGCAGCTCCACATCCACGGCGTTGGAAATCCAGGCCCCGATCAGCGCGGCGAGGACAGCGATGGGCACGGCGGATTTCAGCGTGGGCTTGTCCAGATATCCGCCCCGGGCATGGCAGACCAGGGCGCTGGCGGCGGTTGGGAGGAAGAAGAGCAGGTTTACTCCCTGGGCCGTCCGCTGGTCCACCCCCAAAAACAGGGTCATCACCAGCAGCAAAAGGGTTCCGCCTCCCACGCCCCAGGCGGAGATCACGCTGGCCCCCAGGCCGCAGAGAAAGGGAATCAGCCAATCCGTCACAGCAGATATTTCACCCCCGCGTAAAAGAGAAAGACGGCAAAGAGCCACTTGAGAACCGTGGTGGAGACCCTGCCGTAAAGCTTTCCGCCCAGCCAGCCGCCGAGAAGTCCTCCGGCGAGGTAAGGAAGCGCCGTCCAAAGGGACACGCCTCCCCGCCAGACGTACACTGCCGCCGACACCAGACACACCGGGAAGATCACGCCCACGCAGGTGGCGTAGAGCTTCCTCTGGCTCAGCTCCCCCCAGCGGGAGAGAATGGGCAGGAACACCATGCCCCCGCCGCCGCCGAATAGTCCGTTCGCCAGCCCCGCCGCGCCTCCGGCGATTCGGGCCGCCCGGTTTTCCTTCATGCCGCCGCCTCCTTTCCTATGTACCTCCCCGGGAAGGGGAGGCAAGCCGGTTTATTTCAGCTTGAAGCTCTGGCAGTCGGTGCACTCCACCATGGTGGGGTTGGTCTCATGGGTGCCCACCTGAATGGTG
>NZ_CAJTUX010000073.1 GCF_910579365.1 uncultured Oscillibacter sp.
TTTGTGAAAATCTCCGCCCCCACCCTGGAGATGACCTTCTCCGTCAACGACTCCCCCTTCGCCGGACGGGAAGGCAAGTTTGTCACCTCCCGCCAGATTCGGGAGCGCCTCTTCCGGGAGACTCTGCGGGACGTGTCTCTCCGGGTGACGGAGACGGACAAGGAGACCGCCTTCAACGTGGCGGGCCGGGGCGAGATGTCCCTCTCCATCCTCATTGAGACCATGCGCCGGGAGGGCTATGAGTTCCAGGTCTCCCCCGCCCGGGTGCTGTATAAGGAGATCGACGGGAAGAAGTGCGAGCCCATCGAGCGGCTGGTGGTGGATGTGCCCGCCGACTGCGTGGGCGCGGTCATCGAGAAGCTGGGCCAGCGGAAAGCGGACATGGTGGAGATGACCCCCGTGGGCAGCCGGATGAAGGTGGAGTTTCTGATTCCCGCCCGGGGCCTTTTCGGCTACCGGAACGACTTCCTCACCGACACCAAAGGCGAGGGCATCATGGCCTCCGTCTTCGACAGCTACGCCCCCTATAAGGGCGACATCTCCCGCCGGGGCAACGGGTCCCTCATCTCCTTCGAGACCGGCGAGTCCATCACCTACGGCCTCTTTAACGCCCAGGAGCGGGGCACGCTGTTCATCGGCGCGGGTATCCCGGTGTATGGCGGCATGGTCATCGGCGTCAGCCCCCGGAGCGAGGATATGACCGTGAACGTCTGCAAGAAAAAGCAGCTGACCAACACCCGGGCCAGCGGGTCCGACGAGGCGCTGCGGCTGGTGCCCCCCCGGCAGATGAGCCTGGAGCAGTGCCTGGAGTTCCTGGCGGATGACGAGCTTTTGGAGGTGACGCCCAAGAGCCTGCGGATGCGCAAGAGCATCCTGGACCACGAGAAGCGGATGAAGGCCCTGCACGGGAAAAAGTAAACCGATGGAAAGGGAAGCGGGCCGTCTGGCGTGAGGAAAATCTGTGATTTGGATATCAAAAAATACCGCCGCGTCACGCCGGAAACGAGTTTTCAAGGACTTTTTAATGCGGTTCAAAAACCGGCACAGCAAAAGCCGGGGGCCTTATGGCTCCCGGCTTTTGCTGCGCTTACCCGTCAGCCATCATCTGGCGGACTTCCTTGCGGAGCCGGCGGCGGGCAGGGTCTGGTCATACATGGCCTTGGGACTCTTTTTTTGCGGGCGCTCCCGCTTTGTGACAATATCACGGAACGATTCCGAAGGTTTGCTATAATTCATTTTATAAAACACCATGCAAGGAGGACATACGATGTCTGTTCTGAACATTCATCAAGCCAATTTTCAACAGGAGGTCCTGCGCTCAGACAAGCCCGTCCTGCTGGACTTTTGGGCCGCTTGGTGCGGTCCCTGCCGGATGGCCGCCCCAATCGTGGAGGAGATCGCCGCCCAGCGCCCCGATATCAAAGTGGGCAAAATCAACGTGGACGAGCAGCCGGAGCTGGCTGGCCGGTTCGGTGTGATGAGCATTCCCACTCTGGTGGTCATGCGGGACGGCAAGGTTGTGAGACAGTCCGTGGGGGCGCAGCCGAAGGAGCGCATCCTCGCCATGCTGTGAGGGGGTGCGGCATGAGATTCTTTGACTCTTTGCAGGGCCCGGACAGCAGCCGGGGCCTGCCGGCCCGAGCGGGCCGCACCGGCGCAAAAAATACCGGCGGCGCTGCCGCCTGCAGCGGAAAGGTGGAATACTGAAATGAAAGTTGTCATCATCGGCGGCGTGGCGGGAGGCGCTACGGCGGCGGCCAGACTCCGCCGGCTGGACGAGAGAGCGGAGATCGTCGTTTTTGAACGCTCGGGTTACATTTCCTATGCCAACTGCGGTCTGCCCTACTACATCGGGGGAACCATAGAGAACCCGGAGGCCCTGACCCTCCAGACGCCGGAGAGCTTCTTCGCCCGCTTCCGGGTGGACATGCGGGTGCGCCACGAGGTCACCGCCCTTCACCCGGACCGCAAGACCGTCTCTGTGAAAAACCTCGCCTCCGGAGAGGTGTTCGAGGAGTCCTATGACAAGCTGATTCTCTCCCCCGGCGCGAAGCCCACCCAGCCCCGCCTCCCCGGCACGGGACTGGAGCGCCTCTTCACCCTGCGGACCGTGGAGGACACCTTCCGCATCAAGGAGTACATCCGCCGGCATCATCCCAAGTCCGCAGTGCTGGCCGGCGGCGGCTTCATCGGATTGGAGCTGGCGGAGAACCTGCGGGAGCTGGGGATGGAGGTCACCATCATCCAGCGGCCCAAGCAGCTTATGAACCCCTTTGACCCGGACATGGCGGCCTTCATCCACGGCGAGGTGCGCCAACACGGCGTGAAGCTGGCCCTGGGCCGCACGGTGGAGGGCTTCGCGGAGCGGGACGGCGGCGTGGACGTGCTGGTGAAGGACGAGGCCCCTCTCCACGCCGACATGGTGGTGCTGGCCATCGGCGTCACGCCGGACACCGCCCTTGCCAAAGAGGCCGGCCTGGAGCTGGGCCTCAAGGGCAGCATTGTGGTCAACGACCGGATGGAGACCTCCGTCCCCGATATCTACGCCGTGGGCGACGCCGTCCAGGTCCGGCACTTCGTCACCGGGCAGGACGCCCTCCTCTCCCTGGCGGGCCCCGCCAACAAGCAGGGCCGGATCGCGGCGGACAACATCTGCGGCGGGGACAGCCGGTATCTTGGCAGTCAGGGCAGCAGCGTCCTCAAGGTCTTTGACATGACGGCGGCCGTCACCGGCGTCAACGAGACCAACGCCCGGAAAGCGGGGCTGGACGCGGACACGGTGGTTCTCTCCCCCATGAGCCACGCCGGCTACTATCCCGGCGGAAAGCTGATGACCATGAAGGTGGTGTTCGAGCGGAAGACCTTCCGCCTCCTGGGGGCCCAGATCGTCGGCTATGAGGGCGTGGACAAGCGCATCGACGTGCTGGCAGCTGCCATCCACGCCGGGCTGACGGCCATCCAGCTCAAGGACCTGGACCTTGCCTACGCGCCGCCCTACTCCTCCGCCAAGGACCCGGTGAATATGGCGGGCTTCATGGTGGAAAACCTCTCCAAAGGCGTGGTCCGGCAGTTCCATCTGGAGGATGTGGACGGCCTGCCCCTGGACGGCAGCGTCACGCTGCTGGACGCCCGAACCGAGGCGGAGTACGGCGGCGGCCACCTGGAGGGCTTCCGCAACATTCCCGTGGACGAACTGCGGGAGCGGCTGGACGAGATCGAACCCGGGAAGCCGGTTTACGTCATCTGCCAGAGCGGCCTGCGCAGCTACATCGCCTGCCGCATTCTGGCGGGGTATGGCTATGAGACCTACAACTTCTCCGGCGGCTTCCGGTTCTACGACGCGGTGACAAACGACCGCCGCCTGATCCGGCAGTCCACGGCCTGCGGCATGGACCAATAGGCAAACGGCGCCCCTCCCCCGCTTTCGCATGGGGGAGGGGCGCTGTTCAGCCTTGCCGGAGGCGGGGCCCGCCGCCTTCTTTTCCGCCGCGCGGCGGCCTTACGCGTCCCGCAGCGCCTTCAGCTTTTTCTCCTCCAGAAGCTCCACGGAGCCGCGGGACAGCCGGACCATGCCCTCGCCCTGGAAATAGCGCAGCATCCGGGTGACCACCTCCCGGTGGGTCCCCAGGTGGTTGGCGATGGTCTCATGGGTGAGCCTCAGCCGTGCGGCCCCCTCAATAGCGGCCTCCTCCAGCAAGAAGGCGGCTACCCGCTTGTCCATGCTCTTCCACATGATCTGCTCCACAAGCCACATGACCTCGGAGAACCGGGACGCCATGACCTCGTTGGTGTAGTTTGCCAGGGGCGCGGACTCCGCCATAATCGAGCGGTAGACCTCCGCCGGGATCACCCAGAGGTCCGTATCCTTCTCCGCCTCAATGGTGATGTCAAACTGAATGCTTTGCATCATGCAGGAGGCGGTAAACAGGCACAGGTCCCGGTCGAAGAGGCGGTAGACAGTCACCTCCCGCCCCTCCTCCGAGCGGATGCAGGCCCGCAGCTGGCCGGACTTCACCAGCAGCAGTCCGGTACACTCGCCGCCGTCGTGGAGCACGGTCCCTTTCCGAATCCACTGGCTGGTCAGGCTGCCGCGCATGCGGTTTTGCTGGGCGTCCGTCAGCTGACGCCACACGGGGAAATGGCCTGCAAAGTCCATCCCTATCCTCCCTCCGCCGGCGCGCCGGAATTCTTTGAAACCATAACTCGCGTCCATGCCGGACCGCGCGCGCCCGCTTCCGCCCGCTTTTTCCGCGCGCGGAATCTCCCTTACGCGCGGTGTTTATCCGCCGCAGCTGCCGCCGCTTCCGGAGCAGTCGTGTTTCTCCTCTCCGCAGCGGCCATGGCACCCATGATGCTCGTGATGCTCGTGGTGGCTGCACGTGGCCTCCGCTTGGTATTGCAGCGTTCCTTCTAAAAACGCCCTCACCGCGTCGTCGGCCCGGCCCGTCACGCCGCCGCAGAGCCGGATTCCGGCCTGGGCCAGCGCCGCCTGCGCCCCGCCGCCAATGCCGCCGCAGATCAGTACGTCCACCTTCCGGTCCGACAGGAACCCGGCCAGCGCCCCGTGGCCGCTGCCGGCGGTATCGGCCACCTGCTCCCGGACAATCCGCTGGTCCTCCGTGTCGTAAATCTTCATCTGACGGGTGTGTCCAAAGTGCTGGAACACCTGGCCGTCCTCATAGGTCACCGCAATTCTCATAACCGCTTCTCCTTTTTCGCATAAATTTCCCCGCAAAGCCCACCGGCAGTTTCGTCCGCAGCCGCGCTCCCGGTCTCCCCGGCAGACGCGGTAGTGCCCGCCGGCAATGGCCAGGGCCTTTCCATTCACAAGACTGTCGGAAAGCTTGAACCGGGCGCTTTCGTAAATCTCCGTCACCGTCGTCCGGGAGACCTCCATCTGCGCCGCGCACTGCTCATGGGTTCTCTTTTCGTAGTCGACCAGCCGGATCACCTCGTACTCGTCCACGGTCAGAACGACCTCCCCCGCCCCCGTCTCCGTTCGCGGGGCAAAGCCGAGGCAGTCCGGTTCCGCGCAGACCCGGCGGCAGCGGGTGGGTCTCGCCATGCGTGCAGCTCCTTTCACAAGGCATTTCCGACATATGTCGCAAATAGAGTATCACAAATCCGGCGGCCCGTCAAGTCCCCCGCCCAAGGATTTCCCTGCGGGGGCGTTTCCATACGGTTCCATTTTCTTCCGGCGCGGGACAAACCCAATCCCGGCCCTTGCTTTTTTCTCTTCCGCGCCGTATACTATAGCAAACAGTTCCGACACAATTCTGCGAGGATAGGGAGGCTACCATGAAAAACCTGCTGTCGTTCCTTCTGGCTCTGGTCCTTTGCGTGGGGCTGGCGGTTCCGGCTTTGGCCGAAGAGGCGGAAGCGCCGGATACGCCGGCGTTTTCCGACGTGCCGGAGGGGCACTATGCCTATGAGGCGATTGCCTGGTGCGCCTCCCGGGGCGTTGCGGAGGGCTATGCCGACGGGACCTTCCGCCCCGGCGAGACGGTGAGCCGGGGGCAGTTTCTGCTGATGCTGGCCCAGGTCTTCTTCCCCGAGGAGACCGCCAGCGAGGAGGAGCGGCAGACGGCGGACCCCTGGTGCCGGAAGGAGGCCCTGGTCCTGGCCAAGGCGGGCGCTCTCCAGGGCCTGGGCTGGAAGGAGTCCGAGGTCTGGCCTCACAACGTATATAAAGAGCTGACCCGCTACGAGATGGCTCTGCTGGCGTACAACCTCATGGCGGCGAACTTCCGCTCGGTCAGCACCTCCAACCAAATTGCCGTCCAGGGGCAGATTGCGGATTGGGACCAGATTCCGGAGCGGTACGCCGTGGCCGTGGCCGGCGCTTTTGCCAGGGGCATTGTCACCGGCTATGCCGGGGGGACCTTCAGCGGCGGGGAAGCGGTGAACTACGCCCAGGCCTGCGTGGTGATTCACCGGCTGGTGGAGTTCCTGGGCATCGCCATGGCCCCGGCGGACTAAGCGCCGCAGATCGGAAAAAGCGCCCAGGCGGGTGGATACCCGCCTGGGCGCTTGGTTATTCCGCTGGTTTATTTTGCGGGGAGCCTCAGCCCTGGCAGACGGGGACAATCCAGCCCTTGGTGTCGGGAATCTTGCCCCACTGCATGCCGGTCATGGTGTCATAGAGCTTCTGGGTGACGGGGCCGATCTTTCCGTCGTTGATGAAGACCTTGTCGTCTTTCCAGTCCAGTTCCTTCACCGGGGAAACCACGGCGGCGGTGCCGGTCCCGAACACCTCCTCCAGCTTGCCCTCGTGGCCCGCCTTCATCACGTCCGCGATGGCCAGGGGGCCCTCCACAACCTCATAGCCCCAGTCCCGCAGCAGCTCGATGCAGCTCCGCCGGGTAACGCCGGGAAGCACGGTGCCCGTGCAGGCGGCGGTGTAAATTTTCCCGTCGATCTTGAACATGATGTTCATGCTGCCCACTTCCTCGACGTACTTCTTCTCCACGCCGTCCAGCCACAGCACCTGGGCGAAGCCCTTCTGCTCCGCCAGCTCGCCGGCCTTGATGGACGCGGCGTAGTTGCCGCCGCACTTGGTGAAGCCCGTCAGGCCCGGGGCGGCGCGGATATACTCGTCCTCTACATAAATGCGCACCGGGTCGATGCCCTCGGCATAGTACGCGCCGGAGGGGGCGCAGATGACGCAGAAGGTATAGTGCTTGCTGGCGTGGACGCCCAGGCCGATGTCGGTGGCAAAGACGAAGGGGCGGATGTACAGGGAGGTGCCGTCGGCGTGGGGCACCCAGTCCTTCTCCAGCTCCACCAGGGCCTTCACCGCCTGGATAAAGTCGTCCACGGGAACCTGGGGGATGCACATACGGTCGGAGGACTCCTGCATCCGCTGGGCGTTGCACTCCGGGCGGAAGAGCTGAATCTGATTGTTCACGGAGCGGTAGGCCTTCATGCCCTCAAAGAGCTCCTGGGCGTAGTGAAAGACCACGGTGGCGGGGTCCATGGGGAGGGGGGCGTAGGGGACGATGCGGGGGTCGTGCCAGCCCTGTCCGTCGGTGTAGTCCATCAGGAACATGTGGTCCGAAAAGATTTTGCCAAAGCCCAGCTTGCTCTCATCGGCAGGCTTGGCCTTGGGGGCGGCGTTCTTTGTGATTTTGATATCCAGCATGGCGAACACTCTCCTGTTTTGTGTATTGGGGGCGCGGCCCCCCGCCGGGTATGGCAGACGCCGGACCCGGTTTTGCGCTTTAAACGATTATATGCTTGCCCGGGGGCAAAGTCAAGCGGCAAAGGGAAAAACCATTCTCCGCTCCCCTTCCGGAGCCGGGAAAGGGGGAGGGGCCGGAGCCCTCTCCCCCTGAAACGCTTTAAAGACGCCTGTCAGGCGGGTTTTCCGCACTCCATGCCCCGGTTCAGAGCCTCCAGATTCAGCGGAACCAGCTTGGCCTTCTTGCCGGTGAACATCCCGGCGATCATGCGCTCGATGGTCGCCCGCTTCAGCGCGCCGGTGGCGCCGATGTACGCCCCCAGCATGACCATATTGGCCACCTTGGCGTTGCCCAGCTCCGCCGCGATCTCGTCGCAGGGGACGTACACGGCCTTCACGTCGTCCCGGGCCACCTTGTCGGGGATGATGCTGCTGTTGACAAACACCGTGCCGCCGGGGGCGACGCGGCGCTCAAACTTGGCCAGAGCGGCCCGGTTCATGGCGATGACCTCGGTGGGCCGCTCCACCAGGGGGGCGCCAATGCGCTCGTCGCTGATGATGACCGTGCAGTTGGCGGTGCCGCCCCGCATCTCGGGGCCGTAAGAGGGAACCCAGGAGGCCTCCAGGTCTTCCTCCACGGCGGCCTCCACCAGGTTCTTGCCGATGGACATGACGCCCTGACCGCCGAAGCCGGACAGAATGACTTCCTTTTTCATCTCACATCGCCTCCGTATCCTTGATGACCCCCAGGGGATAGTACGCCGCCATGTTCTCCATCAGCCACTGGTTGGCCTCTTCGATTTCCATGCCCCAGTTGGTGGGGCATGCCGCCAGAATCTCCACAAAGGTGAAGCCGTCCCCGGCCATCTGGCGCTGGAAGGCCTTGCGCAGGGCCTTCTTGGTCTTATTCAGATGAGGGATGTCCGTGACGCAGACCCGCTCGGCATAGACGCAGCCGTCCAGGGTGGACAGCATCTCGGCCACCCGGATGGGCATGCCCGCCTGCTCCTTGGTGCGGCCCAGGGGGGCGGTGGTGGCCTTCTGACCGATGAGGGTGGTGGGGGCCATCTGGCCGCCGGTCATGCCGTAAATGGCGTTGTTGATAAAGATAGTGGTGAACTTCTCCCCCCGCATGGCGGCGTGGACAATCTCCGCCGCGCCGATGGAGGCAAGGTCCCCGTCCCCCTGGTAGGTGAAAACCGGCTGGTCCGGATGGGTGCGCTTAACCGCGGTGGCCACCGCCGGGGCCCGGCCGTGGGCGGCCTCGATGGTGTCGAAGGAGAAGTAGTTCCCCGCGAAGACGGCGCAGCCCACCGGGCAGACGCCAATGGCGGTTCCCAGGGCGTCCATCTCCTCCAGCACCTCGCCGATGAGCTTATGTACGATGCCGTGGGCGCAGCCGGGACAGTAGTGAAGCTCCGTGTCCTGGAGGCCCTTGGTCTTCTGATAAATCGCCGTCATCTCACTTGACCTCCTTCCAGGCTTCCAGCGCCGCCTTCTCAACTTCGGACACGCCGGGGATTGCGCCGCCGCAGCGGCCGTGGAACCGCACGGGCTTCCGCTCCGCCACGGCGAGGTTCACGTCGTCCAGCATCTGCCCCAGGCTCATCTCCACGTCCAGGAAGACCTTTGTGGTCTCCAGCGAGGCGATTTCCCGCAGCCGGGCGTAGGGGAAGGGCCACAGGGTGACGGGGCGGAACACGCCGGCCTTGACGCCCTGCCTGCGCAGGTTCTCCGCCGCCGTCTGGGCCACACGGGAGGGGGTGCCGTAGGCCACGAAGACCACCTCGGCGTCCTCCAGCAGAATTTCCTCCCAGCGGCACTCGTTCTTCTCCATTTCCGCCGTCTTCTTCGCCAGCTCCAGGTTGTGGGCCTCGCAGGAGGGGGCGTCGATGAGCAGGGAGGTGATGAAGTTGCTGTGGTCCCGGTCTCCCCGGCCGCAGGCCGCCCAGGTCTTCTCCGGCAGCGGGCGGGGCGTGCGCTCCTTCCAGACGATGGGCTCCATCATCTGGCCAATGAGTCCGTCCGCCAGCAGGACCACGGGGTTGCGGTACTGGTCGGCGATGTCAAAGGCCTCCTGGGTCAGGTCCACCGCCTCCTGAATGTTGGCGGGGGCCAGGACCACGGTGCGGTAATCCCCGTTGCCGCCGCCCCGGGTGGCCTGGTAATAATCCCCCTGAGCGGGCTGGATGGACCCCAGGCCCGGGCCGCCCCGCATGACGTTGACCACCACGGCGGGCAGCTGGCAGGCGGCCATATAGCTGATGCCCTCCTGCTTCAAACTGACGCCGGGGGAGGAGGAGGAGGTCATGGCCCGCACGCCGGAGGCCGCCGCGCCGTAGACCATGTTGACGGCGGCCAGCTCCGACTCCGCCTGGACGAAGACGCCGCCGCTCTGGGGCATATGGAGGGACATGTACTCCGGAATTTCGTTCTGGGGGGTGATGGGATAGCCGAAGAAGCAGCGGCAGCCCGCCCGAATGGCGGCCTCAGCGATGGCCTCGCTGCCCTTCCAGATTTCTCGTTTCATGGGACGCGGCTCCTTTCAGTCTTTTTGAATGGTAATGATGGAATCCGGGCACATCTTCGCGCAGCTGGCGCAGCCGATGCAGGCGGCTTCCTCCGTACAGGACGCGGGGTGGTAGCCCTTCACGTTGGTGCCGCTCTCCAGGGTCAGGATGTGCTTGGGGCAGACGGCGACGCAGAGCCCGCAGCCCTTGCAGCGGTCCTGGCGGAAGGTGAGGTGAATGGCCATGGCGCAAAATCTCCTTTCCTCTCTTACTTTTATTCCCAAGGTTTTTTCATCCGAATCACAAGGGGGAACAGCGGCAGGTCCTCCAGCGCCTCCTGAAACCGGGCCTCCGCCGCGTGGCAGACCAGGGGGATGCCCGTCCTTCGGGAGACCTCCTCCGCCAGAACCGCGCCCTCCCGAACCTCCTGGGGCGTGGTCTCGCCACAGAGGTGGGTGTTGTTCACAAGGCCCGTGCAGGAAAGGCCCGTCACGGCCTCGATGGCCCGGAGGCAGACGATGCTGCTCTCCGCCCCGCGGACCTCGGGACGGTTGGCGTTGAGGATGTAGAGGAGCTGGTAATCCTCCCGGAGGATCCTGGCCCGGTAACGGGCCAGCACCCGGGCCCCGGCGGGGTCCCCGCCGATGTCCAGCACGCCCCGGACCGTCCGGTCCTCCAGCACGGAGAAGAGCTCCGCCGGAAGGGCGGGCACGTCCGCGTCCGTGCAGGTCTGGGAGGTGGCGATGAGCCGCACCCCCGCCTCCTCCAGCAGGGGGCGGCGCTCCCGGCTGCGGAAGTAGGGGTTCACAATGTCCAGGTCCGCCAGGGAGACCTGGGCCCCCTCCCCCGCCAGGGCCAGCGCCAGGTTCACGGCGAATTCGGTTTTTCCCGTGCCGTAGTGCCCGGCCACCAGGGTCAGGCGGTGGGGAAAGCGCTCCAGAGCGGTCAAGGCGGCCCCTCCTTCCAGGAATTAGTAAATAAGTTGTCTATTTTGCCTCTACGTTGTATGATGTCATTTTATACTAATTCGCATCGTCTGTCAAGAGACTTCTTGTTTTTTCCAGCAAAAAGCGGTATAGTACGGGTGTGGGCGGGCCAGCCGAACCCTGCCGGCGGGATGTTCCCGCTCCCCGGCGGTTCCCCGGGCCTTAGAGGCGGCCCCGTTTCCGGCACGGCAGACTTTTGACGGAACAAACCACGCCCGGCGTGTCCGCCGGAGGATGGAGGAATATGTTATGGAAGGCAAACGCGCCAAGCTGTCGGAGCAGACGGCGGACCGCATGTACGAATGGATTGTGGAGGAGCGCCGCTACCCTCCCGGCAGCAAGCTGCCCAATGAAAACGAGCTCAGCGAGGCGGTGGGCGTCAGCCGCACCACCCTGCGGGAGGCCATCTCCTTTCTGGTGGCCCAGGGGGTGCTGGACATCCGCCGGGGCAAGGGCACCTTTGTGGCGGAAAAGCTCCCCACCCCCGGCATGGACCTGACGGCCCTGGCGGGCATCCGCTCCCGGGTCCGGGCCAAGGACCTTTTCGAAATGCGCCTGATCTTCGAGCCCGCCACCGTCGCCCTGGCCTGCCAGCGGGCCAGCGACGAGGAGCTGGAGCAGATCCGAAAGAAGGCGGACCGGGTGGCGCGCATCGCTGCCGAGGGGGGCAACTGGCCCCTGGCGGACCAGGAGTTTCACTGGGCCATCATCAAGGCGTCCCACAACGAGTATATGCGCCGGCTCTATCCCATCATCAACAGCGCCGTGGACGAGATCATGCAGATCTCCCCCAGCCGCCAGCAGATGCAGGACCTCGCCCTGGGGGACAACCTCCTGATCCTGGACTTCCTGCTCAAGCGGGATGAGGCCGGGGCCCGGGACGCCATGAGCATTCACATGAAGCACCTCATCAACACCCTCCAGGAGTGAGGGGTGCAGTTTTTACAAAAATGCCGGCGTTATTGACAAAAAGTGTCGTCGTTTTTTATATGATTTACCGACGGTTTTCCAAAGGACTGCCGGTTCCTTTTGCCGAAACCTACAATTTTTTTGGCCGCATTCACAAATTGTACACAAATTTATTCAAACCCTCTTAACAAATGGAATGGGAAGGTGTATAATGCAACCGCACAGTAGGGGGTTCCTTCGGGAGCGTCCAATCTGACACAAGCGGAAAGGCCCTGTATGGAGAGAACGCCCCAAGAATGCTTTGACAAGCTGATGAACGCCTATTCCCATCATTACGATATTACCAGGGACGTCCGGGCGGAGGGGCTCCGGTTTCCCGCCATGGCCCACTACTTTCTGCGGGATGAGCATTACCTGGTCCGCCGGGATAAGCAGTTCTACGCCACGGAGCAGCACGACTACACATATTTTTATGTGACGGACCACCTGGACGCCGCCGGGGCCAAGGACTTGGCCGGGCGGACTCTTCAGGCCGGGCTGGCGCAGATCAAGCCCCATAAGGAGCATATGAGCTCCTTCGTGACCCTGGTGGTCCTGGCGCAGACCCTGGACCCGGAGGCGAAGAAGGTCCTGAAGCGGACCCGCTTCCACAAGAACTACAGGCTGGCACTCCATGGCTGGATGGAGTATCACATAGCCGCAATGGAATGTTCCACCCGAACGTTCCTCTCCAATCCAGCCGGGAGGGGAGCCCGCAAAACCCTGGAGGCGAACTTCGCCGCCAAATGACCCTGGGGGCTCCGCCCCCGAAATCAAGAATCATGAAAGAGGGAGAGTGTTTTCATGAACGGATTGGTACTTCTTATCATCAGCGTCGCCGTACTGGTCTGCGGCTATCTTTTCTATGGCCGCTGGCTGTGCAAGCAGTGGGGCGTCGGCGAGCTTGACAAACCCACCCCGGCTCACGCCCTGGAGGACGGCATCGACTACGTCCCCGCCAAGGCCCCCATTCTGATGGGCCACCACTTCTCGTCCATCGCCGGCGCGGGCCCCATCACCGGCCCCATCGGCGCCGCCGGCTTCGGCTGGCTCGCCTGCACGCTGTGGATTCTGGTGGGCGGCATTTTCTTCGGCGGCGTCCATGACTTCGGCGCCCTGTTCGCCTCCGTCCG
>NZ_CAJTUX010000074.1 GCF_910579365.1 uncultured Oscillibacter sp.
GGCCAGCGGCTTTTACGTGGACCGGGTGGCCGGGTTTTCCGAGGGCTTCCCCCTGGAAGGGGAGGAGGGCCTGATGGAGGGCGATATCTTCTACAAAATTGACGGCTGGCGGACGTACCTCCGGGGGGACGCCGCCCTGTTTCTCCGGTTCAACGACGGCCAGGGCGTGGACATAGAGGTCATCCGGGACGGGGAGAAGGTGGTGCTGAAGGACCTGCCCTTGTACCGGGGAACCTATGACGGGGAGCCGGGCCGCTTTGGGCTGCGGGTGGGGGTCCAGATGGTCCCCGCCGGATTTGGAACCACAGTGCGGTTCATCGGCTATCAGACGCTGGATTTCATCCAGCAGGTCTGGTTCAGTCTGGTTCAGCTGATCAAGGGCAACTTGGGCACGGAGGATGTCCGGGGCCCGGTGGGCATTGTCTCCGAGATCACCGAGGTGGGAAAGGCCTCAGAGACCGTCTCCAGGGCGGTGCAGAACATTGCCTATTTCGCGGCGCTGATCGCGGTAAACCTGGCGGTGATGAACATGCTGCCCATTCCGGCTCTGGACGGCGGACGTGTCTTCTTCCTGGTGGTGGACGCGGCGGCTATGTTCCTCTTTAAACGCAGGGTGCCGGTGAAATATCAGGCGGCGGTAAACGCGGCGGGCTTCGCCCTGCTGATGGGCGTGATGCTGCTGGTAACTCTTCGGGATGTGACAAGACTGTTCCAGTGAGAGGGGGAGGACTATGACCAGACGCCTGATGGTGGGCAAGGCGCCGGTGGGCGGCGGCGCGTCGGTGTCGATTCAGTCCATGTGCAGCACAAAGACGGACGATGTGGCCGCTACCGTGGCCCAGATCAAGGCCCTGGAGGCCGCCGGGTGCGAGATCGTCCGGGTGGCCGTTCCGGACCAGGCGGCGGCGGAAGCGGTGGACAAGATCAAAGAGCGGATTTCCATCCCGCTGATTGCCGACATTCATTTCAACTACAAACTGGCCCTGGAGTGCGCGGAGCGGGGCATTGACGCCATCCGCATCAACCCCGGCAACATCGGCGGGGAGGAGAAGGTCAAGGCGGTGGCGGACGCCTGCCGGACGCGGGGCATTCCCATTCGGGTGGGCGTCAACGGCGGGTCGCTGGAGAAGGAGCTCCGGGCAAAGTACGGCGGCGTTACCGCGGAGGCCTTGGTGGAAAGCGCCCTGGGGCAGGTCCGCCTCTTGAATAAGTTTGACTTTGACGACATCTGCATCTCCGTCAAATGCTCGGATGTGCCCCTGACCATGGCGGCCTATCTGGCCCTCAGCCAACGGACGGACTATCCCCTCCACCTGGGTGTCACCGAGGCGGGAACGCCTTCTATGGGCATGGTGAAATCCGCCATGGGCATCGGGGGGCTCTTGTGCCTGGGGGTCGGCGACACCATCCGGGTGACGCTGACCGCCGACCCGGTGGAGGAAATCTATGCCGCCCGGAAGATTTTAAGGGCGGCGGGCCTCCGGAAGGAGGGGGTGAATCTGATTGCCTGTCCCACCTGCGGCCGGACGCGGATTGACCTCATCCCCATAGCGGAGGAGGTGGAGCGGCGGCTGGCGGACTGCGAAAAAAACATCACCGTGGCGGTGATGGGCTGCGCCGTCAACGGCCCCGGAGAGGCCGCTGCCGCCGACATCGGCATTGCCGGTGGGAAGGGCGAGGGTTTGTTGTTCCGCAAGGGGGAGATTTTGTACAAGGTTCCCCAGGAGCGGCTGGTGGACGCGCTGATGGAGGAGATCGAGAAGCTGTGACACGGCGGAAGCCAGGCTGGAAGGGAGGAAGACGAGGGAAACGCTATGTCGAGAAACATCCCATTTTTTGAAATGTTCGCCGAACTGCCGGCGCCGGCGGAGCTGCGGCTCCGTCTGGCGGGGGCGGAGATTACCCACGCCTGCATCGATCAGGCGGAGGGGGCCATTGTCCTGGACACGGCGGTGAAGACCCCCCTGAGCCAGGAGGACCTCCGGGAACTGGAGGAGACCCTCAAAGCGGTCTACGGCTTCCGGAAGGCAGCGCTGAACGTCACCTGCACGGCTCCGCCGCCCCCTGCGGCTAGCCCCGCGCCCCAGGGCGGCGGGGACAAAGCGGCGCCGAAAAAGAAGCCGGGTAAAATTCTGATGGGAAAACCCGTCAAGGCAAAGCCCGGCCCCGTGTCGGCGCTGAACGTGAAGATGGGCACGGCGACGGTGTCGGGCAAGGTCTTCGCGTTCGAGTGCCGGGAGACCCGGCGGCCCGGCCTGTGGCGGCTGAGCTTTGACATGACCGACGGCACCGGCTCCGTCACTGTCCAGAAAAATCTGTCCGCCGGGGAGGCGCAGGCTCTGGGGGGGGCCGTGAAGCCTGGTATGTGGCTCACGGTGCAGGGAAAGATGGAGCCCACCTGGGACGGAAAGGACATCCAGCTCAACCCCCAGCATATCAACGTCATCGAACACGAGGAGCGGCAGGACACCGCTCCTGTAAAGCGCGTGGAGCTTCATCTCCACACCAAAATGAGCAACATGGACGCCCTCACCGACACCAAGGAGGTCATTCAGGAGGCCGTCCGTTGGGGGCACCCCGCCATTGCCATCACGGACCACGGCGTCGCGCAGTCCTTTCCGGACGCGTGGCATGCCGCCGGAAGCAAGATCAAGGTCCTCTATGGTGTAGAGGGCTATTTCATCAACAATGTGGACGACCGCATTGCGGTCCACGGGTCCCAGGACATCCCCCTGGACGGGGAGGTCGTCTGCTTTGATATTGAGACCACCGGCCTCCGGGTGGACCGGGAGGCCATTACGGAGATCGGCGCGGTGGTGCTGAAGAACGGGGAGATTGCGGAGCGGTTCCAGACTTTCGTGAACCCCGGGAGACGGCTGACGCCGGAGATCATCGGCCTCACCGGCATTACCGACGAGATGCTCAAAGACGCGCCCAAGCCCGCCGAGGCCCTGGCGGACTTTTTAAAGTTCGTGAACGGGCGGCCTCTGGCGGCTCACAACGCGGAGTTTGACATCGGCTTTATCCGCAAGGGCTGCCGGGAGGCGGGACTGGACTTCCATCCCACTTACATCGACTCCCTGATTCTGGCCCAGAATCTGCTGCCGGGCCTGGGAAAGTACAAGCTGGACATCGTGGCGGAGCATCTGGACCTGCCCGCCTTCAACCATCACCGGGCCAGCGACGACGCGGCCACGGTGGGCTATATGCTGATTCCTTTTTGGAAAATGCTCCATGAGAAAGGGATTCACACCCTCCAGGCTGTCAACGGCGAGATGGAAAAGCTGCGGCCCCTGGGAGGGAAGTCCAACCGCTTCCCCAAACACATCATTCTGCTGGCCCGGAATAAAGTGGGGCTGAAAAACCTCTACCAGATGATCTCCGACTCCAACTTGAAATACTTCAAGCGGGTGCCCATTATCCCCAAGAGCCTTTTGAAGGAGCACCGGGAGGGCGTCATCGTGGGGGCGGCCTGTGAGGCGGGGGAGCTGTTCCAGGCCGTGAAGGACCACAAGGACTGGGACGAGCTGCGGCGCATTGCCTCCTTCTACGATTATCTGGAGATTCAGCCCCTTTGCAACAACTGGTTCATGCTGCGCAACGGCGACGCCCGGAGCGAGGAGGACCTGCGGGAGTTCAACCGGACCATCGTCCGCCTGGGGGAGGAGCTGCGCAAGCCCGTCTGCGCCACCGGGGACGTGCATTTCCGGGAGCCGGAGGACGAGGTGTTCCGGCACATTCTGCTGGCGTCCAAGAAGTTCCCCGACGCCAACGAGGCCCTGCCCATCTACTTCAAGACCACGGACGAGATGCTGGAGGAGTTCTCCTATTTGGGGAAGGAGAAGGCCTACGAGGTGGTGGTGGCCAACACCCGGCTGGTGGCGGATCAGGTCGAGACCTTTGAGCTGCTGCCCAAGGAGCTCTTCCCCCCGAAGCTGGAGAACTCGGAGGAGGACTTGAACCGTCTAGTCTGGGAGAAGGTCCACCGCCTCTACGGCGAGGACCCGCCCCAGCTCATCGTGGACCGGCTGAATGTGGAGCTGGGTGGCATTTTGGGGAAATACGACGTGGTCTACGTGTCTGCCCAGAAGCTGGTGCAGCGCTCTTTGGAAAACGGCTATCTGGTGGGTTCCCGGGGCTCCGTCGGGTCGTCTCTGGCGGCCTATATGTCCGGCATCACCGAGGTCAATTCCCTGCCGCCCCACTACCGCTGCCCAAAGTGCAAAAACAGCGAATTCATCCAGGACGGTTCCTACGGCTGCGGCGCGGACATGCCGGACAAGGTCTGCCCGGTCTGCGGGACCAAGTACGAGAAGGACGGGTTCGACATTCCCTTTGAGACCTTCCTGGGCTTTGGCGGCGGCAAGGTGCCGGACATCGACCTGAACTTCTCCGGCGAGTACCAGGCTCGGGCTCACCGCCATGCCATCGAGATGTTTGGCGAGACCCAGGTCTTCCGGGCGGGAACCATCGGCACCCTGGCGGAGAAGACTGCCTATGGCTTTGTGAAAAAGTATCTGGAGGAGAATCAGATAACCGCCGGCCGGGCGGAGGAAAACCGCCTCACCCTGGGCTGTGTGGGCGTCCGCCGGACCACCGGACAGCATCCGGGGGGACTGGTGGTGGTCCCGGCGGACAAGAGCATGGAGGATTTCTGCCCCGTTCAGCACCCGGCGGACGCCGACGATTCCGACACCATCACCACCCATTTTGAATATCACTCCATGGAGGCGAATCTCTTAAAGCTGGACATGCTGGGGCACGATGACCCGACCATGGTCCGGATGATGCAGGACCTGACCGGCATGGACCCCCAGAAAATCCCTTTGGACGACCCGGACACCATGTCCATCTTCATCTCCAGCAAGGTGCTGGGTTACGAGAATGACGAGATTCTGGGTCCCACCGGGGCGGTGGCTATCCCGGAGTTCAACACCCGCTTCACCCGGCAGATGCTCATAGACACCCAGCCTAAGGATTTTAACACCTTGGTTCGGCTCTCCGGCTTCTCCCATGGAACCGATGTGTGGCTGGGCAACGCCAGAGAGCTGATTGTCAGCGGAACGGCCAGCGTTCTGGAGACGGTGGGCTGCCGGGACGACATCATGCTCTATCTGATTCAAAAGGGTCTGGACCCTAAGATGAGCTTCAAGATCATGGAGTCCGTCCGAAAGGGAAAGGTGAAGAAGGGGGGCTTCGAGCCCGGCTGGAAAGAGGCCATGCAGGAGCACGACGTGCCGGAGTGGTATATCGACTCCCTGGCCAAGATCGGATATCTCTTCCCCAAGGCGCACGCCGTCGCCTACGTTATGATGGCCTTCCGGATTGCCTGGTATAAGGTCCATGAGCCTCTGGCGTTCTACGCCACCTTTTTCACGGTACGGGCAAAGGCTTTTGACGCGGAGTATTGCTGTGCCGGAAAGGACGCGGTGAAGAAAAAAATCCGGGAGATCGAGAACAACAAGGACGCCACCGCCGTGGAGCAGAATCTGCTGACCACGCTGGAGGTTTGCTATGAGTTCTACCTCCGGGGCTTCCATTTTGAGACCATCGACATCTACCGCTCCGAGGCCGCGCGGTTCGTGGTCACAGAGGGAGGGCTTCTTCCGCCCTTCACCACCGTCCACGGCCTGGGAGAGGCAGCGGCCTTGGACACGGTGGAGAAACGGAAGGGGAAGGAGTTCATCTCCATTGAGGAGTTCGCCCTGTGCTGTAATAAGCTCTCCAAGACCCACATTGAGCAGCTGAAGGCCCTGGGGGCCTTCGCGGGAATGGCGGAGACCAGCCAGATAACGTTGTTCTAAGAGCCCCTGTTCGCCGCAAAAAGAGCCGCTGTGCAAAGCACAGCGGCTCTTTCATGTATCCCCATCGTGGGCCAGCGCCCGCTTTAAAAGCATCTCGGTCATGCCCTCGCCCAGAAGGCAGAGCCGCCGGAACTGTCCGCCTATATCATAGCGCATCCCGCTGTTCAACCACTCGATGATCTGGCCGAAGCATTCGCACTGATAGAAGCGGACGATGATCTCCCGGTCCTCCTGCCGGATGGGTACGCCGCCGAAAGCAGCGGCAGCATACTTCCGGACCACCTGCCGGCAGATGTCCATCAGACACAGCTCAAAGAGGTCCCGGTGGGCGGACTGGTTGATGTGGAGCATGGCTTGACGGTGCTCCAGGGCAAACGCCGCCGCAGTTTCCAGGCAGTCCGCCAGCGAGGGGGAGGGGCCCTGGGCCGCAATGATGCGGCTGGCATAGTCTGTAATGATTTCCTCCAGCAGGGCGGGGATGTCCTTGAAGTGGTAGTAGAAGGAATTCCGGTTGATTCCGCAGTCCCGGACAATGTCGGTGACGGTGATTTCCCGGAGGGGGCGCTCCTCCAGCAGCTTGAGGAAGGAGGCCTTCACCGCCTCCTTGGCGGGAGAGGTCATGAACGTTCCCTCCCTTCACCGCCGGGGAAGAGACTGGCGGCGGCGGCCTCCGCCATATGCTGGGCGGAGAAAAGCAGGTCCTCCTTCGGCAGGGCCATGTCCTGGGCGAACCATTCCTTTAAAAGGCCGATGAACCCCCAGGCCAGAAAGTTCAGCAGATAGTCCGTCAGGCGCGGGTCCTGGGGGTGGAACCAGGTTTTCACCAGCGGCTCACCGTTCTTATGGACCAGCTGCTGGAGAGACTGGATGAAGCCGGTGGCTTCGCTGCTGGCAAAGAGGACGGTGCAGATTTCCCGGCGCTCAATGACAAAGTCCAGCACCGGCTCGAATACCGGAGCCGCGCTGCCCACGGCTACGCTCTCCTGCATGTGGGCCTCCACCAGGGACTGGAGTTCCGACAGAAGGTCCTCCTCCAGACTTTGCAGCAGCTCCGCCGTACCGGAGTAATGGAGATAAAAGGTACCGCGGTTCATGTCCGCGGCGTCCGTCACATCCCGAACGGAGATGTCAGAAAAGGTTTTGCTCTTCATCAGTTCCAGCAGACTTTCCTTCAACAGCTTGCGGGACCGGCGTGCCCGGCGGTCCTCCGGATTCTTCAGCATAAGCGGCCTCCTTGAGGCAAGTTAGACACTTGCCGGCTTTTGTCTATTGACTGGATTTCCTGTTCTTACTATAATCGACTCAAGTTAATAAGTCAACACTAATTTTTTATCAAACAAATGTCTATCATCTGGAGGAATGGGTATGAACTGGCGAATGGCAAAACAGCGTGTTTCCGCGATGGGATTGGCGGCGGCTCTGGCGGTGTCCTGCGCGGTTCCAGCGGCGGCAGCTCCCATTGGAGACGGCGTGGAGCCCACGTATGACGAGGCCTATTACGCGACGCTGGACTATTACGGCAATCTGCTGGAGGGCAGCGTGGTGAAGAGCTATGCCCTCAACGGCAAGGACAGTCTGACGGATTATGGCGTCTATGACGAGGTGGTGAATCTCACCGACGGCACCTCCCCGGTGAGCGGGGAGGGGGGAGCCACCTCCTTCCGCTTTGGCGGCAGCGCGCCAGATCACTTTTATTTCGAGGGCAAGACCAAACAGCCCTTCGAGGACCTGCCCTGGACCCTCTCTCTGCGCTATACCCTCAACGGCGTACCTATGAAGGCGGAGGACCTGGCGGGAAAGCAGGGCGTGGTGGAGATTCTGCTGGACATCGTACCGAACGAGAAGGCCAGTGATTACGCCAGGTATAATTACACCTTGGAGGCCATGGCCCTGTTCAACCAGGATGACATTTTGTCCCTGGAGGCCCCCGGGGCCCAGGTCCAGCTGGTGGGCAACCTGCGGACGGTGCTCTTCCTGGCGCTGCCGGGCGAGGAACAGCATTTTACCATCCGGGTCGGCAGCGACGACTTTTCCTTTGGCGGACTGACGGTGCTGATGGTTCCCGCCACGTTGGCCCAGCTGGAGGAGATCGCCAAGCTCAGCCAGCGGAAAGACGACCTGGAGGAGGATTACCGGGCGCTCTCCGGCAGTCTGGACAATCTGCTGGACGCCCTCAGCGACATTCAAAACGGCCTCTATGCCTCCGCCAAGGGCCTGGACCAGCTGGAGGCCGCGCGGCAGAGCTTCTCCGGCGGCAAGGGCGTGCTCTATGACGGGACGGACCGTCTTCGGGGCGACCTGAGCAATCTGGCGGAGCTGCTGGGGCCGGTGGAACAGCGAATCCAGCTTCTCAGCCAGACGGTGACGGATTCCAAGACCGTTCTCAATGATATGACGGACGCCGCCCTTACCCTCCAGACACAGCTGAAGGATATGGAGGACGCTCTGTGGGGGCTGGAAAACGGCAGCGACGACCTCAAGCACGTCATCGATCTGGCGGCGGACATGAAGAACAGCCTTCTGCGGCTGGAGCGGGCCCTGGGGGGCACGCATACCGGCGGCAGCAGCGTATCCACCAACAGCGGCGCGCTGGTGCAGAAGGTGAAAACGGTCCACGGCGTTTATGCCGAGAAGGACCGGGACGCCTTCTTCGCCCAAATGCTGGCCCTCCAGGGGAAGAGCGCCGGGGAGATTCAGGATATCCAGACCATTCTGGGTCTGGACGAGGCCACCGCCGCCGCCATCGGCAAGCAGCAGGAGTGGCAGGCGGCTCAGCAGGCCAAGCAGCAGATGGACGGTCTCCACGCCATGAAGGAAAACGGCATGAGCTTCCAGGGCTTCTGCGAGAGCCTGCCCGGCGTCTCAGAGAGTCAGGCCAAACAGATGAACGACCTCTGGCTGATTTACAGCAGTGGCGATGTGACTGGCGAAACGAAGCCGGCCCCCCCGGAGACGCCGCCGGAGCAGGAGGGACAACAGCTCCCGGCTATGGAAAAGACGCCGTCTGAGGCGGGAGAGGAAGCGGGGGAGACCCCTGTCTCCGAATCGGAAAACGAGCCGGAGGAAGAAGAGCTGTCCCCGGGAAAGGCCGACAGGGAACAGATGACGGCGAGACTGATCCTCAACGCCCCCGGCAGCGAGGGGGAGACGGACGGCGGGGAGGCTTCCGACGGCGGAGACGCTTCCGGCGGAGACGCTTCCGGCGGAGACGCTTCCGGCGGTGATACCGGCTCCGGGGGCAGCGCCTCGCCGGACAGCGGCGGCAGCGGCTCCGGCGAAGACTCCGAAGAGAACAACCCGCCTGACCAGGACGATGGTTCCGGCGCGGATGGCGAGCCGGGGGAGGAGCCGGATACGGGCGGCGGTTCCGATACGGAGGATACTCCCGGTACAGGCGAAAACCCCGGCGGAACCGGCGGCTCCGACGAGAATAACACGGTCGGCGGCGCGGTGGTGGACCTGATCACCGGCGGCCTGGACAATGCCACCGCGCAGATTGACCGGATTCAAAGCCAGCTTACGGATACCCTGGAGGAGATCAAGCGCCCCACCGCCGTGGTGGTGGGCGACCTGGCAGACCTCTGCGGAGAGCTGGACAGCCTCATCTCCGCGCTGGACGACGCGGAGGACCTGGCGTCCGCCCTGCGGCAGTCCTCCATGACGCTGCGTGAAATCTTGGGAGACGTGGACGCGCTGCGTACCGTTCTGAACGGCTATGAGCCCACGCTTCAGGAGGCCCTGAGCAGCGCTGGGGCCCTCAGCACCGCCGCTGTTTCCACCATTCGGGACACGGAAACGCTGCTGGCAGACGCGGAAAATCTGGCCCGATCCACAGGAAGGGACCTGGACGCGGGGACGAGGCAGTCCCTGAATGGTCTTTCCGCCGCTCTGCGGCAGACCGCGAAGGCTCTGGCCGCCACCGGCGAGGTGAAGGACGCCAAGAATACCGTCGCCGATATCATTGAGGATACCTGGAACGAGTACACCGGAGATGTCAACAACCTCCTTCTGATGGACGCCACAGCCGAGCCGGTATCCCTGACGGACGAGCGGAATCCCACTCCCTCCAGCGTCCAGGTTCTGATTCGGACCCAGGAAATCAAGGAGGAGGAGCCGGAGAAGACGCCGGAGACCGCCGAGGCCAAGACCGCCACGACCTTCTGGGGCCGCGTTGGGCAGATGTTCCGGGATTTCTGGAATGCCGTCACCGGCATATTCCACTGACAGGGGGAAATCGCTATGGTGGAAAAAATTGCCCATAAACTGACGCGGAAACCCAAGCTGGTGGCCTTGGCCGCAGTGCTGATGCTGATACCCGCCATCATTGGCTACGCCGCCACCCGCATTAATTACGACATTTTGTCCTACCTTCCCCAGGACCTGCCCTCCTCCCAGGGGGAGCAGCTGCTGGAGGACCCCTTTCAGATGGCGGCCACCAGCATGCTGATCGTGGAGGGAATGCCTGCGGGCTACACCAACAAGCTGATTCAGGATATCAAGGAGGTCCCCGGCGTGTCCAGCGCCGTGTGGGTCAGCAACCTGGTGGGCATCCAGATTCCCGTGGAGATGATTCCGGCGGATTTCCGGGAGATGTTTTTCTCTGGTCAGGCCACTATGATGCTGATTCAGTATGACCATCCCGGCGCGTCCGACGAGACGATGGAGGCCATTCAGGGGGTCCGGAATGCCTGCAACGAGCGCTGCTTCCTGGCGGGCTTTTCCGTGGTTATCAAGGACACGCGGGACGTGATGGACGGAGAGCTGCCCATTTTCGTGGGCCTTGCGGTGCTGCTGGCGCTGGTGGCGATGAGCGTGACGCTGGAGTCCACCGTGCTGCCCTTTGTGTACCTTGCCAGTATCGGCATGGCGGTGGTCTACAACTTCGGCAGCAACGTCTTCCTGGGGCAGATTTCCTACATCACCAAGGCCATCGCCGCCGTACTTCAGCTGGGCGTGACCATGGACTACTCCATTTTCCTTTACCACCGCTACGAAGAGGAACGGGAACACTACGACGACAAACGGGACGCCATGGCCCAGGCCATCATTGCCGCGTTCCGCTCCCTTTCCGGCAGCAGCATGACGACCATTGCGGGCTTCCTGGCCCTGTGCTTCATGCGGCTGACCCTGGGCCGGGATATCGGCATCGTCATGGCCAAGGGCGTGGTGCTGGGCGTCGCCACGGTGATTTTGGTACTGCCCTCCCTGGTGCTGATTTTCGACAAGCAGATTGGCAAGCATAAACACCGGACGCTGATTCCCTCGTTTGACAAGGTGAATGCCTTTGTCCTCCGCTATCGGATTGCTCTGGTTGTGCTGACGCTGGTGCTGTTCCTCCCGGCGGTTTACGCCCAGAAGCATGCCGAGATATATTACAAGCTGGACGAATCCCTGCCCCGGGACCTTCCCTCCATTGTCAGCAATGAGAAGCTGAAGGATGATTTTGACATGGCCACCTCCCATTTCGTGGTCCTCCGGAACGATCTCTCCGCCGCCGACATGGGGGCGCTGGAGCGGGAGATCGAGGCGGTCCCCGGCGTTACCTCCGTCGTCTCCTACCACAAGATGCTGGGCTCCGGCATTCCGGACTTCTTCATCCCGGACGCGGTGAAGGATATGCTCCGCCAGGGAGGCTGGCAGCTGATGATGGTGAATTCCAGCTATGCCCCCGCCACCAGCGAGGTGTCGGCCCAGCTGGACGCCATGAATGAAATCCTCCACAGCCGGGACCCCAGCGCCATGATTACCGGCGAGGGCGCCATGTACCGGGACCTGATCGATACCTCGGCGGTGGACTTTCAGGTGACGAATTACATCTCCATCGCGGCGATCTTCTTGATTATCGCCTTTGTCTTCCGCTCAATTTCCATTCCCGCGGTGTTGGTGGCCACCATTGAGCTGGCGATTTTCATCAACCAGGGCTGCTGTTATTTCCTGGGCACGGAAATCCCCTTCATTGCGCCCACAATCATCAGCTGCGTTCAGCTGGGGGCCACGGTGGACTACGCCATCTTGATGACCTCTCGCTTCCAGGAGGAGCTGAAGCGGGGCCTGAGCCGGAAGGAGGCTATTCTTATCGCGGCCAACTCCTCGGATGCGTCCATTGTCACCAGCGCTCTGGTGCTCTTCTGCGCCACGCTGGGTGTGTCTTTCGTGTCCTCCATCGATCTGATTGGGGCCATCTGCGTTATGCTGGCCAGGGGCGCGCTGGTGTCGGCTCTGGTGAGTATTTTCCTCATGCCGGCCATCCTCTGCGTCTGCGAACCTCTGTTCAACAAGACCAGCTGGCACTGGCGGACGCCGGACCCCGTTCCGGAAAAGACGCTTCCTGTCCCCGAGGAGGAGCTTCCTCCGGCGGAGACCGCCCTGGCCGGGCCGGAAGCGCTTCCGAAGGAGACCATTCCGGCGGAGGTGAAGTGACAGCGCCAGAGGTAAGATGTAAGAAAATGCTGAGGAAAAGATGGAGTTTTATGGAAGAGATGAAAGAAAAGTGTAAAGAGACACGCAAAACGTAATTGAAGTAATTGAAGAGTGTTGATAGAGGTTGAAATATCCGGAAATAAACGGCGTTTAAATGGAACTGCCTGAAAGCAAATCGAATAAGTATGCACAACGGTAACGTGAGCGGCCCGCCCCAAGACAATTCAGGGCGGGCCGCTGTAAATTTTTACAAGCCGGTATCAAGGTCCCCTTCGAGACCCCTTAAAATTCCGTGTAAACGACAAACTTAGAGAGATAAAAAATCTTCGACTCAGTCAAGAATGGAAAAAACAATCCATTCAAGATGGGAGTCGAAGAAAATAAACACAGCGCCGCAGGAGCTACTGAAAGAGTATATCAAAAGTCAGCATTTCACCAACACTACAGAGATTATGGCGGCGATGAA
>NZ_CAJTUX010000075.1 GCF_910579365.1 uncultured Oscillibacter sp.
CGTTGGGGTAGAGGCCGCCGTAGGTGTTCACATGGAGCGCCGCCTGATTGAGATTATTGGCGCACCGCCGCTGGAGGGACACCAGCTCCCGCACCGGGGAAAGGTCCACCTGGAGCACATAGCCGTTGAGGGCCATTTTTCGCATATAGGCCCCCATGTTCAAAATCCCCACCTGGGCCATGCGCTCCTGGATTTGCCGCTGCTCCTCCGGCATCACCATGACGTGAAGATGGACGGAGCGGCGGCGTTTCTTCCCTGCCACGGCTACCGCTCGCCCCGATCCGGGGCCTCCCTTTTTGGGCTGGGCGGGGCCTGCCGTTCCTGGGCCTGCCGCCCCGCCTCCTGCATCTGCCGGGAAATGGAGGGTTTCCGCTCCATGCGTTTCCCCACAGCCGGGTTGTCCCTGGAGGGCCGCAGCTCATAGTCCGCCATATCCTTTTCTGACAGGGGCCGCGTGTAGGTCAAATGCCCCCAGGCCAGGAACGCGCCGCCCTCCACGGGAACGCGCTGGTCATAGTTTACGATCTCGTCCGGGGCGTTGTGACGGGGAGCAGTTCATTTTGTCGCTCACGTTAAAAACGCAAATCTGACGTTTTTAGGATTTTGCCGGGGGAGCGTGTGAAATGGCAGTATCCGAAATCCCCCACATGACCTATCAGCAATACCGGACGGTCCGGCGGCTGGTGCATGAGTGCTGCAACTATGATTGCGGGAACTGTCTGCTCCTGGATGATGGCGAGGAATGCGTTTGTCCGCAGAGCATTACCTATTCCCTAATCTGCAAATGGTTCCGTGCCGCTGTCCTTCCCCTGGACGCTGGCCTGTGCACCGCGCTGTTCCCTCCGCCCGCTGTCAGACGGCGGTGCTGCCGGGAGTGTAGAAGGCCATTTGCCCCGCCCAGGCACAACACGCTTTATTGCCCCACCTGTGCCATAGAACGTACCAAACGGAGCAAGCGGGCCTGGGCAAAGAAAAACCGGGCTGATGTGTAGAAAAAGTACCCGCTGAGAATACAGTAATATCAGGGCTTTCAAGACCGCCCTCAATGGGGTACTGATACATTTCCTTTCTACCCCCGGAAACGGGCCTCTAACGGCCCACAGCGGCGGTCTGAACAGCCCTACACCAAGGAGGCAGACACCATGACTGACTACATGGCGATAGATACCGATTTGCCGCCCTACTTTCCCTACCCTCAATTCTTGATGGATATGCCGCTGTCCCATACTGCTGCCCTGACCTATGCGCTCCTGCTGGACAGGGCGCACCTCTCCCAGCTTAATGGCTGGACGGACGAGGCCGGGCGGGTCTATCTCATTTTCCCTGTGGAGAAGATTGCGGCGGCGCTGAAACGCAGCCTTTCATCAGCCAAGAACGCATTGGCTGAGTTGTCGGCGGCAGGGCTGATTGAACGGAAGCGGCGGGGACAGTTCTTGCCCAATCTGATTTATGTGAAGCTGCCTGATGGACAAAAAATTATCCCACCCCAGAAGGACAATGGATTGTCCATCACGGGGGTAGAAAATGACCTGCGGAACAGTTAGGAAATAAGACTTTCCGTAGGCAGAAAGATAACCCCAAATCAAACAAATAGAAACAAATAAATGAACCAAACGAGTGGGAATAAATATTTAGTGTTTTCTGAATCCTGAAAAGCGTTGGTAATACAGCGTTTTTCAGGATTTTTCTTTTTTAGTGGCTACAAATTGGCTACATTTGCAGCGATTTTTGTAGCCAGAGGCTCACGGCATAATGCCGTCAAGCTGTCTGGCTACCTCCACCTGCTTGTTGGGGTACAGGTGGCTGTACGTGTCCATCGTTGTCTGCACCTTTTCATGTCCGAGCCGCTCCGCGATCAGCAGCGGAGAGAAGCCCATCTCCACCAGCAGGCTGGCGTGGCTGTGGCGAATGTCATGCACCCGGATGCGCTTTACCCCCGATGCCTTGCAGCCATACTCCATTTCGTGATACAGAAAGCTCTTGGTGTAGGGAAAGAGCCGGTCGTCCTTTTGCAGCCCATAGCAATGGGACATATACTCCTGTAAACAGGTGCAGAGTCCATCAGGGATAGGGATGGTGCGGTTGCTCTTAGGCGTTTTCGGCGTGGTGACGATGTCCTCTCTGCCGAGACGCTGATAGCTCTTGTTTACCGTCAGGGTTTTCTTTTCAAAGTCGATGTCCGACGGCGTAAGCGCCAATAGCTCTCCTTCACGGATTCCGGTGAAGTACAAGGTCATAAATACCGCGTAGCTGGCAGGCCGGTCTTTCATGACCTCAATGAATGTCTGAAACTCCTGCCTTGTCCAGAACAGCATCTCATCGGCGTGTTTCTTACCCATGCTCCCTGCCTTGTGGCATGGATTCTCTTTCAGTCCATAGTACTTGACTGCGTAGTTGAAAATTGCTGTGAGCTGGTTGTTGATGCACTTGAGATAGGTTTGGGAGTAGGGCTTGCCGCTTTCATCGCGGTAGCTGGTCAGAGAGTTCTGCCACTGGCGCACATGAGTGGGCTTGATCTCGTTCAGCGGGATTTTCTTGAAGAAGGGCGTTACCTTCAGGTCGATCAGCCATTTCTTGCTGGCAACGGTGGAGGGCTTGAGGCGGTGCTCCATATCCTTGACATACAAAGCGATGAAGTCGCCGAAGGTCATACCGAGGCTGCCTGTGGATTGGCTGATGAAGTCACGTTCCCATTGAAGGGCTTCCTTTTTGGTGGCGAAGCCGCGCTTCTTTTTGTGGATGGTCTTGCCTGTCCAATCCGTTACCCGGATCTGCGACATCCAGCGACCAGTGTCGCCGTCTCTTGTTACTGACATTTTTACCTCCTTCCCTCAAGAATCAGGCTTTGATAGGGTTATTTACTCATTACTCTCGTTTTTACCATATTCCTTTTCCAAAAGCTCCGTCCGTCTTGCAATCAGTTCGTCACGGTCAAGTTCTTCTGGTTCTGTGCATTTGACTGCGTTCGCGGCATAGTATGCAAGCGTCTGCTCCTTCCAGCGCTTATATGCTGCCTGCGTGGAGTTATGGGCGCGAAGCTCGCTGCGCTCATCCTCCCATTGTTCAAGGAACAGGCACATATCTGCGTTGAACTCTGCCGTGCTCTTTCCATCAAAGGAAACCGAGCACTCCCATTGTTTGCTGCGGGGCGGCTTCTGCACATTGATCTTGAAGTCGATGCCCTCTACCGTTTCCAGCTTAAAGAGGAAGTCCATTACGTCGGCAAGCGTCCTGATCTGTGTCGTGCTGGATTCATACCCAAGAATATAGGTTGAGGTCGTGTCCAGCAGGTCTGCGATCTGATTGACAACGGCAATCGACACTTCAATCTCTCCGGTTTCGTACTTCTGTACGGTGCGGAGGGATTTTTTAAGCATTTGTGCCAGCTCGGTCTGGTTCAGCCCCTTCCGTTTTCGGAGCTGCTTAATTCTCTGCCCGATGGCGGGATAATCGAAATTGTCCATATCTGATTCACCTCGTCCATATCATACCACAGAATAAAGCGAATTGCAAGTACATATTTTTATTTCGTAAAGGCTTGACAGATGCACCTTGTATGCGTATAATAAATGTGTACTTAGGATACGCTTTTCAACAGAACTGGCAGAGCGAGAATGAATGGAAGATGCGTAATCCGAGAAAAATACTTTGAAACAGGAGGTACTATGAGAGCACAGTTTATCACAGCGTCAGAGGTGGCGGAGATCATGGGCATCAGCCGCAGCAAGGCGTATCAGATCGTCCGGGAAATGAACAGGGAGCTGAAAGCCCAAGGCTATCTGACCGTTGCCGGAAAATGCCCTGCCCAGTATTTCAAGCAGAAGTTCTACGGCTTCCAGATTCCCGGAGGTGAGCGAAATGACGGGAAATGAGAAAACGACCGCCCTCATCCCATCTGTTGGCGCAGATGGAGGGCAGCCGCCTCACGATTCAACTAACCAGAGCATACCACATGAAACCTGCGAAAGCAATCCCCCGGAGGAAAATATTGAGGAAATGCGTGAGAAAATCCGGCGCATGAACGATCCGCGTTATCTTCATACGGTTTCCATGACAGAGCTGTATCAGACCGCCTACAAGAGCAGGCCGCCCATCATCGACGGCTTGCTCTACGCGGGAGCGTATATCCTCGCAGGAGCGCCCAAAATCGGAAAATCATTTCTGGTAGCGCAGCTTGCCTACCATGTCAGCACAGGGCAAAGGCTGTGGGGCTATGAAGTCCATCAGGGTACGGTTCTGTACCTTGCACTGGAGGATGATTTCCAGAGAATCCAGAGTCGAATGTTTATGATGTACGGCGTGGCGGATACCGCCAGCCTGCATTTTGCAACGGCAGCAAACAAAATCGGAAACGGTCTTGACGAGCAGCTTGAGAATTTCATAAAGGAACACCCCGACACGAAGCTGGTTATCATTGACACCATGCAGAAGATCAGAGAAGCTGGCGGCGAGGCTTACAGCTACGCCAGCGACTATGAGATCATCGGCAAGCTCAAGCGTTTTGCGGACAGACACAGCATTTGCATCGTTACCGTCCATCACACAAGAAAGCAGCCAGCCGGGGACAGCTTTGAAACGATCTCCGGCACAACAGGACTTCTCGGTTGTGCAGACGGAGCACTCCTGATGCAGAAGAAGAAACGGACTGCATTGGAGGCCACGGTCGATGCGGTGGGGCGAGATCAACAGGATCAAATTCTATATCTGAAAAAAGATGCCGACACGCAGATATGGAGCCTTGAACGGACAGAGAACGAGCTGTATCAGGAGCCGCCCGACCCGGTATTGGATACGGTTTCCCAGCTTGTTTCCTACGAAAGCAGAGAATGGACAGGCAGCCCGACTGAGCTTGCGGAGACGGTCAACACAGGCATGGCGGCAAACGCTCTCACCAAATACCTGAACGTTAAATCCGGCAGGCTACTGGACGAGTACCATGTGAAGTACGAGAACAGAGCAAAACACTCCGGGCGGCAGGTGAAACTCACCTATATGGTCATCGACAATGTAGAGTACGAAGTAATCGAATGAGGACGGCGCGACGGCTGCGACGGTTGCAACGGTTGCAACGGTGAAAATGATACTGTCAGAGCAACCGTCGCTATCGTTGCGACCGTCGCGGAAAGGAAAGGATAGGAAAATGAAAAGCGTACAAATTCCCTATGATCTCTTCATCGACCTCACCATGTACCATCTGCGGGGCGAGGATGATTACAAAGAGGAAATCCGTCAGGGCTTAGAGCAGAAGCTCGACGCCATGCTGAACCGGCAGCTCTATTCCAGCTATAAGACTGCCCCTACCGAGGAAGAACGCGAACAGGCGCGGCAGGAATATCTTGACCGGCGTGGAGTGCCGCAGAGCTATCGCTGGACTACTCCTCCTTGGGAGCTGTGACAGGAGCGTGCCACGCTCCTGTTGCTGGAGGACAAGGCAAAGCATTGGCTGACACAGCCCCTCACATCCCCGTCCCCATCGAAAAACCCGCAGATTTTGAGATGGATGGCAGAGAGGATTTTCAAAATTCTCTCTGCCTGTGGGCGGCAGCGTTGAAGCAAATTCGATTGCTGAAAGGCTGGCGGTCACGCCGTGGATTTTGCAAAGTGGGTACTACTTGCAAGCCACGGCAGAGGCTTCCGCAGAAGCCGCATTCCCCGTTCCCCCTCGGAGAGCCCACGATACTTTGCAGCCGCAGGATGAAAGTATCATAGTGGGTTATTACACTTCCGCAGAAGTGCCTCCCCGAAAGCTGCCCCGTCCTGCACAATCTGAAATCAGGAGGTAAACTGCCTATGGCAAGAGGCGACGGTATCCATCGTACCAACGCAAGAAATATGAGGCTGACCGCTGCCAGAATCGGCAACGCGCAGCAGCAAAACGAACGGGAAAAGGAATCCTATGTCAATCAGGATATTGTCCCGGAGAGAACGCACCTCAATGTCCATTTCAAGAAACCGACCGCCGGATATGCGGAGATGTTTGAGCAGTTGAAAAAGGACGGGATCATCTCCACCCGTGGATTGAAAGAGGATGCCTTTCTCTACGGCGAGCTGGTCTTTGACGTAAACACCGCCTATTTTCATAATCACGGCGGCTATGACTTCGCAAAACAATTTTACACCGACGCATACAAATCCGCAATAGAAATCGTCGGCGGCGAGCAGTATATCCTTTCGGCGGTCATGCACGCCGACGAGCGCAACCGCGCCATGTCCGACGCGCTGGAGCAGGACGTGTACCACTATCACCTTCATGTGGTCTACATTCCCGTCGTGGAAAAGCAAATCCTGTGGTCGAAACGCTGCAAGGATAAATCGCTGGTGGGTACGGTCAAGGAAACGATACAGCAGGTCAGCATGAGCAAAAAGTGGGATTCCAAGCCCGCGCTGGACGAGCATGGGAAACCGCTGCTGAACGCAAACGGGAAAACTGTGCTCCCAAAATCCTATTCCGTTCTGCAAGATGATTTCTTCGCTGCCATGCGAAAGGCAGGGTATGACGATGTGGAGCGAGGCGAACGCGGCAGCTCCGAGGAACATCTGACGGTGACGCAGTTCAAGGTGCAGCAGGAACAGGCGCGGCTGGCAGAATTCACAGAACAGAACCGTCAGCAGGAAAAACAGGCAGCAACGCTTGGGAGCAAAATTGAAAAAATCCAGAATCAGCGGGTCGATGTGCGGTCTATCGAAAAAATCGTGGCAACGTCCATTCCCTTCTCATCCAAAGTTGCCGTGGAGCGTGAAGATTTTGACCGGATTTCCACTCTGGCAAAGAAGTATGTTACAGCAGAGAAAAAGGAATCCAAACTGCAAAAGGCGGTGGATGCGGCAAACAAACTGATTGCAAAGCTCAAGGCTGAGATTGACAGTTTGAAACAGGAAATTTCTGATTATAAGTCTGTCCACAGCAAGCTCCGTGCGGCAGAATTGGAGCGTGAAAATACGGAGCTGCGCGGGAAAGTCCGCAGCTATGAGGATGTAATTCAGCGTAATAATCTGTGGCGATTCTTCCATCCGCTCAGAGAAAAAGCGGTCACGAGGGACGAAGCTCGCTGATTCCTGTGTAGAGCCGGAAAAAACGCATTTTATCGAATGGGAGCGCGTCGGACAGGGCAGACATCGTCCGGCGCGCTCCTGTTTGAAAATTGCCATTTTTCCCAAGTCAAGAGCCGAAGAAAATCCCCGAAAAACACCCCTATTGCGTGACAGAGCCGCAGAAAGGATAAGTGTAAGCAGTCAAGTAAATGTCCGCACCCCCAATTGGTATACTTTATCTTACCATTTACAATAAGCCTATGAGAACAGGACTTACCAAGCAGGAAAAGACCACCGAAATCTATTTTGACGAGAAAGACCCCACCATCTTCATCCGCACCCACAACACCGACCTCAAAAACAGGCTGACCGCATACAGCCGCAAACACCCTGCCGTCTGCAAGCTGACGGACGTAGACCCGGACACGGGCTGCAAGGAATTTGAGATTGAAAAGGGACGCTTCTCTTTCCGGCTGACCGCCCCATACAGAGAGGAACGCCGCAGGGCGGCAAGCGAAGCGGCGAAAAACGAATAAAAGGGTTTTAGGGCTTCGTTGATTGTTGCGTTGGCAACCCCACCACAATGGTAGTGCCCTTCTCCGAACTTTTCTCTACCCAAACGGAGCCGCCGTGGAGGTCGGCGATCTCCCATACCAGTGAGAGCCCCAGTCCTGCGCCACCGTATTCCCGGCTGCGAGACTTGTCCACCCGGAAGAAGGGCTGGAAGATACTGCGCTGATACACCTCCGGGATGCCGCAGCCGGTGTCGGAGACGCGGAGCAGGAGCTTTTCCAACTCCTGAGTGACAGAAACCCGTACCGAGCCGCCCGGCCGGTTGTACTTGACAGCATTCTCCGTCAGGTTGAAGATCAGCCGGTAGATCAGTGCATCGCTGCCGGTCATAATGCCGTCGCCCTCCGCCGTCAGCGTGACGCCGAGCTTATCTGAGAGCGGCGCAAGATCTGTGAAGATCTCCTCGATCATGGGAGCGAGCTGGATCCGCTCGTTCCGCGCCACCTGCCGCAGATTGCTCATCTCCAGCAGTGTCCTGGTCATCTGTATCAGCCGTTCCGTCTGCTCACGCAAAAGCGTGAGGAACTCCGCCGTCTCCGGTCGCACATCAGGATGCTCCGCGGAAAACAGCTCCAACTGCGCCTGCATTAGTGCCAGTGGCGTGCGCAGCTCGTGGGCGGCGTTGCCGGTGAACTGCCGCTGGGCGGAAAAGGCGTTGTTCAGCCGCTCCAGCATCTGGTTGAACGAGCGGCTCAGCTGCCGGAACTCCGAAATAGCATCTTCATCGATCCTCATATCGGCAAGATTGTTCAGCTGCACCTGCTCCACCTGCGAGGTAAAGCTGCGCAGGGGCTTGAGAGCGCGTCCGCTGACGAAATAGGCGAGGATGCCGCTGAGCAGCGTTACCGCCGCCGTGATGTACCAGTTGGTGGTGCGGAAGCGCCCCTGCACCCCATCGACGACGATGGTCAACTCCTCGTTGGGCGCTATGAGCTGCGGGTCAAAGCTCGCCGCTCCGCCATCATTCAGGATCACCGTGCCGCCGCCTTGTAAACTGTCCGCAATGGTGTCCATATAGTACACACCGGAGGAGCACAGCAGCAAATTCATGGCCACGCAAGTGATGCCGATGAGCAGGACGGACATCAGCGTGATGCGCCACTGCAGGGAAAGCCGCTTCATTCCTCCTCGCCTCCCATCAGATAGCCCTCGCCGATGCGGTTGCGGATGGGGTCATAGCCCAGCACGGCGCGGAGCTTTTTGCGCAGGGCGGAGATGTGGACGCGAACGGAATTGCTGAAGCTGTCCACGCTATTGTCCCAAACGTGATCCATCAGCTCCTCCTGACTTACTGGCCTTCCTTGATGCACCATCAGGTATTCCAGGATTCCCGTTTCCTTCCGGGTGAGCGTCAGTGTCTGCCCGTTGACGGTGGCGGTACGGGAGCGGGTGTCAAAGGTCAGGCCTCCGCAGCTTAGCAGCACATCCTGCTGGGTGAACTGCCGCAATGTCAGGCTGCGGATGCGGGCCTCCAGCTCCGCCAAGTGGAAGGGCTTCGCCAGATAGTCGTTCGCCCCGGCATCCAGCCCCTGCACCTTGTCCTCCACTTCGCTGCGGGCGGAGAGGATCAGCACCCGCGTCTCCCGGTCGGTCTGCCGCAGGGTGCGCAGCACCGTCATGCCGTCCTTTTTCGGCAGATTCAGATCAAGAAGCACCAGATCGTATCGTTCCACGCCCAGAAACGCCAGCGCCTTTTCGCCGTCATAGCAGTAGTCCACGCTGTAGGCCAGCCGCCGCAGGCTGCGAACGATGGTCTCGCACAGGGCGCGTTCATCTTCAATTACTAAAAGGTGCATGAGAGCCCTCCTTTTTATTTCTTCGTTTTTGTGTTGCTTTCATTATAGCAAAAACAGATAAGGTTTGCGTTAAGTTTTCGTTCTTAGCAGAGACTTTAACTCTCCCGCGCTATGATGGGGGCAGAAAATCGGAAAGGGTGATGAAAAATGAGCTGCGGGAAAAAGGCCGCGGCGCAGATCGTGCTGCTGATGGCCGGAGCCGCCATGCTGTGCTTTGGTGTCTGGCGGGGCGAGGCGGCGACAGTGCTGAGCAAAGCAATCAAATTATGTCTGGAGTGTGTGGGCATTGGGTAAAAAGTTTTCAGGCGTTTCACAGACCATGTCCCGCTTCCGGGGCTGGATTCAGGCGGGGGCGACGCTGCTGACCAACCTGCATCTGCCGAACTTTCTCAAGGGCGGACTGTATCAGGGGACGGGGAAGACCGTCTGCGTGCCGGGGCTGAACTGCTACTCCTGTCCGGCGGCGTCCGGGGCCTGCCCCATCGGGGCGTTTCAGGCGGTGGTGGGGTCTTCCAAGTTCAGCTTCTCCTACTATATCACAGGCTTCCTCATTCTGCTGGGCGTGCTGCTGGGGCGCTTTATCTGCGGCTTTCTATGCCCCTTCGGCTGGTTTCAGGAGCTGCTGCACAAAATCCCCACTAAGAAGCTTTCCACAAAGAGGCTGAAGCCGCTGACATACCTGAAATACGCTGTCCTGCTGGTGATGGTTTTCCTGCTACCGGCGTTCCTTGTGAACGATGTTGGCATGGGAGACCCGTTCTTCTGCAAATACCTCTGCCCCCAAGGCGTGCTGGAGGGAGCCATCCCGCTGTCCCTTGCCAATTCCGGCATCCGGGCGGTGCTGGGCAAGCTGTTTACATGGAAATTCAGCATCCTGCTGTCGGTGATTGCGCTGAGCGTACTGTTCTACCGACCGTTCTGCAAGTGGCTCTGCCCGCTTGGCGCGTTCTACGCGCTGTTCAACCGGGTGTCCCTCTTCCAGATGAAGGTGGATAAGAATAAGTGCGTCTCCTGCGGGAAATGCGCCAGAGCCTGCAAGATGGATGTGGATGTGACGAAAACGCCCAACCATACCGAATGCATCCGCTGCGGAATGTGCATCCGCGCCTGTCCGACGAAAGCCGTGTGCTTCCGCTACGGCTTCGGAGACGGTAAAGATAAGGCAAAAGCAGCGGAAACGCTACAGACAAACAACAATAACAGGGAGGAATAAAACGAATGAAGATGAATAGGACGAATACTGCCGGCAGAATTCTGGCGCTGCTGCTTACTGCACTGATGGTGCTCTCTCTGGCAGCCTGCGGCACAAAGGGCGGAGACAAAATGGACGGAATGAGCAGCGAACCGAAGAATGCCGAGGAAGCGGTTGCCATGCACAAGGAGCTGATGGCGCAGGAAAATGCCATTCTCTCGGAGGACACAGCGCTTTGGGAAAAGGTTTTCATGGCGGCCGACAAGGGCATGACCATGCAGGAGGACGACAAAAACTATGGTGAGTTCTTGTTGGACACCATCGAAGGTTCCAAAGATCAGTTTACGGAGGATGAGCTGAAGCTGCTCAAGGAGGCGGCGGAGAAGATCCGCGAGATTGAAAACAAGCTGACCATGATAGAGAAAAAGTACCCCGAGGCGGCACAGCAATCTACGGATGGCGCTATGAGCGTGCCCGCGGGCAGCGACATGACCACGCCGCCTGATGACGGCAGCATGCAGAAATTCCCCGCCTTTGAGGGCAAGGACCTGGATGGCAACACGGTGAAGAGCGACGAGCTGTTCTCCGCCAACGCCGTCACCGTGGTGAATTTCTGGTTCACCACCTGCAATCCCTGCGTGGGCGAGCTTTCCGAGCTGGACGCACTGAACAAGGAGCTTGCGAAGAAGGGCGGCGCACTCATCGGTGTCAACACCTTCACATTGGATGGCGATGAAGCGGCAATTTCCGAAGCAAAAGATGTACTGGCCAAGAAGGGCGTGACCTACCAGAATGTGTATTTCGCTTCCGACGGCGAGGCGGGAAAGTTCACTACAAACATTTTTGCCTACCCCACCACCTATGTGGTTGACCGCAACGGCAATATCGTGGGTGACCCCATCGTAGGCGCCATCACGGAAAAGAAGCAGGCGGAGACGCTGCAAAAGCTCATCGACCAGGCTCTTGCCGCCGATATGGGCTGACAAAGGAATTTATCTTCTCAGAAAGGAGGGATACACCATGTATGTCGGTTTGTTCAAACAGGACGTTCAGCTTGCTGTTCAGAATCAGATCGGCATAAGCAAGCGGGTCGTTGTAGATCAGATAATCCAGCTCTGACCGCTGGAAGCGGTTATCGGCAACTTCGTTTTCAACGGCGGTGAAGTCAATGGAAATCTGGCTTCTATCGTCAAAAACCAATTCTACGCAGGCTGTGTCGATGTTGAATTGATAGGATATAAGTTTGCTCATGGTCATACCTCCAAGATGTTTTTTGAGGTGAATCAGGCGGTCAATTCCGGGTGATTATTGGCAGGAATCATACCGAAACCCGCTGCAAATCATTCAAAATAAGTCGTTGCGAACGGTTAGTACGTATAAAATAGCTGGCTACAAAACGGCTACAAAATTCGTAAGAAACCTATGTACAGCCCGAAATACGTGGATTATTTGGACAAAATGCGTATCGAGAGTGCATTTTATAACCCTAAATCAAAGCCCAAGACTTGAGTGGGAGTAAATAGCGCCCACTTTTCGGACAAATGTCCACCATGAAAATTTCAAAAACAAGGAGTTGCCTATGGAACATATCAGCTACAAGAAGCAGACCGAGATTGTCAATTTCCAGGGTCGGGAAATCCCGCTGGAAAACCTCACGCCCATTCTCTCCCCGGAACAGGAGGCGGCGAAGCGCCGGGAGTTGGAGCAGCGGCTTTATGAGGTGTTCCGCAAGTACCAGCAGAGGGAAACACCCGCCTCGTGATTTTTTCAGATAGAGATTGATTTGCGGGGCTGCTGACGGTATAATGAAGCTGTCAGCAGCTCCGTTTCTTTTCAGAAAGGGAGCGCAAAATGAACAATCGAATTGACGCGATCTATGCAAGACAGTCCATTGACAAGAAAGATAGTATTTCTATCGAAGGCCAGATTGAGTTTTGCAAATATGAGTTGAGGGGTGGAAGCTGCCGGGAGTATCAAGATAAGGGTTACAGTGGTAAGAATACGGACAGGCCCCAGTTTCAAATGCTGGTAGAGGACATCAAGCGCG
>NZ_CAJTUX010000076.1 GCF_910579365.1 uncultured Oscillibacter sp.
TTCATCGCCGCCATAATCTCTGTAGTGTTGGTGAAATGCTGACTTTTGATATACTTGAGGAATTTTTTTGCCGTTATCTAGCCCTCCACTCGATAATGTTTGTGGAGGTGGTCTATATGACTGACAATACACAATTCAAGACGCTGGTTAATGAATGGCAAAATCAGAAAAAGCCAATGATTACCCCGTCAACCCACGCCAGCTTCACGCTGATTGCCGAAAATCACTTAATCCCGAACTTCGGCAAGCGGAAGATTGGCAGTATTACCGAGGCGGACATCCAGAACTACATTTTGTATCTCTATGAGAATGGCCGCTTGGACGACAAAGGCGGACTGACTGTGAAGACGATCCGCGATGTCATTCTTGTTCTCCGGCTGGCAATGGAGTTCGCCTACAAGGAGAGGGTAATTCCGTTACTGAATTGGGATCTGATTGAGTACCCAAAGGAATTGGGCGTTAAGAAGGTGATCTCTCTTTCCAAAGACCAGGAGCAGGCGCTGATCCAGTGCATTTACATGAATCTGAACAGAAAGACTGCCGGAATCTTGATTGCACTTTTTACCGGCGTGAGAATTGGGGAACTGTGCGGCCTGCAAATGAAGGACATTTCTCTTACGGATAAGACAATCACCATCAACAAAACGGTGCAGCGCATCTATGACAAGAAAAAGGGGACGTCCTATCTGCACATTGGACCGCCAAAAACGAAGTCCTCGACCCGGACGATACCAGTTCCATCGCTCTTGGTGAATATCATCAAAAAGTTTTACACGGAAAATCCTAACCATTACTTCCTGACAGGAAAAACGAAGACAACGGAGCCGCGTACATATCGGCAGTTTTTTACCCGTTTTCTCAAAAAGCATGAACTGCAAAAGGTGAAATTCCACGAAATCCGCCACCCAAATGTCAAGCTCAAGACACATATTTTTCAAAGAAGAAAACTTTCAGGCTATCAAATGAATTACAGCTTGAAAGTTTTCTTTTAAAGTATTACAGAGAATGTAGTTCGAAGGTTAACAATGATCAACTATCTCTGAGACGATTATCCATCGCTTCTAGCTGCCGGTTTTCTTCTAAATCAGATTCTACCCGTTTTTTTTCATACTCCGCCCAGCGGCGTATTTCTGCAAGCGGATGATCCTTATAAGACGCGAGCGTTGCAAATATCTTTTGGCTATTTTGGGCTACACCATCCAGACTGTACGTCTCATAAGCGTGAATTCCTGATAGGAACCGGCGGAAGACCGTCTCGTTCTGCCCATATCGTTCTAATACAGATAAAGTTATCTCAGGGACAAAGCGCTCGCTCAGGGATGGAGCCGGCAGGTGATAGGCAATGACCTCTGCTCTATTAGACGAGTCAACCTCAATCCACTGTAGGATCAATTTCGGTGAAAATAAGCCAACCAGCAGTGAGAACGAAGGTACATACGGCATACGATCAAATTGTGTTTTCAAACAATTGCAGATTTCAAAGGCCATGTCCTCTGCACAGGAACTACAGACATGTTTTTTGATAAAAGTGACTTGATGGGGCTGGTTACTGATCCAGCTAGAATAATCAATACTTTGTATGACCAAGAGGAGACACTCACGCAACAATCGCTTAGGCATTTGTTCAATAAGGAGAACAAATTCATAGGAGTAACGCCGAAGAATCTCCACCGGCAAATCTCTTGTATGCTTGAACAAAAAATTTTCTAAGTCAGGGTCCGGAGCTGCCTTCAGCCACGCTTGCCCAACGTGAAAGAAGCAGAAGATACCGTCATTTGTGCCGCTTGCCAAAAGCAGCTCCAGAATCGCTTCCATTTGTTTTAACGAGAGAAACTCAACCCACTGCCGTTCCCCTACGTCAAGCATATAGTTGTCAATTACACCCTCTTTCAATAGCCTAAAAATGCGCCTTAATCCGTCATTTGTGCGATCACATGTGATACTCATATGCAAAACGCCTTTAGGGTTCTGCGTAATGCATGTATCTAATTGACTGAGAATGAACTCTGGCAGCTTTTTTTCTCTATTGTAAATACCAAAATAATAACGCTCAGAAAACGTATTGCGGCTATCAGAGAAATTAGCGTTGATAACCGGGGCCAAGCTGTATGCCGCGTCTAACTTGCCGACCATCTCAACAAAAAACCCAAACGAATAGTCTTTTATATCATCCGCCAGAAATAAGCGCTCCAAAATTTGGGGAGCATCATCTTTCGTAATCAATTCCGCCGCCAGGTTTTTTATTTCACACAAGTGCTCTTCTTTGTTGGAAAAAGCGTTCTTTGCCAAACACACTTTTAATCGCGAGACAAAGTCTGTCTCCATAAGAGATTTCCGCCATTGTGTTAAGTAGGAAATCCTTTGGGCTTCTGCCTCGCCCGCTTCCTTTCTCTCCTGCAATACCTTTTCGTGTTCCAGTCGTGTATTTATCGCAATGACAATCTCTGTGCGCTGATCTGCGTCTTTGGCAAAGAGTTCCAAAGTCTGACGGTAATCATCTCGCAAACTGGGCGCGCTTATATTGACAAGAGGACTTGTAAAATCGGCCATCCGATCTTTTAGACACTGGAAAACTACCCGGCACATATCAGCGGGCAGAGCTTTTATATTGTTTTGGAGAGTATCTAGGGTCCACTGATGAATATTGATGATGTCTCCCCAATTATGGATATGCTTCCCTGACCAGTCCTCGGGTGTCAGCCGTCCGCCTACCATTTTGGGAGGAAGCAGTCGTGTGCCTTGCCAAGAAAGAGCGTGAGCCATTGCTGACGCAAATAAGCTGTTATTCCGATCCCCCTTTTGAGCGCGCATACGCGAAAGCAAAAACGCAAAGCGGGTTTTAAAGGAAACTTCTGTATTAGAAGTCAAGAAACCAAACAGTTCACTCCAAACACCCCGGCTGTTGTTAGAAATACCCGACTCTGCCTCATGCTGGCTTAACGCAAACAGTATTTCTTCGCAGATATTAAAATGTTCCTGAAAGCAGGCTAAATGTTCACAAGCCCACACAAACTCTCTGCGCCCATTGGCACCTGAAAATCTGTCCAGTATGGAGCCGGGAGTTCTCTTAATCAGATGCTTCATCCATGGAAGTCCATCCTCCGGAATAAATTCTACATATGTCATCATCTCCGTGCTGCTTCCAACAGAAAGACTTGCGCGCTCGACTCCAAAGAGTCCGGAGGAAACCACCAGGGCGGCACACCCATATTTGTCTTGAAACCAGGACACTAAAGTGTCCTTCACCTCCCCCCATGTGGTCTGACCGCATTCTCTGGCCCGCATGATAAATCTCCGGCGGAGTTCGTCAGTAGGGATACGATTCATAAAATCTGAGTAATCCCGGATCAAACGCACATGGTATTTTGAGAACAACAGCCGCGCCATAGCCCGTGGGGAGAGTTCAAAGTAGTTCCCTCTTTTTATTCCAAGACGATGGTCTGCACAAAAATTGACAGCTCGTATTAGCAATGTCTCGTTCAAATTGAAATAGTCTTTGAGAAACTCAAGCTCCTGCTTTGGGAATCCCTGGTATCCAAAGTCGACAAAAAGGGAAAATATCCGCACGATATCAATATACTCATCATCCACAACCTGGTCCATAATTCTCTCTGCAATCTGCATGGCGGACCGCTGGGTCCGTATGTCCCATACATCCTGATTGCCGGATTTTGCGTACTCGCCCGCAATTAACAATGCGAATCGCAGATCATTGTCTGAAAGACGATAGATAGCGTGCAGATCTTCCTGGGACAGCGATGGGTAGCGATAATGAATGATCTTGACGACGTCGGCTTCATCATGCGGAATCATCTGCATCATGTAGGGATCAGAGCGCGCATACTGAGCAGCTTCGTCCAAGCCCATCTCAGCTATGGCTACCGCTCTGATATTCTGATGTGGAATCAAGCAGCGCCTGAGGTCCTCCCACTCATCGAAGCTCACATCGTCCACGATCAAGTAGATCGGCTCGCTTGCCGATGTTTTTGAATAATTCCGAAGCCCGGATTGAAAATTACTCGAAAATTGCTCGTAGCTGTCAAAGAAAAGAGCGTTAGATAACTCCGGATTCTCAGTACATGCCTGTAAAACCGTTCGGGTTTTCCCAATCCCGGAAAAGCCGCAGATCAAGAGCGGTTTCTCTCCTTGGCAGACGAGATGACTGCGGATTTCTCTGATTAGGTTTTCGGAGACCGCTGTATCAACCCAGGCATCATAACCATAGTATTCCAATTTTTTGGTGAGGACATTCCGCCCCTGGTTCCACAAAAAACTAGCGTAGCGGTATTTCGGCCTGGCTAATGCGGGCCAATCCTTGCTTTGAAGGAGCTTATCGAATACTTCAATAGTGGGCCCTTGAACCTCGTTAAAGGTATCGCCCATATCTGCAAGCTCTGTTTCGATACCCAAAAGTTTGTATTCGTCTCCGTCATCCACGACAAAAAAACCACCGCCGGAGATGCCTGAAATTTGCTCGCAAAGGAGCTTCTGAGAGGGGTTAACATCAGCCAGCCGCATGTATATTGTATTGCCATAAGAATCTATGTGCCTGAACTTTCCGCTGTAAGGCACAAGCTTTCCAGTACGGCTGGTTGGAAAACCTGCCAGTCCGCCTTCTTCATAAAGCCTATTCGCCCTGCCAATAAATACACGTTCATGCGGATAACGTTCAGGCGGGTAATCTACCAACAGAATCGCCGCATCACAATCCTCGTCAGGGGATTCAATAATATCTGTATATCCCAATCCGGGTCCAGGGGGACCTCTCCCTTCATACGGTAGGCGGCGCTCTCCTCACAGAAGAACACGGGATCATCGTCCCGAATGGCGGCCTTCAGCAATCCCTTGGCGTCCTCCGGCGTGGAGGCGCAGACCACCTTCAGCCCCGGGAAGGCGGCAAAGAGATGGTAGATGGACTGGCTGTGATGCGGGCCGCTACGGGTGCCCCCGCCGATGGCTGTGCGGACCACGCAGGGCATCTTCTCCACCTGCCCGCCGGACATATAGCGGTATTTCGCCATGTGATTGCAGATCGGGTCGATACACACCATGCTGAAATCCATTTTCATGATCTCAACAATGGGCCGCCACCCGTACATGGCCGCACCGATGCCCAGGCCCACGATGGCGTTTTCCGCCAGGGGGGAATCAATGACGCGGTCTGGGCCGTATTTGTGATACAAGTCGCCGGTGACACCGTAGGCGCCGCCCAGAATGCCTATGTCCTGGCCGGCCAGGAACACCTTCTCATCCCTGGCCATCTCCTCGTCCATGGCCAGGCGCAGGGCCTGCATGTAAGTCATCTTTTTCGTTTCCATTCCATAACCTCCTCAGCAGCCGGCATAGATATGCTGCATGGCGACCTCCGGCTGGGCGTAGGGAGCCGCCTCGGCAAAGGCCCAGGCCGCGTCCAGCTGTTCATCCACTTTTGCCTCCAGGGCTTTCAGCTCCTCGTCCGTGGCGGCGTACTCCGCTTTCAGCTTGGCGGTCAACAGCTTCAGCGGGTCCCGCTTCATCCACATCGCCTGCTCGGCGGGGTCCTTGTATTTCACGCCGGACTCGTTCGGCCCGTGGCCCATCTGCCGCCAGGTCATAATCTCCAGGATCATGGGTCCCTTGCCGCTGCGGACGTATTCGGCGGCCTCCAATGCTGCCTTATAGACCGCCTCCACATCGTTCCCGTTCTCTATCGTGACTCCGGGGATCTCGAAGCCCGCCGCCCGGGTGCTTAAGCGCTGAAGGCCGGTCATCTTGCGGAAGTCCTCGGAGATGGCGAAAAAATTGTTCTGGATAATGGTCAGGATCGGCAGATTGAATGCCTTGGCCATGTTCAGCCCCTCAAAGAAGGGTCCCTCGTTGGTGCAGCCGTCGCCGCTGTAGGCCACCACGATATTGCCTTTCCCCTCGTGCATGAGATGGTAGGCAAAGCCCAGCGGCACGGTGTAGCAGGGGCCCAGAGTTCCCCCCAGCACATAGAGATTCTGGGACAGGTCCATAAAATGAGCCTCGCCCGCCTTGCCCTTGCATACCCCTGTCTCCTTCAGCAGCGTCTCGGACAGCATGCTGTTGAGATTACAGCCCCGCGCCAGCAGATGAGCGTGGGAGGACCGCCTCGTGGGCATCATAATTTTCTCGGTCCACCAACACCGTATCCACGCCGATTCCCCGGATATTGTCCAGCTTGCTCTGTACGGAGTCGATCACAGTAACGCTTCCGGCGGAGGAGCTCTTCGCCAGCTGCGCCAGGATGGTGCCGCTGGCGCCGCAGCCCAGGATCAGCACGTCGGCGGCATAGCGGAAATCGCAGCGCTCCATACAGTTGAAGGCGCAGCCCACTAGCTCGGTCATCGCCGCCGCCCGCATGGACACGTTGTCCGGAATCCGGTAGACCAGGTTCTGCCGCACGGCCACCAACTGGGCGAAGCCGCCGTTCCTGGTCTGCCCGTAAGCCTCGGAATGCTCACAGAACACAAACTCCCCCCGCTCACAAAAATAGCAAACGCCGCAGGGAATGTTGGCATCAGCGGTCACCCGGTCCCCCACTTGACAGCGGGTCACGTCCTCTCCCACGGCCTCCACTATACCGGAATATTCGTGTCCCGGGATCAGGGGATAGCGCCCGAAGACGGAGTAGCCGCCGTCATGGGCCAGGTCCGCCGGGCGGCAGACGCAGGTGGCAAACACCCGAATAAGCACCTCGTCCCGGCCGCACACGGGCTCCGGGACCTCCGTCAGCGCGGCGTTGGCCCGCCCGCCCTTGCGATATAAAACTGCTTTCATTTCACACCTCTCTCCGCCCATAGGCGGTCAGCGTCCGAATATCCTCCTCCGTCATGGCGGCCCGAGGGCCCACCACCCGGCTGCCGATCTCGATCACCATCCCAAGCTCCCGGCGCAGGTCAAAATAGGCGCAGTTCCTACCCAGGTGGTCCAAGTCGAAAAAGGGCGGGATATTCAGCTCATGCTTCAAAAAAGCGATACCCTCCCGGCGGTTTGCCAGGCGGATATTCAAGTGGTGAATGCCCGGCCCGTGCTCCCGGAGAAAATCCGTAAAGGGATTGGCCTCCTCCGGGTCCTCCGGCGCGAACAGCTCGATGTCCATCCCGCCCAGAGAAAAATTGTACTGGCGGTAATGGAAGCACTCCACAGCCTCCCCCCGGTAGACGACGTTCCGCAGCCGCCCGGACCTGACCGCCTCATCGGAAGACGAGGCGGTCAGGCTCTCCTCATCAAAGCCCAGAAGCTCCCGGAAGGCAGCAAGGCTCTCCTCCAGGTCCCATACCGCCACTGCGGCCTGGCACACCAGATCCAGCTTCAATTTTGTCATGGGCCCCTTCATTCCGTGCCGTACACCGCATGGAGCGACTCCACGTCTCGCCGGGCGGCGGACACATAGTCCAGGCCCTGCTCCATGATATTGGGCCGGAAGTAGAAGTTCTCCGAAACGATCCAGCCCTCGAACCCGATCTCCTTGACGGCTTGGGCGGACTCCCGGAAGTAGGTGCATCCCTGTCCCATCAGGACGATGGGGGTCTCCACGCTTAGGTATCCGTCCTCATTGGCCTGGGACTCCTTAATATGGAAATGGTCGAAGCGCTCCCTGCCCAGGGTCCGGATCATGTCCGGCGGATGGCCGGTGCCGTACATCACCGGATTGTGGGCGTCAAAGCACAGCTTCAGCTTGCCGTCCAGTGCGTCCAGAAAGCGGATATGGTCCTCCAGGGACATGTCGGTCTCCATGCCGATCTGAACGCCGTATTCCTCGCCGGTGTGCACCGCATACTGGGCCACTTGAAACACATGAAGCTTCTTGGCCTCGTCATTCATCCGCATCCCGTCTATGATGACGCTGGGAACGCCCATCTGCGAAGCGGCGATGATTCCCTGCCGGATGCTCTCCAGGCAGAGCTTTCCCTCCAGGCTGTCCAGGCGGCTCCGGTAGTAGCCCTGGTGACCCAGGGTGTAGAGATGAATCTGGGGAAAGGCCACGCCATACCTGGCACCGGCCTCCATGTAATGCTCCTGGACCCGTTTGTCCCGCAGAGGAAAGTTGTGCATGGAGCCGCCGGCATCCCCCAGCTGCATCCCGTCAAAGCCGGCCTCCCCGGCCATCTTCACTGCCAAGGAGCCCCAGCAGGGAAAGCTCCATTCACACACCGCGAACCTGAATCTGGCCATTCTCAGTTCCTCCCCTCTTTCCCGCTGAACAGCTGCCGCAGTGCCTCCAAGTCCCGCTGCACCATGGTCAGGAAATCCCCGCCTTCCTCCGCCAGAACGGCGCTGTAATAGGGCATCTCCGACAGAATCCAGCCGTCAAAACCCATGTCCAAAACCGCCTCTGCGCAGTCGGAAAGCCCGATGCCCTGCCCCAGCTGCACCGGGCGCATCGTAGAACTTGCCAAAAGGCCCTCTTCATCCACTTTCAGGTCCCGCATCCGGACCTGAGCCAGGCGCTCCCGGCCCAGGGTCCGAATCACCTCCGGGGCCCGGCCATAGGCGTACAGCGCCGGGTCCAGGACCCCATGGTCCAGAGTCACCTTCCCGTCCAGGCGCTCCAGGACCTCCAGCTGCCGCTCCAGCCCCGCGTCCATTGCCGCAGCAATCCGCACACCGTGGTCCTCACCCAGCCTTGCGGCATAGCGCAGCTTCTCCAAGGCATAGGCGTACTGTCCCACGCCGAAGAGCCCCCGACAGGGCACGGTCACTAGGGGAATCCGCATCTGCTCCGCCGCCAGGACAGCGTTTTGGATGGTCTCCAGGCACTGCTGTCCCTGGGGGGTTCGGTCCGAGAATTTCATAAAGCCCTGGTGGTCCAGCAAATAGAGGCAGATCCCCGTCAGCCGGACGCCGGCGGCCTCCGCCGCCTCCAGATAATCCTCCTGCACCCGCCGGTCCGTCAGGGGAAAAGAGTCCTTCCGCCGCAGGTCCAGCCCGAAGCGCTCGTATTCCACAAAGCCGTTGTTCAGGGGATGGGGCTGGAGATATCCGCCGCCGTCGGTGATCTGGATGCCCTGAAAGCCCGCTTCCCCGGCCATCTCAACAGCAAAGCGCCCCCATACGGGAAAGCTTTGCTCCATGGTTCCAAACCGCATATCGAACCTCCACCTCACTTTCCGTCTGACGAGCCGTTGGGCTCAATCAGGACCTTGACCACGCCGCTGTCACTGAGATTCTTATCCAGGGCCTCAAAATAATTCTCCAGCGGGTACACATGCGTCACAATATACTCCGGGTCCACCCGTCCTTTGGCCATGGAGCGCAGCACCTGGTCGAAATTGTGGTGCTGGAATGTGCTGCCCATATAGTGGAGCTCCTTCCGAGCAAAGAGAGACATATCCACCGAAACGCTCTTCCGATCCGTGCTGGCAAAGGAGTAGTTCAGGAAGCGGCCTTTGGCCTTTAGCAGAGGCAGACTCCGCTCGATCAGCTCCGCGTCCCCGGTGGCGTCGATGACAACATCGAAGCCATGGGGGAAGCGCTCCTTCTGCAGGGCCTCCAGCGCGCCGTAATTTCCCCTTTCCACCAGGACCGTCCCCACGCCCTTGGCCGCGATGCGCTCCAGCTTGCCAGGGTCCAAGTCCACCGCCGTCACTGTCCCGGCGGCAGTGCTCTTCGCCAGCATGGCCAGAAGCATCCCGCTGGCGCCGCAGCCCAGGATCAGCACATCCCCCGCCTGAGGAATCTGGGCGTTGTCGATGCAGTGGTAGGCGCATCCCACTAGCTCCGACAGGGCGGCGGCCCGGATGGACACACCCTCCGGCACCGCGTAAACGTGGCTCTCCGGCGCCACGGCCAGCTGGGCGAAGCCGCCGTTAAGACTCTGGCCCATGGCCTTGTAATTCTCGCAGAAGGCAAACTCTCCCCGCCGGCAGTAATAGCAGACCCAGCAGGGCGCACCGTTGTCCACCGCCACCCGGTCCCCCAAGCGGAAGCGGGTGATGTCTTTCCCGACCTGTTCCACCACCCCAGCGAACTCATGGCCGGGGATTACCGGATATCGGCCCAGCATAGAAGTCCCCCTGTCATGACCGGAGTCCGCGGGCTTGCAGATGCCGCAGGCCAGTACCCGGACCAGCACCTGCCCGTCTCCGCAGACCGGCTCCGGCACATCCCGGATGCCAGCGTGGGCCCTTCCGCCCTGTTCATATACGACCGCTCTCATCATTTCACTCCTCTCCTTTCCGCTCCTCCCGCGCCAGCCTGGCGCAGGGTCCGAATGCCCGGTCCCAGGGGACGAAGGACATACCCAGACGGCTGTCCAGCTCATAAAGGGGGGCGGGACCCGCCTCCGTCTCCTCCTTAAAAATGGGGAAAAGACCCATGGCCTCGTACCGCTCCGTCAGTTCGTCGCGGGACCGGACGGAGAGTCCCAAGTGGTGAAAGCCCGGGCCGCTCCGCCGCAAAGCGGCGGCATAGGGGTCCGGTCCCCCCTTGTCCAGGGGCTCCACCAGGCGAATCTGCACACCCCCCAGGTCGAAGCGGGCGCAGCGAGAGGCCGTCCGCTCCCCCAGCCGTCCGGTCCCGGCATCCTCGCTCAGGTGGATGGAGCTTTGGTCAAACTCCACCAGCCGTTTCCAGTTTTCCAGAGTCTTCTCCAGGTCCTCCACTACACAGACCACCTGAAAGATTTCCCTGACCCATTCCTCTTTTTTCAACGCGCATTCCTCCTGAAAGCAGACGAAGGGGCGGGACTTTCACCCGCCCCTTCACTTGCGCCCTGCCTGGGCGCCGCGTCACGCTTCAAAAAACCGCTTGGGATTCTCAATGGTCATCCGCCAGAGGAGATCAGGGTCCACGCCCATCTCCGCCAGCTGGGGGAAAATGTGGTTTTTCAGAAACAGGAACCGCTCCGGACACTGCTTCTGCACGTCCTTCTGTACCTCCTCCGGCTGGTTGTCATACAAGGTGGACACGCTCATAAAATCGTGGGAGAAGAGCATCCGGTCTCCCATCCCCGCATCCAGCAGGGTCTTGATGAACTTGATCCGCGTCTGTGTCGCCACCGCATAGGAACCGGGCAACAGCACGATGGGCAGCCGGTCCATGCCCAGCCAGGCCCCTTGATCGTAAATCCATTTGACGAAATCCAAGTCGGTGGTCTCCGGGATATGTCCCACGGACACGCTGTTCATATCTACGCCCACTTCCCGCAGGGCCGCCAGCTGGAACCGGGGGCTCTCCGTGGGGCAGTAGGTGTGCAGCATTATCTTTGCCCCCGTCTCCCGCTGGGCCAGGCCCACGGCATGGTGGACCTTCACCTTCCACTCCGTCGGACCCTCCCGGTCCATGGCCGCTTTCAGGATTCCGGCTTTGATGTCCGTTCCGTCGCAGCCCTTGGTGATGTCGTCCGCAAAGCACCGCGCCCATTGTTCGTCCGTAGTGGGGCCCACATAGGGCGGCTCACAGCCCCACCAACCGGTGGTGGCCACGATGTTGACGCCCGTCTGCTCACTGGCCCGCTTCAGGACACGCACATCCCGCCCCAGGCACACTGGCGTGGCGTCCACCACGGTGGAGATGCCGTTGTCCCGCATTTTCTCCAGGTCCCGAACAATCCTGGCCTCATAGTCCGCCGCGTAGAGCTGGGGATAGTGGGTGGCAACGCCCATGCTGGAGGTGCAGATATGCTCGTGCATCAGCGTGGAGCCCAGCGCATCCGTCGAAACGGGGCCTTGCACGGTTTGTACTGTTTTCATATTCTGACCATCCTCTCGATCATTTAGCCCGCGGCATATCCAGCGATGGCCTCCACCATATCGGTGCCCGGCAAGCCCAGCTTATCCAGGTCTTCGGCCAGAGACTGCTTGGACAGGGTCAGCTTGTCCAGGAACGCTTCCTTTGCCTCGTCGGTGGGATAGATGACCTCCGTACCGTAAGTCTCCTTGGCCCATTCGATGGAGGACGTCTCCAGCGCGACGCCGTCGTCATAGTTCGCCTGTTCCAGCTCCGACCGGAGAGCCTCGTCGTCAATGATGGCCTTCAGGTCATCCGGCAAGCCCTCATAAGTGTCTTTGTTCATATAGTAGCCGGGGCCGCTGAGATACCAGAAATCGATATAGGTCACATATTTGCAGACCTCGGCGAAGTTGCAGGACTTCAAGGTTTCCGCCGCGATCATCAGGCCGTCGTACATATTCTTCTGGAGGGAAGAATAGACCTCGGACCAGGCAATGCCATTAAGTTAACCAGATATTCCCAAGTAAAGCGCAAAAAAGCACTTG
>NZ_CAJTUX010000077.1 GCF_910579365.1 uncultured Oscillibacter sp.
GCGGTTTTGCAGTCACAGGCGGCAAGGCAGCGGTCGCAGCGGGTAATTTTCGGCTGCGTCCCCTCCTCCACCCGCCGGATCAGCGGGCTTTGCAGGGCCCGGCCCGGCATGCCCACGGGACTTTGGACAATGGTGATGTCTTCCGCCCTCGCGTCCAGCAGGGCCTGCTTATAGGCGGGGCTGGCGTCGCATTCCTCCGTGGCGATGAAGCGGGTGGCAAACTGGCCTCCCGCCGCGCCCTGGTCCATACAGCGGCGCAGCTCCGCGCCGTTCCGCACGCCCCCGGCGGCGAAGACCGGAATGTCCCGCCCATACTTCTCCCGGAAGGGGGCCAGGGCTTCCAGCACCTCTTCCAGCAGGGCGGACAGAAGCCTGGGCCGTCCCGCCTGGGCCTCCCGGGCCTCCTCGGGGGAGAAACCCAGGTGCCCTCCGGCCAGGGGGCCCTCCAGGACCACAAAGTCCGGGACCCGGCCATAGCGCCGGTCCCACAGCCTGCAGATCAGGGCGGCGGAGCGGCCTCCGCTGACCACCGGGGCCAGGGCCGCGGCGTCGTTTTCCACCTCCGCCGCCAGGCCGGGCAAATCCTTGGGCAGACCCGCGCCGCAGACCACCGCGTCCACGCCTGTCCGCAAGGCGGTGCGCACGCTGTCGGCGTACTGGGCGGCGGCCACCATAACATTTACAGCCACAAGGCCCGCGCCCTTCGCCAGCTCCTTTGCCCGTCCCACCTGACGGGCCAGGGCCCGGAGATTGGCCTCCCGGGCGTTCTCCCGGAAATCCGGCTCCCGAAACCCGCAGAAGGCGGCGGAGAGGGTCCCCATTCCGCCGTTGGCGGCGACGGCCCCCGCCAGCCTTTCCAGGCTCACGCCAATGCCCATGCCGCCCTGCACGATGGGAAGGGGCAGGGTCTTCCCCCGGATGCTTACCGCCATTCCCGTTCCACCTGTTCCAAAGCGGCCTTTCCGCCGTGATACAGCTCCTCGAAAATCTGCCGCAGGGGCCGGATCTCGCGAACCATACCGGCCGCCTGACCCATCATGACGCTGCCGCGCTCCACGTCGCCCTCCAGCACGGCCCGGCGCAATCCCCCCAGGGTGACGGTCTCCAGTTCTTCCAGGGTCGCGCCCCGTTTCTCCAGGGCCAGATACTCCCGGGCCATCTTGTTTTTCAGCACCCGCACCGGCCCGCCGATGGAGCGGCCCGTGACGGTGGTGTCGCTGTCCTTGGCCTTCAAGACGGCCTGCTTGTAATTCTCATGGACGGGGCACTCCTCGCTGGCCAGCAGGCAGGTGCCCACCTGGACGCCGCAGGCCCCCAGGGCCAGGGCCGCCGCCATCTGCCGCCCGCCGGCGATGCCTCCGGCGGCGATGACGGGCACGTCCACCGCGTCGATAACCTGGGGCACCAGGGCCATGGTGGTCATCTCTCCCACGTGGCCCCCGGACTCCGTGCCCTCGGCGATGAAGGCGTCCACGCCATAGCGGCTCAGGCGCTTGGCCAGCACCGCCGCCGCCACCACGGGGATCACGGTGATTCCGGCCTCCTTCCAGGCGGGGATAAACTGCCCCGGATTCCCCGCGCCGGTGGTCACCACCTGGACGCCCTCGTCCAGAATCAGCTGGGCGATCTCGGCAGCATAGGGGTTCATCAGCATCAGATTGACGCCAAAGGGCTTACCGGTCCGTTCCCTGGCCCGGCGTATCTCGCTTCGGACCCGGTCCGTGTCCCAGGCTCCGGTGGCGATCATGCCCAAAGCCCCGGCGTTGGAGCAGGCGGCGGCGAACTCGCCGGTGGCGATGTTGGCCATGCCGCCCTGGATAATGGGGAACTCCGTCCCCAGGATTTCATTCAGCTTTCTCACGGGCTTCCTCCTCACGCGAATTCGATCAAACAGCCGCCCCAGGTCAGGCCGCCGCCGAAGCCCACAACCAGCACACGGCTGCCAGGGCCCACTCTTCCCCGCTCGTGCAGCTCGCTGAGGACCAGGGGAATGCTGGCGGCAGAGGTGTTTCCGTACTCCGCGATGTTTTTATAGTACTTTTCCGGCGGGATGCGGTACTTCCGCACCGCCAGGTCGATGATCCGGGCGTTGGCCTGGTGGAAAACGAAAAAATCCACGTCCTCCACCGTCCGCCCGGTCTTTCGCAGCACCTGGTCCACGCACCAGGGCACCGCCTCTACGGCGAATTTGAAGACCCGCGTCCCCTCCATGGAGATCCGGCTCCGCTCCCCGGTCTCCGCGCCGGGGACCCGCAGCAGCTCTCCGTTCCCGTGGCAGCCCGTCACGGCGGCGATGGAGGGCCAGCCCTCCCGGCACTCCACCACGGCGGCGCCGGCTCCGTCGCCGAAGAGGATACAGGTGCCCCGGTCCTCCCAGTTGATGAGGCGGCTCAGATTTTCCGCCCCCACCACCAGGCCGAATTTCCGGCTGGAGGCGTTCAAAAGGCACTCCATGGTATGCAGGGCGAAGAGGAAGCCAGTGCAGGCGGCGTTCAGGTCAAAGCAGGGGATGTCCTCCGGAAGGCCCAGCTCCCCCTGGAGCGTACAGGCGGCGGCGGGCACCAGGGTCTCCGCCGACAGCGTGGCCACGATGCACGCGCCGATCTCCTCCGGCGCGACGCCGGCGCTCTCCAGCGCGCCCCGGGCGGCGGCGGCGGTGATGGCGGAAACAGGCTCCTCTTCGGTGCAGTAGCGGCGGGTCCGGATGCCCGTCCGGCTGGCGATCCACTGGTCTGTGGTGTCCACTATCCGCTCCAGGTCCCGGTTCGTCACCAGTCTGCCGGGCACGCCCCGGCCGGTCCCTCGAATCTTGATTCCGTTCATGACTCCTCCTTGAGGGGCTGGCCCATTTTCCTGAATTTCTGATACCGGGCCGCCGCGAGGCTCTGGCCGCTCTCCTTCAAAAGGGCCGCCAGATGACGGCTCAGGGCCCGGTCCACCTCCCGAAACGTCCCGGCGGGAAACCGGTGGGCGCCGCCCTCCGGCTCGGGGATCACGTCGTCCACCACGCCCAGCCCCAGCAGGTCCGGAGCGGTGAGCTTCATCAGCTCACAGGCCTCCCCGTGCCGTCCGGCGTCCCGCCAGAGGATGGAGGCGAAGCCCTCCGGGGACAAGATGGCGTACACCGCGTTTTCCAGCATCAGCACCCGGTCCGCCACGGCCAGGGCCAGGGCCCCGCCGCTGTTGCCCTCGCCGGTGACGGCGGCGATGATGGGAACGGTGAGTCGGCTCATCTCAAAGAGGTTCCGGGCGATGGCCTCCCCCTGTCCCCTGGCCTCGGCCTCCAGGCCGGGATAGGCCCCGGAGGTGTCGATGAAGGTGAAGACGGGGCGGCGGAACTTCTCCGCCTGCTTCATCAGACGGAGGGCCTTGCGGTATCCCTCCGGCCCCGGCATGCCGAAATTGCAGCGGAGGCTCTCCTCCGCCGTTCTGCCCTTCCGGGTGCCGATGACGGTGACGGGACGGCCGTGATAGAGGGCGATCCCGCCCAGGATGGCCGGGTCCTCCCGGCAGAGGCGGTCGCCCTTTTGTTCAAAGAAATCCGTGAACAGCGCGCCGATATAGTCGCTGATATGGGGCCGCTGGGGGTGCCGGGCCACGGCAACCCGTTCCGCGGCGGTAAGTCCGCTCATACGCGCCCTCCCTTCTCGTGGAGCCGCAGCAGGCGGGACAGGGTGTCCCGCAGCTCGCTCCGGGGGACCACCGCGTCCACAAAGCCGTGCTCCTCCTGGTACTCCGCCCGCTGAAAGCCCTCCGGCAGGGTCTCTCCGATGGTCTGCTGAATCACCCGGGGCCCGGCAAAGCCAATCAGCGCCCCGGGCTCCGCCAGGATGACGTCCCCCAGCGAGGCAAAGCTGGCGGTGACGCCGCCGGTGGTGGGGTCCGTCAGCACGGAGATATACAAAAGCCCCTTTTCCGAAAACCGGGCCAGGGCGGCGCTGGTCTTGGCCATCTGCATCAAGGAGAGAATCCCCTCCTGCATCCGGGCCCCGCCGCTGGCGGAAAAGAGAATCAGCGGCAGCCGGTTCTTCCCGGCGTACTCCACCGCCAGGGTGATTTTCTCCCCCACGGCGGCGCTCATGCTGCCGCACAGGTAGCGGCTGTCCAGCACGCCCACCACGCATTTCCGTCCGCCGATGGTCCCCGTGGCGGTGACGGCGGCCTCCGTGAGGCCGGTCTTCCGCTGGGCGGCGCGCTGCTTCTCCCGATAGCCGGGGAAGGACAGCGGATCGGCGGCGGGCAGCTTCTCGTTCAGTTCCCGGAAGCTGCCCGGGTCCAGAACGGTGCTGAGCCGGTAATAGGCCCCGATGGGGAAGTGATACCCGCAGAGGGGGCAGACGAAAAGGCCCTCCGCCACGTCCCCCCGCTGGCTCTCCCGGCCGCACTGGGGGCAGGCGGTCAGCCGGTCGCCGGGAATATAGTTGTCCCGGATGGCCTTCATGGCCAGCAGCCGGGCCCGGCGCTTGGCAAAGATGCCGTTCATACCTCCGCCTCTCTTTCCTCCACCCGGCGGCTGAAGTCCAGCAGCTCCGTCAGGTGCGCGTCCAAAAAGCCGGTGGTGCACCGGCCCCGGACAAACACGGGGTGAAACAAAATCTCATAGGACAGCTCCGCGTTGGTGGGGAAGCCCTCCAGGGTGAATTCCTCCAGGCAGCGCCGGAGCTTGCGGATGGCCTCCAGCCGGGTGGACCCGTGGGCCAGGAGCTTGGCGGCCAGAGAGTCGTAATAGGGGGACATGGCGCAGCCGTTGTACAGGCAGGAGTCCACCCGGACCCCCGCGCCGCCGGGGAAGTGGAGAAACTCCACCTTGCCGGGGCAGGGGCGGAAATCCTCCGCCGGGTCCTCGGCGTTGATGCGGCACTCCATGGCGCAGCCCCGGACCCGCACATCCTCCTGGGCGATGTCCAGGGGCAGGCCGGAGGCAATCCGCAGCTGCTGGCGCACCAGGTCCACCCCAGTGACCAGCTCCGTGACGCCGTGCTCCACCTGAATGCGGGTGTTCATCTCCATGAAGTAGAACTTCTCCCCGTCCACCAGGAACTCCACGGTGCCCGCGCCCTCGTAGCCCACGGCCCGCGCCGCCTTCACGGCGGCCTGACCCATGGCCGCCCGGAGCTCCGGGCGGAGTCCCGGGGCGGGGGCCTCTTCCATAAGTTTCTGGTTCCGCCGCTGGACGGAGCAGTCCCGGTCCCCCAAGTGGATGGTGCGGCCCTGCCGGTCCGCCAGAATCTGAACCTCCACATGCCGGGGATTCAGCACCAGCTTTTCCAGGTACATCTCCTCGCTTCCGAAACAGGCGGCGGCCTCCGCCCGGGCTTCGGCGTAAGCGGCGGGCAGGTCCTCCGCGCCGTCACAGCGGCGGATGCCCCGTCCCCCGCCTCCGGCGGAGGCCTTCAGCAAAACGGGGTAGCCCACTTCCTCCGCCGCCGCCAGAGCCTCCTCCACGGAGGCCACAGGGCCGTTGGAGCCCGGCGTTACCGGGACGCCCGCCGCCCGCATCAAGTCCCGGGCGGCGGATTTGGAGCCCGCTTTGCGAATCGCGTCTCCGGAGGGGCCGATGAAGGTCAGCCCCGCTTTCCCGCAGGCGTCGGCGAACTCCGGATTTTCCGACAGGAAGCCGTAGCCGGGATGAACGCCGTCGCAGCCAGTGGCCCGGGCCGCCGTCAGCAGCGCCGTCTGGTTCAGATAGCTGTCCGCCGCCCGGGCGGGACCGATGCACACCGATTCCGTGGCCAGCTGGACATGGAGGGCCTCGGCGTCCGCCTCGGAGTACGCGGCCACCGTCTCAATACCCAGCTCCCGGCAGGCCCGAAGAATCCGGAGGGCGATCTCCCCCCGGTTGGCGATCAGGACCCGCCTCAGCATGGCGTACAGCGCATCAGCGCCTCGCCGAAGGCCGCCAGCTGGCCGTTTTCCTTCAGCACCTCTTCAATCACGCCGTCGCAGGGGGCGGGGACCTCGATCATGGTCTTCATCGCCTCCAGCAGACAGACCGTCTGCCCCTTTTTCACCCGGTCCCCCGGGGAGACAAAGGGGGGCTTCTCCGGCGCCGGGGCGGCGTAAAACGTCCCCACCAGCGGAGCGGAAATCACGGTTCCTCCCTCTGCCCTGGGCGCGGCCTTCTCCGGGACGGAGGGCGCGGGGGCAGCCTCCGGAGCCCGGGTCCCGGAGACGCCTTTCCCCAATTCTATCGTAAAATCCCCCTGAGACAGCCGCAGCGTTTGCAGGCCGCTGGCGTCAAAGCGGGCCATCAGATCATAAATTTCCTGGTTGGTCATCGTCGTTCCTTTCCGCGCCCGGCCCCGCAGAGAAGCGGGACCTGCGCGCGCCTCCGGCGCGTCCCTTCCGGGACGCGGCTGTTACGGCAAAACGGCGCCGGAGGCGCTGGCGGAGGGGTTCCCCGTTCCTCCGGCTTACTTATGTTCCTCCAGATACTTCATAATGTCGCCCACGGTCTTCAGTCCGGCGACGTCCGCGTCGTCGATGGTAACGCCGCAGGCCTCCTCCAGCGCCATCACCAGCTCCACCGCGGCCAGGGAGTCCGCCCCCAGATCATCGGACAAGGACGCCTCCGGCGTCACCTGCTCCGCCTCACAGCCCAAGGTCTCCACAATGATATCGCGCACGTTCTCGAAGTTCATATTCGCGTTCTCCTTGTTTTTCGAAATATCAACTATTTTAACTAAAAATATTTAATTAAAATAATTGAACATATTTTACACAGGCGCTCCCCGGTTGTCAAGGAAAATTTTCACGGTTTGGCCCTTCCCTTTTTTGTGGATATCTTATATAATCAGGGTATTCTCCGGGGCGCGCAGCCCCGGCCTGTCTTTGGAGGCGCACATGAAAATCATCATCGTAGGCGCGGGCAAGGTGGGCTCGGCTCTGACCCAGCAGCTCTCCGCCGACGGACACAATGTCACGGTCATCGACCAAGACCCCCGGCTGATTGACAACATCATCAATATTTACGATGTGATGGGCGTCTGCGGCAACGGGGCGGTGTACAGCGTGCAGAAGGAGGCGGAGGTGGAAAAGGCGGAGCTGCTCATCGCCACCACCTCCAGCGACGAGCTGAACATTCTTTCCTGCCTGGTGGCCAAGAAGCTGGGGGCCCGGCACACCATCGCCCGCATCCGGAACCCGGAATACGAAAAGCAGCTCCGCTTCATGCGGGACGAGCTGGGCCTTTCCATGGCCATCAACCCCGAGCGGGCCGCCGCGCGGGAGATCGCCCGGGTTCTCCGTTTTCCCGCCGCCATGAAGGTGGAGTCCTTCTCCAAGGGCCGGCTGGAGCTGGTGGAGTACCGGCTCCCCGCCGACTCGGCCCTGGACGGGCTGGCGCTGGCGGATCTGTACCGGAACATTCGGGTCCGGGTGCTGATCTGCGCCGTGGCCCGGAAGGGGGAGACCATCATCCCCTCCGGCGACTTCGTCCTCCAGGCCGGGGACAAAATCTACCTCACCTCCTCGCCGGACCAGCTGGCTCAGTTCTTCCGGCACCTGGGGGTCTTCCGCTCCAAGGCGTCCACCGTCATGATCGTGGGGGCCAGCAAAATCTGCTACTACCTCACCAGCGAGCTTTTGTCCATGGGCATGGCCGTGAAGATCATCGACCGGGACGAGCGGCGCTGCATCCAGATGGGGGAGCAGCTGCCCAAGGCCCTGGTCATCGTGGGGGACGGCACGGACTCCGACCTCCTCCATGAGGAGGGCATCAGCCAGACCGACGCCTTCGTTGCCATCACCGGCATCGACGAGGCCAACATTCTGATGAGCATATGCGCCGCTAAGGAGTCCGGAAACAACTGCAAGGTCGTCGCCAAAATCAACCGGAAATCCCTGGTGGACCTGGTGAGCAACGAGAGCATGATCGACAGCGTGATTTCCGCCCGCTCCACCACGACGGAGCTCATCGTCCAGTACGTCCGGGCCATGGAAAGCGCCTCCGGCGCGCAGATCAAGACCCTCCACCGGCTGGTGGACGGCGCGGTGGAAGCCCTGGAGTTCGGCGTGCCGGCGGACGTGCCCTTCATCGGTGTGCCCCTGAAAAATCTGAAGCTCCGCAACGGCCTTCTGCTGGCGGGCATTGTCCAGCGGAGCGGAAAGATCATCATCCCCTCCGGCAACGACTGCCTCAGCCGGGGGGACGACGTCATCGTGGTCACCACGGACACCTCCCTTCAGGACATCCACGACATTTTACAGGAATAAAGGAGGCCGCCGTTTTGAATTATCAAATGATCGGCTTCGTCATCGGGCGGATTTTATGGACGGAGGCGGTCCTGCTGCTGCTGCCCGCCCTGACGGCGCTGCTGTATGGCGAATCGGTCCTCCCCTTTTTGGGGACCATCCTCCTGCTGCTGATTGCGGGACTGCCCTTCCATAAAAAGCCCAAGCAGACGGCGCTGTACGCCCGGGACGGTTTCGCCGTGGTGGCCCTGGCCTGGGTGCTGATGAGCGCCTTCGGTGCCCTGCCCTTCCTGATCTCCGGGTACATTCCCAACTTCATCGACGCGTTTTTCGAGACCGTCTCCGGCTTCACCACCACCGGAGCCACCATATTGACGGCGGTGGAGCCCCTGAGCCAGAGCATTCTCTTCTGGAGGAGCTTCACCCACTGGATCGGCGGCATGGGGGTGCTGGTGTTCGTCATGGCCATCCTGCCCATGACCGACGGACACGGGATGCACCTGCTCCGGGCGGAGATGCCGGGTCCCTCCGTCGGCAAGCTGGTAAGCCGCATGAGCGACACCGCCAAGATTCTCTACGGCATCTACCTGGTTATGACCCTGGTGGAGATCGTCCTGCTGGTCCTGGGGGGAATGCCCTTTTTTGACGCCTGCATCCACTCCTTCGGCTCCGCGGGCACCGGCGGCTTCAGCAGCAAGAACCTCAGCGTGGGAGCCTATGACAACGCCTATTTTGATGTAGTGATTGGAATTTTCATGCTGCTTTTCGGCGTGAACTTCAACCTGTACTACTTCCTTCTCGTCCGCCGCTTCCGGGACGTGTTCCGGTCCGAGGAGCTGTGGGCCTACGCCGCCATTGTGAGCGCGGCGGTATTGGCCATCGCTGCGGACATTCTTCACATGTACGAGTCCTTCGGCCAAAGCCTCCGCTACTCCTTCTTTCAGGTGGCCTCCATCATCACCACCACCGGCTACGCCACGGCGGACTTCAACCTCTGGCCCACCTTTTCCAAGGGCGTCCTGGTGGTCATTATGTTCATCGGGGCCTGCGCCGGGTCCACCGGCGGCGGCATCAAGGTGGCCCGGATCGTCATTCTGGCGAAAACCTCCTGGGGAGACATGCGGAAGATGCTTCACCCCAACGCCGTCACCACCACCCGGTTCGAGGGCAAGGCCCTGACGGACAAGCACATCCGCAGCGTCCACCTGTTTCTCACGGTGTACCTGATTGTCTTCACCGTCTCGTTCCTTCTGCTGAGCCTGAACGGCTTTGACATTGTGACCACCTTCACCGCCGTGACGGCCTGCATCAACAACATCGGCCCCGGATTGGAAGTAGTCGGCCCCATGGGGAACTTCTCCGGGTTCACTTGGTGGTCCAAGCTGCTGCTGTCCTTCGACATGCTGGTGGGGCGGCTGGAGATTTTCCCCATGCTGCTGCTGTTCGCCCCCTCCATCTGGAAGCGGCGGCGGATTATCCGGCGAATGTGACGCAAAAAACCACCCCGGACACAGACTTGTGTCCGGGGTGGTTCTCTAGTACATGATCGTGTATTATGATGCTCGCCGCTTCATCAGGCGCGAATATCCACGGCGGGCTCCTCCGCCTGTACCGGCGGCGGGGACTGCGCCGCCCGCATCTCCGCCCGGGCCTCCCGAAACGCCTGCCCGTAGACCGCCGCAACCTCGCTGAGAAATTTGTTCTCCGCCTTTGTGCGAATCTCCGTCCAGCCTCCGCCAAGGCTGTTGTAGCTGGCGATCACCTCGCCGTTGGGGGCGCGAACCTCAGCGCTCTGCCCCTCCGGGCGGATTTGAATCCGCGCGGAGCACTTTCCCGCCAATTTGTCCAGCAGCCTTTCCAGCAGCTCCTGCAAGGGGTCGGGCTCCTGCAAAACCTCCTGAATCGCGGACGTCACCTGCGCCATCGGTCCGGCGCGGTCCGGGGATACATACTGCCGCATCTGTTCCCGCTGCATCAGGATGCACCCGCCCGACATATAATCGCCCCGCTTGGCGTCCTCCCTGGCGTATGCCGTCAGCCGCTTGACAAAGCCGTCCGTCATGGCGCTCTTCGCGGTTTTCTCGGCCTCCTCCAGAATTTTGGGGCTCGTCCCCCACCGGACGGTTCTGCCGGTTCCCGGACCTCCCGCGCGTTCCATTCTCATCCTGCGCCAACCCCCTTTCCTTTGGGACGCCGCAAATCCGTTGCCGCGCATCCCTCTTTTATATTATATCGTCCAATTCCCCCAAAAGGTTTATACGGGGCCGCGAAAAACACAGCGGCGATGTTCCGCTCACCCCAGCGCCCTGGCCGACTCCTCCAGCTTGGCGATGAGCTCCCGGAACTTTTCGGCCTTCTCCTTCTCGGCATTCACCACCGCCTCCGGGGCCCGGGAGACAAATTTCTCGTTGGAGAGCTTCTGCTCCACGATGCGAAGGCCGTTCTCCGCCTTCTCCTTCTCCTTGGCGATGCGCTCCCGCTCCGCTGCCAGGTCCACCAGCTCGCTGAGGGGCAGGTAAGCCGTGGCGTTGTGGGTGACAATGCTCACCTGGCCCGAGAGGTCCGCCGGGGCCTCCTCCGCAAAACGCACCTGGGAGGCAAAGGCCAGCCGCTGGAGGAAGTGGAGGCCCTGCTCATAGGGCGACCGCGCGGCGGTGACCAGCAGCACCTCCGCCTTCTTGCTGGGGGGCACGTTCATCTCCGCCCGGCGGGCCCGGATGGCCTTGATGGTGTCCATGACGGCCTCCATGGCGGCCTCCTCCCGGGGGAAGGCCAGGGCGTCCTGATACTCCGGCCACTTCGCCAGCATGAGGAATTTGTCCTCCGCCCCCGCCCGCTTGGGCAGGGCCTGGAAAATCTCCTCCGTGATGAAGGGCATGAAGGGGTGCAGCAGCTTCAAAAGCTCCGTCAGCACATAGCAGAGGACGTTCCGGGCGGTGTTCTTGGCGGCCTCGTCCTCGCCGTTCAGGCGGGTCTTGGTCAGCTCAATATACCAGTCGCAGTAGGTGTCCCACAGGAAGTCGTACACCTTGGCGGAGGCCACGCCGATCTCGTAGCTGTCCAGATTCTCCGTGACCTCCTTCACCAGGGTGTTCAGCTTGGAGAGGACCCACTTGTCCTCCCGCTCCAGGGCCTCCGCCGCCGGGAGGGCGTACTCCGTCATGTCTCCCAGGTTCATCATGACGAAGCGGCTGGCGTTCCAGACCTTGTTGGCGAAGTTCCGCATGGCCTCGCACTTCTCCGTATAGAAGCGCATGTCGTTTCCGGGGCTGTTTCCGGTGATGAGGTTGAACCGCAGGGCGTCCGCGCCGTAGGTCTCCGCCACCTCCAGGGGGTCGATGCCGTTGCCCAGGGACTTGGACATCTTCCGGCCCTTGTCGTCCCGGACCAGTCCGTGAATCAAAACGGTGCGGAAGGGGATTTTCTTCATCTGCTCGCAGCCGGAGAAGATCATCCGGGCCACCCAGAAGAAGATGATGTCGTATCCGGTGACCATGACGGAGGTGGGATAGTAGAAATCCAGGTCCTCCGTCTTCTCCGGCCAGCCCAGGGTGGAGAAGGGCCACAGGGCGGAGGAGAACCAGGTGTCCAGCACGTC
>NZ_CAJTUX010000078.1 GCF_910579365.1 uncultured Oscillibacter sp.
TTCGCATCCAGAAGGTGTATCAGCTGTCCCTGGACGATGACCCCAGCCTCATTCCTACGGAGGATTTTGAGCGGAACGGGCGGCTGTATTACCTGCTGGATATGACCCGGAAGGATGAGGTGGGCGTGGACACCAAGCCCCATGTCCAGACGGTCACCCTCCCCAGCGATACCAATAACATGGAGAAAATTCTCCAGACTCTGGACGCGGAGATTGAGACTGTCACGGAGGACGGCTACACCGGAAAGCTGCACCTGGACCACACCACGGTCAAGGTCACAACCGACGGCTACGCCACCAAGACCGGAACCGTGTCCGCTACCCGGACCTATCCGAATTTGTCGGATGCGGACCTCTCCCTGGTGCCCAAGACCATCTCCGATGGCGGGCGGAGCCTGACCCTGGCGGATGTGCAGTGGGGCAATTCCACCCAGGAGGAGGGTGACGGTGTGGTCACCCGCTACACCGCCACGGCCCGGTACATCGGCAGCACCTCCAGTAAGTACGCCACCGGGTACACGGTGACGGCGGACTACTCCGGAGAGGTTTCCAAAACCGGCTGTAATGTGGTCACCTATACCGCCGTGTTCGGCAGCACCGAGGCCCCGAAGGACTCCGGCGTTCAGGACGGCGAACCCGTTGATGCTTCCGGTATCAAGCGCCCGCTTATGATCGGCGGCGCGGTTCTGGTGCTGGCTCTCGGCGGTGCCTTTGTGTACAAGAAAATCAGAAGGAGATGATGCCATTGAAAAAGTTCAGACTGTTCCTGCTGGCCTGCATGATCTGCGTCCTGTGCGCCGTCCAGGCCAGCGCATTGGAGTACAGCTATGACGGGGCGGACGATTTCCTGTTCGCCCGGCCCACCAGCGACGATACGATCTACGAGGAGGAAAACCCCAACGTGGACCGGAGCAAAAACGTGGCCCTGGTGGCTCCTGGCTTCGGCACTCCCACCAGTTACCTCCCCGGCTCCGGCGAATACTTGACCCCGAACCGTGTTCCTGGAGCGCTCTCCGGCGGACTGGTGAATCAAGTGGGCGGCGCAAATTACTCTGTTTCGGAAAATGGTGTGTCCAGCGGCATGGGCGGGTTTCTGCCCAGCACGTCGATCTTAGACACCGGCTCTTCCGGTTCCTCCACTCCCCCGGAGCATTTCACCGTTACCACCCGGCCCAATGACACGGCTTCCGTAGGGTTCACCAGCGTCACCGAGGACAGCTACTACAGCAACGGAAGTCTCGGGACACTTAAAATCCCTGCCATTGGCCTGAGTGTCAAGATCGTCCAGGGCACGGACAGCTCTGCGCTGAAGAAAGGCGTGGGCCACTTTGAGGAGACGTCCATCTGGAATGGCAACGTCGGATTGGCCGCTCACAACCGAGGGACCAATTCCTACTTCGGCAAAATCCATACCCTGGAGGCCGGGGACGAGATCACCCTCTCCACCAAGGAGGGCACCCGGACCTATGAGGTGACCTCCGTCGCCAAGGTGACGGAAACGGATCGGAGCAGCCTGGAAAACACCTCCGAGAACTGCCTGACGCTGTACACCTGCGTCCGGGATGAGTGGGACCTCCGGTGGTGTGTGAGAGCGGTTGAACTGACGGATTAAACCGAGCTGAACTGTCTGCCGATTTCATTCGACAATCCTCCGAATCTGTGGTAGTGTTGCGGTTGCAAACTCCCAATAAAATCACAGGAACGGAGGAAAGAACTATGAAAGGCAAAAGAAGGATGCTTCAAATGTTGACGTGCGGGCTTCTGTCTGCGACACTGCTGGCAGGCCCGGCCCAGGCGGCGGACCCGGAGATCCGGGTGGGCAGCTACAAGGGCAATACCCTGGAGGCAGGTGAAAGGAGCTGCCTCATCATCGGCCCTGCCGGACCGGAGTACACCGCCGAATCCAGCAACCCGGAGGCTATCACCCTGGAGCGGGTCCTGACGTATTGGGTGGCCGTGGCCAAGGCGGAGGGGACGGCTGAAATCACCGTCGCCAACAAAGCCGGGACTACCGGCAGCCTGACGCTGACCGTGGAAGCCGCTGAAACGCCTTCCAATCCAAGTGAGGCCCTCTCCGCCAACATGGACATTCGTCTGGAGATGGTCCGGCTCATCAATGAGGTGCGCCGGGAGAACGGCCTCGCGGAGCTTCCCATGGACGAATCCCTCATGAATGCCGCCCAGGATGTCTCCGGTCAAGGCGTCACGGAGCACCGGCCTTATGACCACATGGCACTCATCCGCTACGGCTGGCCCCACGGCGGGCTCTACAACCTGACCGTATTCACCTCCTACGGCTGCCCGGATATTGCGAAGCAGGCCATCGATTACTGGATCGAATCTCCCGGGCACTATGAAACCATGCTGCTGGCGGAGGCATCCCACGTCGGAACCGGCGTCACCTTCCAAAATGGCCGGGCCTACTGCTACATGGTCGTGGGCGATCCCACCAGCCATAATCCCTACGAATAAACCACTCTGGAACAGCTTCATACCACACGGAGGCCCATTGGCAAGACGCCAATGGGCCTTTTTTCATCGCCAAATTCAAAATGGAAAGGAACCCTTTATGAACGAAAAACATCATTCCCTGCGAACGCGCCTGACAGCCCTGCTGCTGGCGCTGATCTGCGTCCTGGGCCTGTTCCCCACCACGGCCTTCGCCGCCGGGGATACCATCACGCTGAAGGAGTTCGGCCACTCCGGCGTGGCCTATGAGTCCGCGGCCCTGGGGCGCTGCACCCTCCATGAAATGACCTTCAAAAACGGAAACCAGACCACCACCGGCTTCTGCGGCACCAAGGGCGGCGACATGGGGAACTCTCTCCAGGGCCAGACCTGGGGGAACAAGCGGTCCATCTCGGACCCCACCGTGGAAACCATGATGGCCTACTACTATGCCCATTCCACCGGCGTTTTCACCGACGAGGCCATCGCCCTGGGGGTCAACGACGTCTGGAACGCGGGCTACCGCTGGTACATGAACGCCTGGGTGCAGGCGTGTATCTGGCGCTGCCAGCAGGGCAGCATGAGCGATCCCGTCGCCGCCTGCGCCGAGGAGCTGATGGCAGTCTACAATTCCCTGGAAGGAACTCACTACACCAGCATCGACCAGAAGCAGGGAGAAACCTCCTTCCGGGACCGGACGCAGTATATCCTGGATCTGGGCAGCCAGGGCGTTTGGGGCAAATGCGCTGTGTATGAATATACCTTCACCGGCGCTGGGTCCAGCTCCCACCCTGCCGGGTCTGTGCAAAAGATCATCCTGGGCGACCTGACGGTGGAGCACATCGAGCAGGAGGAATACGTCCTCATCGTCAAGAAGGTGGACGCCACCAACCCCTCGAAGGGTTTGCCGGGAGCCGGATTCCACATTGAGTCCACTAACGGCGCCTTCTCTAAGGATATAATCACAGGGGAAAACGGGGTTTACAGGATCGCGGGGCTCAGTGCTGCCACCTATGCAGTAACCGAAACCGCACCCCCTCCGGGCGGATACCAGATCGACAGTACCGCCCCGCAATATGTCACGCTTCCCAGCAACGGCAATAACACAGTGACGGTTACTTTCCGGGACAGCACCACCATTACCGGAGAGGGCAGTATCCGTAAAGTAGACGCGGACAATCCCTCCAGGGGCCTCGCCGGGGCGGTTATCAAGATCACCGGCGTGGACAACAGCTTTGTGGGTACCTATGTCACCGGCGAGGGCGGATACCTCACCGATGTGCCCTGGGATACTATGCCCATTGGGAGCTATGAGGCCGAGGAAGTAACTCCGCCGGAGGGCTTCACCAAGAGCCCGGATGTCAATAAATGCAAGCAGACCTTTGTATGGGACGGGAAAAGCGACGTTTCCCTCGTTTTTGAGAACGACAGCAAGGTCAAAATCCAGCTCATCAAACTGGATGATTCCAACAACCCTCTCCCCGGCGCGGTATTCAATATCGTGAAGGACGGCCAGATTATTGGCACGGAGGCCACCTTGGAGGACGGCTCCATCACGGTTACAGACGTGGAGGAGGGAATGTATGCCTTTGTTGAGGTGTCCGCCCCGGCGCCTTTCGCCAAGCTGACGGAGCCGGTCATCGCGCATGTGGATCAGGCCACCATCAATGGCGGCGGGACCGTCACAGTCTCGGCAGCGGACAAAAAGCTCCCGAATCTGACGATCTTGAAACGGGACTCCCAGACCGGGGACGTGATCCCCAACACCCACTTTGAAATTCGGGGTATCCATTATGGATTCCACGATGACGTGACCACCGGCCCCGACGGCAAAGCGGTTCTTACTGCCATCCCCTCGGACAGCTATGAAGTCACGGAGGAATCCGTGCCGGACCCCTGGGTTGTCAGCGACGAGCCCACCCAGACGATCTGGCTGGGGGCTGGCGACGATCAGCAGCTCATCTTCGACAACCTGAAACAGCCTCTGCTCAAAATCTCGAAGGTGGAGAAGGGCACCGGCGAAAAAATCCCCAGCACCGTTTTTCTGCTGGAGGCCATTGACGGCGACTACCGTCAGAACCTGACCACCGAGGCCAACGGCTCCGTGGAGCTGCGGGTGGCCCCCGGCAGCTACCGCATCACCGAGCAGTCCGTCCCTGAGCCGTATGTGATTGGCGAGGAGCGGACCAAGACGATCTCCCTCAACGGCGGCGACGAGAAGGAAGTCATTTTTGAAAACCTGAAGAAGCCGGAGCTGACCCTTTATAAGATCGACGCGGACAGTCAGGAGCCGATCCCCGATACCGTCTTCCGGGTAGAGGCCATCAACGGCGATTTTCAGGACGATTGGAAGACCGGGCCGGACGGCATGGTAACGAAGCGGGTGGAGCCCGGCACCTACCGGGTCACGGAGATTTCCGTCCCCGCGCCTTACTTCCTCCCGGACAAGGACGCCGACCGGGTGCAAACGGTTTCCCTGAACGCCGGAGATGTGAAGAAGCTGACGTTCAAGAACCGCAAGGCCCCCGAGCTGACCATCTTCAAGGAAGACAGCGTGGCAGGCGCTCCCATTGAGGGGGCGAAATTCCATGTGACCTACACCAGCAATGGCGAAGCTGCCGAAGCCCCCGCCACCATTGATTTCGGCTACATTTTCACGGACGCCCGAGGCGAGATCAAGTTGCACGAACAGGGCAAGCGTCTCTATCCTGGTGAGTACACCATCACGGAAGTGGCTCCTGCCCCCGGCTTCCAGATGAAGGAACCCACCACACAGAAGGTCATTATCCACGGAAACGAGAGCAAAACCGTCACTTTCCAGAACGAACCCTTAAACGGGATCGTCGTTGAGAAGTATGACTCTGTTACCGGCGAGGCCCTGCCTGGCTGCACCTTCCAGCTCCGCTTCCTGGGCGGCACCTCCGGCACGGGCGGCACGGTCATCGGGCAGAAGGTCACCGGGAAAAACGGCACCTGCATCTGGACGGGCCTCACTGCGGGCACCTATATCGTGGAGGAGATCGACCCCGCTGATGGGTATTCCATCATCAATTCCTCTGAAACGGTCTACATTTCGGACGACGGCGTGCAGAATGTCATTACTGTGACCTTTGATAATTCGCCGGACGGAAATCTCCTCATCAGGAAGGTCTGCTCCGTCAACCCCAGCATCACCCTCCAGGACGCCGAGTTCAAGGTCACCTACGCGGACGGAACTTTGATCGGTGATTCCAATGGGATTTACCGGACTGACGCCCACGGAGAAATCCGCATTGAGGGTTTGAAGCCTGGCAAGAGCGTGATCGTAACGGAGACCAAGGCACCGGATGGATTCATCATTGACACGCAGTCGCAAACGGTTCAGATTAAGGAGGGACGGACGGTTTCCCTGACATTCAAGAACCAGCCTCGCGGAAAACTCATCATCCAGAAGCGGGACTCCATCAGCGGCCAGCCCCTCCCCGGCGCTCAGTTCCGTGTGACAACTGCCGCTGGCTGTGAGGTTGGCCTGGACGGCGTCATCGGCACCGCCACCCTCACGCAGAACGGCATTTTCACCACGGATTCCAACGGTGAGATTCGGATTTCCAATCTCGCTCCCGGCGCATATGTGCTGACGGAGGTCAAGGCTCCTGCTGGATATGTCATGGACGCGCCCAGCACCAATGTGGTGATTGGCCCCAACGGGGACACCCAGACCGTGGTGGTTACAAATACCCCCAAGGGCGGGCTCATTGTCGAAAAGTATGACAAGATCACGAAGGAGCCCTTGGCCGGGGCGCGTTTCAAAATTACCAATGCTAATGGAGAGCTGCTCCCCGATAATGAGGGACTCACCTCCAGCAATGGCCTCTATACCACGGACCAGAATGGACAGATCGTAATCTCCAAAATTCAGCCCGGCACCTATGTCGTGACGGAGGACAAAGCCCCTGATTTTTATGAGAAGGACCCCACGCCCCAGACGGTGGTGGTCAACGCCGGGGACACGCAGACACTCCGATTCTATGACGCCCCTCTCTGCACCCTGACCATCCTGAAGCGGGACGCCGTGACCCATAAGCCTCTGGCTGGGGCGCAGTTCCTGGTCCAGTACAGCGACGGACATGTGATCGGTTCCAACAACGGACTCTACACCACAGGCGCCGACGGCACTGTGACAGTCTCCGGCCTGAAGCCCAACGCTACCGTTGTCGTGTCTGAGCAGAAAGCGCCGAAGGGTTACATTCTGGATTCCACGCCGAAGAATATCGTGGTGCGCTCCGGCGTCGCCAACGGCCTGATTTTTGACAATCAGCCCGGAACAACACTGATTATTCAAAAGTTCATTGAGGGCACCGAAAACGAGCCTCTGAGCGGCGTTGCGTTCAAGGTCACCGACGGCTCCGGAGCGGCGGTCGGCCCTGATGATGGGACCTATTACACGGATAAGGCCGGCGAGATCGTGCTGAGCGGCATTGAACCCGGCACTACTGTGAAGGCCCGTGAGATCAAAACTGTGGACGGTTTTGTGCTGGATGGGACTCCGCAGGACATTCTCATCAAGGGCGGCGAGGTACAGCGCCTCACGTTCTGGAACAAACGGGCCGGAACTCTCATCATTGAAAAACTGGATTCCGTCACAAAGGCCCCCTTGGCGGGCGCACAGTTCAAGGTGCTCTACGCCGACGGGCGCGTGGTCGACACCGAGGGCGGCAAACTTTCTTCCAACGGCATCTACACCACCGACAGCAACGGGCAGATCAAGATCACCCAAGTGACCGGAACCCTGGTGGTCACGGAGGAAAAGGCCCCCGACGGCTATGTCATGGACCCCAACAGCAAGAGCCAGACCGTCGTGGTCAATCCCCAGGACACCCAGACCCTTCGCTTCTACAACGAACCCATGTGCAGCCTGACGCTGACCAAGTTGGATTCTGTCACCGGAAAGCCTGTGCCCAACACGGAGTTTACCGTCAAGGACGGCAATGGCAATGTGCTGGGCCGCTACACTACCGGAAAGGACGGGACCGTCGTAGTAACGGGCCTCATCCCCGGCAGCACCGTTGTGGTGTCTGAAAGCAGAGTCCCGGACGGCTATGTTTTGGACACCACGCCCAAGACCATCATCGTGAAAAACGGCTCCGGCAACAGCTGGACCAGCGGAAGCAGTTCCTCTGGTGGAAGCAGCTCCGGCAGCTCTGGAAACTCTGGCAGCTCTGGCAATGGGAATGGTCTCACGTTTGAAAATGATCCCAAAATGACGTTGACCATCCACAAATACATTGAGGGCACCGCCAATGAACCCCTGGCTGGCGTGGCCTTCAAGGTGGTGGACGGCTCCGGCAAGCCCTTGAATCCTGACGGCGGTATTTTTTACACCAATAACGCCGGTGAAATCGTCCTGGAGGGCCTGGAGCCCGGAACCACCATCACCGCCCAGGAGATCAAAACGGTGGACGGCTATGTCCTGGACGGACGGCCCCAGAGCATCAAGATCGAGGCGGGCAAGGCTCAGAATCTCACCTTCTGGAATGAACCCGCCGGTTCGCTGATTATCCGCAAGCTGGATAAGCAAACCGGAAAGCCTCTGGCTGGCGTAGAATTTGAGGTTATCTATGCTGAGGGCGGCTACGTTGACACAGACAATGGACACCTCTCCAGCAAGGGCCTCTATACGACTGATGACCACGGGGAAATCCATATCTCCGGCATCGTGGGGACAGTTGTAATCAAGGAAACCCGGCCCCTGCCCGGATATACCATCGAACCGGGCAGAGAGGGCCAGACTATTACGGTCAATCCCCAGGAAACACAGACGGCAACCTTTTACAACATCCCCGCCAACACGCTGACGATTCAAAAATTCATCGACGGCAGCGACAACGAGCCGCTGGCTGGCGTGGAATTTCTGGTAACAGACAGTTCCGGGGCTGTCGTGGGACCCAACAACGGTTACTATACCACCGACAAGGATGGGCGCATTTCCATCCCCGGTCTGACCCCTGGCGCGACCATCACCGTCAAAGAAACCAAGACCCTGGACGGCTACATCCTCGACGGTCAGCCCCAGAGCATCCTCATCAAGGAGGGCGAGGCCCAGAGCCTGACCTTTTGGAACAAGAAAGCCGGAGGACTGATCGTCAACAAGATCGACGCCGCGACCAAGAAGCCGCTGGCGGGTGTGAAATTCAAAATCACCTACGCCGACGGCTCCAACGTGGACCTGGACGGCGGAAAGATTTCCTCCAACGGCCTCTACACGACGGATTCCCTGGGCCAGATCAAAATCCCCGGTATTGTGGGCACGATAATCGTGGAGGAAATCGAAACGCTCCCCGGCTATGTGATCGATCTGAACACCAAGCGCCAGACCGTCCAGGTGAATGCCAATGACACCCAGACCATCACCTTTGAAAATGTCCCCGCAGGCGGCCTGGAGCTGATCAAGGTCAACGAGGCCGACAAAACCCAGCGCATTCCCAACGTCAAGTTTGAAATCCGCAGAATGGACGGCGCTCTGGTGGAAACCGTCGTTACGGATTCCACGGGCCGGGTCCACGTGGACCTGGACGCCGGGGACTACTATGCGGTGGAAATCGAGGCCGCGAAGGGCTTCAAGGTTGACGAAACCCCGCAATATTTCACCATTAAAGACGGCGAAACCACCACGCTCACCGTGACCAACAAAGCCTTCTCGGGCATCCTGATTCATAAGGTGGATTCCATCACCAAGAAGGGCATCTACGGCGTCAGCTTCCTGCTGTACGACAGCGCCAACACCCCTGTGGGCCAGTATACCTCCGACAACCAGGGATTCGTGTACATTGAGGACATCACCGAGGCGGGACGCTACTATCTGCGGGAGCTGGAGAACGAGGGCTACATCACGGACACCCAGATGAAAACCGTCTATGTAAAGCCCGGCGAGACCACCCTAGTGGAGTGGGAGAACACCCCCATTTCCGGTCAGATTCAGATCACAAAGAAATCCGCCGACTACAATTCCACCAATGGCCTCCCCGCCGGAACGCTGCTGGAGGGCGCGGTCTTTGAAATCTACGACAAGGCCAGCAACCTCGTGGACACCATCCGCAGCGATGGCCGCGGGCTGGCCGTTTCCCGTCAGCTCCCCCTGGGCCGCTATACCATCCGGGAAGTCAAAGCGCCCGCCAACTACGGCGTGAACGAAACGCCCCTGACCGCCTACCTGGAGTACGAGGGCCAGATCGTCCGCTTCGAGGTGACCAACAAGAGCATGTTCACAGGAGTCTCCATCACCAAGACCGGCCCCGCCGAGGCCATGGCTGGCCAGCCTGTGAACTACACCTTCTCCAATATTGCCAACAGCTCCAATGTGCGCCTCGACAATTTTTATTGGAGAGACACCCTGCCCGCCGAGGTCCGGCTGAGCAAGATTGTCACCGGCACCTACAACTTCCCCGGAACCTATAAGATCACCTACCGGGTGAACGGAGGAGAGCCCCAGACCCTGGCGGACAACCTCTCCACCCAGAAAAACTACACCCTCGCCGCCTCCGCCACAGCCCTGGGTCTCGCCAGCAACGAGCGGGTTACGGAAATCATGTTCGTATTTGGGCAGGTCCCCGGTAGCTTCGCCCAGGTGGAGAAGCCCATGCTGCACTGTAAGGCCGTGTCCAGCATTGCCGCCAGTTCCTTCGTGAACAAGGCGGACGTGGGCGGCACCTACCAAGGCGTATGGGTCCAGGCGGTCAGCCGCTGGGTGACCACCGTCTACGGAAAGAAGCCCTCCGTGCCCAAACTGCCCCGTACCGGCTATTGATTCCCGCGCCCAGGCGGCCCGCCTTTCAGCGGGCCGCCTGTAGTCCTATACATTATAAATATATCACCAAAGAAGGAGACTGTCTATGCTGAAAATTGCCGCAACCGGAAACCTGACCAACGACGTGGAGCTGAAGACTCAGGAGGACGGCAGGCCCTACGCCATCCTGCGGATCGCCTCGGACCGGCGCTACCGGGCCAAGGACGGAACCCGCCTCACCGATTTTATCTCCATCAAGGTCCGCGGCCCCCTGGCGGAACGCTGCGCCGCCATGGCCTATAAGGGCTGCAAGCTGGCCGCCGCCGGGGACTTCGAAACCGTTGTGCCCTCCGAGGACCCCACCCGCCAGCCCGGCTTCCTCATCAAGGCCAGCGATGTGGAAGTGCTTTCCCCCAGAAAGGCGCGGGAGGCCGCCGGGGCCATTGACGCTGCCAGAGCAAACCGGGAGGCCGCCGCCTGCGGGATGCCTGAGAGTGAGGCCATCGCTTAATGCGGAACACTGGCGTCGAATATGGCAGCGCGGACCGGACCCCGGTGGTGCTGCCGGAGATGGCAGAGCTGCTCCCCCCTCTCACGGGGGAGCAGCTGGCCGCCCTGGAAGCGGACCTGCTGAAAAACGGATGCTACTCGCCTATCATCGTCAATGAGGATATGGTCATCATCGACGGACATAACCGCCAGCGGCTGTGTGAGGAGCACGGGATTCCGTATAAAATGGCGGTGTTTTCGTTCGAGGATTTGCTGGAGGCCAAACGCTGGGCCATTGAGAACCAGCGGGGCCGCCGGAACCTGGAAAAGTGGGAGCTGGGCAAAATCGCCCTGAAGCTGAGGCCGGACATTGAGGCCAAGGCAAAAGCGAATATGTCTGCCGGAGGCGGCGATCAGAAAAGTGAGGATACAAAATCGGGTTTGACAACATTGTCAAACCCGATTTCTCCTGTCAGCACAAGAAAAGAGCTGGCCGAATCTGTTGGTATCGGCGAGGTCACTATGGGCAAGGTCATGCAGATCGACGAGCACGCGCCCTCTGCCGTGAAGGAGGCCCTGGACAGCGGCGACCTGTCCATCAATCAGGGCTACAACATCACCCGTCAGGTTCAGGATCTGCCGGAGGAGGAACGAGAGGAAGCCGCCGCCCAGGCGGTGGAGCTTCTGAAAGCGAAAAAGGAGGTCCAGGCCATCGACGCTGAGGCGGACCGCCGGGGCACGATCGCTTCTCTCTTCTGTAAAGCCTTTGAGCGAGCCGTCCTGCTGACCCCCACGGAGGAAAACGTCCGTATCTGGGTGGAGAACACCCGTATGCGGCCCGACGAAATCGAGGATTCTGTCAAAGAGGCCCGCGAGCTGGCGATTGTGTTCTCCGCCATCGCGGATATCCTGCAAACCTTTCTGCCGCAAAGAGAGGAGGGCTCCTCATGAGAGAAGAAATCTCCGTCCGCCAATGGCAGGAGCAGTTCAAGGCCGGATTTTACGAC
>NZ_CAJTUX010000079.1 GCF_910579365.1 uncultured Oscillibacter sp.
GCAATTTCCGGGATCGTTCCCTGGGCCACCACCTGCCCGCCGTTGGCCCCTGCCTCGGGACCCATCTCAATCAGCCAATCCGCCTGGGACAAGATCTGAGTATCGTGGTCCACCAGAATTACCGAGTTCCCATCCGCCACCAGATCGCGCATCACGCCGGTCAGTCCCACGATGTTGGAGGGATGCAGGCCGATGGAAGGCTCGTCCAGCACATAGAGCACCCCGGTAGTGCGGTTGCGCACCGCCCGGGCCAGCTGCATCCGCTGCCGCTCCCCGGTGGAGAGGGTGGAGGCGGCACGGTCCAAAGACAGATAGCCCAGTCCCAGGTCCAGCAGCCGTTTGGCCACAGTCTGGAAGGATTGGCAGATGCTCTCCGCCATGGGGCGCATCTCCTCCGGCAGGGAGGCGGGCACCCCGGCCACCCACTCCATCAGCCTGGAGAGGGGCATCTGACAGGCCTGGTCCAGGGAGATGCCCCGGAGCCTCGGCGCCCTCGCGGCCGCCGACAGCCGGGTGCCGCCGCAGTCGGAGCAGACGCCCTGCTTCAAAAACTTCTCCACCCGCTTCATACCCTTCTCGTCCTTCACCTTGGACAGGGCGTTTTCCACCGTGTAGGTGGCATTGAAGTAGGTGAAATCCATATCCCCCGCCGCGCCGCTGGTCTTGTTCTGATAGATGATGTTCTTCTTGACGGCGGGTCCGTGGAAGACGATCTCCCGCTCCTCCGCCGTCAGCTCCCGGAAGGGCACGTCAGTCCGCACCCCCATCTCCCGGGCGATGTCCTTCATCAGCGACCACATCAGGGTCTGCCAGGGGGCCACCGCTCCCTGGTCGATGGACAGGGACTCGTCGGGCACTAAAGTGGATTCGTCCACGGTACGCACGATTCCGGTGCCGCCGCAGGTGGGGCAGGCCCCCCGGCTGTTGAAAGCCAGCTCCTCCGCCCCCGGGGCCCGGACCGATTCACCGCACTCCGGGCAGAGGATGGGCTGTTCCGCCGCCACAGCCAGAGTGGGCGGCAGGTAGTGCCCGTTGGGACAGCGGTGGCTGGCCAGCCGGGAGAACATCAGCCGCAGGCTGTTCAAAAGCTCCGTCCCCGTGCCGAAGGTGGAGCGGATTCCGGGGACGCCGGGCCGCTGGTGGAGGGCCAGGGCGGCGGGGACATAGAGCACCTCGTCTACCTGGGCCTTGGCGGCCTGGGTCATCCGCCTTCTCGTGTAGGTGGACAGGGCCTCCAGATAGCGCCGGGACCCCTCGGCGTACAGAACGCCCAGCGCCAGGGAGGACTTCCCGGAACCGGATACCCCGGCGATGGCGACGATCTGATTGAGGGGAACGTCCACGTCGATATGTTTCAGGTTGTGGACCCGCGCCCCGCGTACTTTTATGATTTCTGGCATTGCTGTCTCCTCCTTGGTATCCTGATGCATCTGCTGTTCCTTCACAGATAGCCTGCCGCAGTCCGAAACACTGTCAGTATAATACCCACCCCGGCGCTATCGCAAGACCATATCGCAAACTTAACCAACAGTTAAGAAAAGCTGAAACGCATCTGAACACATCTCCATTGCACGTTACGGGTCACTCGCTTATACTAAACTCAGGAAAGGTAAAACACTTCACAGGGAGGGGACTGTCATGGAAGTAAAACTCGGCGCCGGCGGTCAGCAGCGAGGAAACACGCTCAGCCAGTGAAACCGAAAGACAATTTTCAAGGATAAAATCAAAAAACTCTTGACCTTCCACAAACCGGAAGGTGTACGATTCACATATGGAGGTAACCTATTATGAATAAAAACGCTTTTGGCCTTTCCTTCTTCTCATTCCCATGGCCGCCGGTATTCTGGGCGCTGGATACGCCTCCAGCGAAAAGGAGGATCGCCGCCCGCGGGGCCTCATCATCCTTGCCTTAGCCGCTGTTATTTTGGTCGTTACCTTTGTTTTCAATCTCTGACCCTACAAAAATACGGACCCTACACAATGCTTCAGCCGAAAGGAGACTATTCATGCTTCGCATCAAACACTATTCCAAAACTTATCCAGGCGGTAAAAAAGCGGTGGACGATCTTACCCTTCATGTCCAACCTGGGGAAATTTACGGCTTCATTGGCCACAACGGAGCTGGCAAGACCACTACCCTGCGGGCGGTGGCGGGAGTGATGGACTTCACCGAGGGAACCATTACCATTGACGGCCATGATATCAAAAAAGACCCGGTGGGGGCCAAGCGCGTCACCGCCTTTTTGCCGGACAACCCGGACCTCTATGAATTTATGAAGGGCATTGACTACCTCAACTTCATCGCCGACCTGTACGACATCCCGGCAGACCAGCGGACCGCCGACATTGGCAAGTATGCCGGGGCCTTTGAGCTGACAGGGAATCTAGGCTCTCCCATCGGCAGCTACTCCCACGGAATGCGGCAGAAGCTGGCCCTGATCTCAGCCTTCATCCGCCGTCCCAGACTGCTGATTCTGGACGAGCCCTTTGTGGGCCTGGACCCCGCCGCCGCCCATCTGATGAAAGGCTATCTGGCGGAGCTGTGCCAGGGAGGCTCGGCGGTGTTTTTCTCCACCCATGTGCTGGAGGTGGCGGAAAAGCTGTGCCACAAAATCGCCATCATCAAACACGGGCGGCTGGTAAAATCCGGTCCTACGGCGGAGCTGGTGGGCGATTCCTCCCTGGAGGACGTGTTCCTGGAGCTGGAGGGAGAAAAATGAAGAAGTTTCTCACTTTGCTGAAGGTGAGCATCCAGTCCATGCTGCTCTCCTCCACCAATTCCCGGGGCCGCAGCCGGAAAAAGGCGGCCACCGGCCTGGGCGCTGTCGTGGTCATTGCCGGCCTGGGCCTCTACCTCTCCGGTTTTTACAGCTACATGCTGATGCAGGCGCTGGCCCCTTCGCAAATGGAGATATTGGTGTTCATCTTTATGGGCATGGCCGCCCTGGTGGGCGGGCTGCTGTTCACCACCTTCGCCGTCAAGGGCGTGGTATTTGGCGGGAAGGACAACGATCTGCTGCTGAGTATGCCGGTGTCCTCCACCCTGCTGATGGCCAGCCGTGTGACAGCCATCTACCTGGAAAACCTGCTGTTCTCCGCCTTTGTGCTGCTCCCCGCCGGGGTGGTCTGCACGATGCTGACCCAGAGCGGCGTGGGGCACAGCCTGCTCTTTTGGGTGCGGCTCGTCATCGCGGCCCTGACCCTGCCCCTGCTGGATACGGCGCTGTCGGTCCTGCTGGGGGCGCTGGCGGCCTTTCTGTCCGCCAGGGTATCCAAGGGTGCGCTGGGACAGAACATTGTGATGGGTTTGTTTCTGGTGGCGGTGTTCTATCTCTCCTTCAACCTCAACGGGATGCTCGGCAGCCTCGCCGCCAACCCCGCCGGGGCAAAAGACGCCCTCTCCTGGGCCGCGCCCCTGCTGTGGATGGGCGAGGGCATCCTGGGGGACTGGGGCCTGCTGCTGGCCTTCGCCGCCTGCTGTGTCATTCCCTTTGCCCTGGTGGTATTCGGCCTGGGCCGGGTCTACCGGCAGGCAGTCGCAGCCTTCGCCGCCCGATCTGCCCAGAGCAATTATAAGCTCTCCGCCCAATCCGCCTCCAGTCAAAAGAAGGCCCTTTTGCGGAAGGAGGCCCAGCGGTTTTTTGGCACGCCCATGTACTTCTGGAACGCCGGCCTTGGCCTGATTATGCTGCTGGCCGCCGGAGCGGCGTCCCTGGTGATGCGGGAGAAGCTGCTTGCCTTTGTTGGTATGGACGGTTTCCCCCTGCTGCCTATGGCGGCGGCTGTGATCTGCTTCTGCCTGTGTACCTGCCCCATCGCCGCCCCCTCCATCAGCCTGGAGGGGAAGTACCTCTGGATTCTGCGGGAGGCTCCCATGCCGGGCAGTACGCTGCTGTGGGTCAAGGCAGGATTCCAGCTGCTGCTCACCCTCCCCTGTACCGTAATTGCCGGGGCGTGTATCTCCGTTGCGCTGGGATTCCAGCTGTGGCAGGGGACCGTGCTTCTGATTGCCGCGCTGCTCTTCGCGGTGGGCCACGCCCTGTTTGGGATGCTGATGGGGCTGACCTTCCCCAAGCTGGATGCGGTCAATGAAACCGTGGTCATCAAGCAGTCTCTGGCTGCCACCCTGGCCATGTTCGTCCCTATGGCGGCGCTGGCCGCGGCGGGCGGGCTGTACTGGCTGGGCAGTCAGACGGCGGGCTGGGCCGCGCTGGCCCTCCCGATCCTGCTGTTCGCCCTGCTGACAGCGGTGTGTGCCGCCATCCTCTCCAAGCGCGGCCCGGTCATGCTCCAGGCGCTGTAAAAGCAAGTCCCGGCGTTCACAGAATGGAACGCCGGGACTTTTATTCTGCTCTAATGCCTCAATGGAGTCCACAATACTCAGCTTCGCAATCTTCCGAAGGGGGACAGCCGTGGCCAGCAGGCAGGCCGCAATGGACACAAAAATCCCCGCGGTAACCGGCTCTGTGAAATCCGCGCCGTTGCGTTTCGCAAAATGTTCGCGGATGCCGCCTATCGTGACCACTTTACCATACGGAACCTGCCGCATGATTTTATCATAGTCAATCGGCGGCGCAAAATACATTCGTGTGCCGCCGTATTTTTCAATCGTCTTCGGGTCTGCAACCGTCTGGATTTTCGGCATATCCTTGCTGTCATGCAGCATAGCGTTGAAATCCTTTTTGCTCTCGTTTGCCATAGCTGTCACCTCCGGGTCCAGTATATCAGGCCCTCCTAATTGACGCAACGAGACTGTTTCAAATAGTTTAAGGCTCTTTCTTTCAACCCCAATTTCATGTCGCTATTGCGGCTATCACGATAATCACTGCGGCCACAAAAATATACCGTTTCCACGTCAAGCGCAGATATCCTGCAAATTCACGTATCAAAGCGTTTAATGTGAAGTGCCATTTTGTCTTTGCACCAAACCCCACGCATTTCAGTCCCTGCTGCTTTGCCAGAAGCAGCGCCCGAAACACATGATACGATGTCGTTACGACTACGACCTTGGGCCGGTCTTTTTTCAATCCGGGCGGCAAGCAGCGGCGTTCTCCCTTCTTTTGTCCCATCTCTGCCCTGCGCAGCTTTCAGCGCGGCCCACGGGAACAGGAAAACCGTGCTGTACGGCGGCTTGGTTACACCGCCGCACAGCCGGCATTTTTCAAATTTACGGTTATAGTTCGTTTATGGTCTCCGTCACCGCCATATTCCGCATCCGCTTGGACGGGGCGTGGACTGCGGCCAGAGTGGCCAGGAGTACAAACAGCAAAATAATCAGAATAGATGATACGGGCAGCGTCCAGGTATAATAGGGGAAGTGGGCGGTCACCAGCTTGCCATACAGCAGCCTGCTCAGCGGCAGCCCCGCTCCACAGCCTATGGCACACCCGGCTAAGGCGTAGGTGGCCGCCTCGGCGGCAATCATCCCGGTAAGCTGCCCGCCGTCCATTCCAACAGCCCGCATAGCCCCGTACTGCCTGGTTCTGGCAGATACGCTCATGGAAATGCTGTTGATGATGTTCAGCACCGTAATCAGGGCAATGATTGCCAGGAAGCCATAGATGAACAGGCTGAACGCAAAAAATGTGCTCCGGTCCGCCTCCTCCCGACGGTCCAGAAACTCATACCGTCCCCGCACCAGATCATGGATAGCCTCCGCGTCTTCATCCGTTGCGTTCGGTACCATCTGGATACTGGCAATGCTGTATCGTTCCTCGCCGGTAAGCCGGATGAAGGTTTCGTTGGAGCAAATCAGGATTACATCGCCATCCGTTCGCCCGCTGTTGGAAAAAGGATTGTAGGTCATCATTCCGGCGATCTCCACTGTGCTGCCGCCCAGCGTCACCGTATCTCCCACATCCAGCGGAACGTCCTTGTCCCAGATACACAGGACATAGCCCTGATCTCCGTAGACCTTCTTCAGGTCGCCGCCGCTGCGGAGGTCCCCGTCTCCCGGCATCCAGTCCAGCTGGATGTCATCATAGGAGAGAATGTCCACTACGTCCCGGTCCACTTCCACGCTGAACTCCGCCGGGATAGCGGCCGCAAGCCGCCGCCCGAAGACATTTTTGACGCCGGGCATTTCCCGCATCTGCTGCATCAAGTCAGGAGCAATCAGTTCCCCGTTTTCCAAGAGGTTAATGTCAATATCCGAACCGTAAGACTTTGTGGGCAGCATAATCCCCAGCAAATCCACCAGAACGGAGAAACTGAGAAACAGAATCATGCTCAGGGCGAAGGACCCCGCCATCAGGAGCAGGCTCTTTTTCGATGACGCCGCATGGGAGACGCCTAATGCGGTTTCAATCTTCAAAAGACGGGTGCTGGCCCGCTGCGGTCTCTGCATTCCTGCATCCGCATTGCCGGACACCGCCGCCACAGGGGAGACCTTTGCGGCCTTTTTTGCCGGGGCCCGGGCCGCGAGGAGCACCGTCAGAATTCCCACCACAGCCCCGCTGACCATTCCAATCGGGCTTATGCCGAAGACTGCCATTCTCGCAAATTCACCGCCTACAAAGCGGTGCATGAACGCGAGCACAAGCCAGGTAGCCGCTGTCCCCAGAATGATTCCGGCCGGGATCGCGGTTTTGCACCAGTTCAGCGCCTCCAGCTCCACAAAATGGATCACCTGCTTTTTGCTCATGCCAATACAGCGCATCATTCCGAAAAACTGCGTCCGCTGGGCAATCGCGCTGTTCAGACTGCCGGAGATCATCAGCGCTCCCGCCAGCAGGACCAGCAGGCAAAACACAATCACCAGCGGGTATACATTTTTTGCCATACGGTTTTCACTGGCCCCCACAGCTGCCAGAAGAATCATGTGTTCATTGACCTTGGCCTCCGGGAACTGCTCTTTGATTTCGGATAGGGTGCGTCTCGCGTTGGCCCTTTCGCTGAACTGTATATAGTAGGCGGGGGTTCCCGCGTCTCCATTGGCGGCGAGGATTTCCCGGAAGGTCTCAATCTGAAGAAATGCGCCCACCTGTTCCCCCTTCACTGGCAGCGCGGTGCTTTCGCCAACACCGCTGTCTGTAGCATAGCGGCTGTTCCCGCTGCGAAAGCCGGTAATCAGGAGGTCATAGCTTCCGGCGGGAGTATCCAGAGACACACGGTCTCCCACATCAACGCCCAGCATCGTCTTGGCGTTGGGCGTGAGAATGACTTCGCCCTCATCCAAGCTGGCGCCCTCCGGAAAATAGGTCATAATTTCGGTCCGAAACGGGTCCTCCACGCCGCCCAGCGCCGTTTGGATACCGCCAATGGTATAGCTGCGGTCCCGGTCGAAATTCACCATATCAAACCAGGAGGAGGCGGACACATCGGGCCGCCGGGCAATGGACGCCGCATCTTCCTCCGATATATTTTCCAGGTTGATGTGCCAGTTTCCGCCCGCTTCTTTGACATTGGCGGTCTCAGACTGAATGAAAATATCCGCCATGCTGAAAATACCCGTCACCAGAAATACGGCGAAAATAATGCACAGACGGGTCATGCGGTTCTGCCGCCGCCGTACCTTGGCGGAGATGGGGATTAAACTGAGATAGCTTCTCATGCCCGGCACCCCCCGAGGTCTGTCAGCACACCGTCCGATACCTGAAAGACCCGATCCGCCGTGTGGGCGATGGCGGGGTTATGGGTAATCATGATGACGGTCTGTTCATACTTCCGGGCGGTTTCCTTCAGCAGGGCCAGGACCTCGCTGCTGTTCTGGGAGTCCAGGTTTCCTGTGGGCTCGTCGGCTAAGACCAGGGACGGCCGGGTCATCAGCGCCCGCCCGATGGCCACCCGCTGCTGCTGTCCGCCGGAGAGCTGGCTGGGCAGATGCCCCCGCCGCTGTTCCAGTCCCAGGACGCTCAGCAGCTCGTCCAGATACCGCTTGTTGGGCCGCTGGCGGTCCAGCAGCAGGGGAAAAATCATATTCTGCTCCACAGACAGCTCCGGGATCAGGTTGAACGCCTGGAAGATAAACCCGATGTTCCGGCGGCGGAAGATGGTCAGCGCCTTTTCCTTCATGGCGAAGGTGTCCTTTTCGTTGATATAGACCCTCCCGGAGGTGGGGGTGTCCAGTGCTCCAATCATATTCAACAGCGTACTTTTGCCGGAGCCGGATTCCCCGACGATGGCTACAAATTCCCCTTTGGGAACGGAGAAGCTGACGTCCTTCAAAGCGTGTACCGCTGTTTCGCCGCTGCCATACGTTTTGCAGATGTGTTCTACTCGTAACAAGTCCATAAGTTTCATGCTCCTTTCATTGTTGGACTGTATGAATACAGTAGCACACAAACCTTACTGTCAGATGAATTGCAGATGACTATTTTGTCATAATCGGAAAATTGATCGTAAAGGCCGTTCCCTGTCCCAGTTTGCTGTGAACCTCCATACTGCCCTGATGCGCTTCAACAATCGACTTCGCCAGGGGCAGGCCCAGACCGACCCCTTGCGTATCCTTAGAAAAGCGGCTGCGGTAAAAGCGCTTGAAGATATGATACAGATCCTCCGAGTGGATGCCGCTGCCTGTGTCTTCCACCGTGATCTGGGTCAAACAGGGAGACTGCTGCCACCGGACCAAAATACGGTCCCCTTGGGCCGTATGGTCCAAGGCGTTTTTGACCAGATTCCCGATCGCTTCTGCCAGCCAGGTCCGGTCACAGGAGAAGACCGTCTGCTCATCCCCCTCCAGTACAATTTCCTTTCCCTCCTGTTCCGCACGGAAGGAATACTGCCTCTTGATATGCTCCAACAGATCGAAAACATTCTCTGGCGACCGCTCCAGTGTGATGGCGCCCGCATCCAGCCGCGCCATTTTCAAAAGGCTCTGCACCAGCGATTCAATCCGGTCAAGCTCCTGCTCCGAGAGACTGGTAAACTCCCGGACGGTGGCGGCGTCCGCCGTTTCCTGCTGGAGAATCCCATTGTAAATATTCAGTGCGGCAATGGGGGTCTTGAGCTGATGGGAGATGTCCGCAATCGTGCGGCGCAGAAATTCCTTGGCCCGCCGCTCACTGTCCGCATGGGCGTCCGCCATGGTCACCAGGGAATTTACCTCGTGGAACAGGCGGTACATGGCGCCTTCCTCGCTGCACGCAATGCCGCCCTTCCGCCGGTCCAGGATATACTCCGCGATCTGATGGGCAGCGTTCTCCATGCTCTGCTCCTGATGCCGCAGACGGCAGACGGCCATCCCTAACGCAGCTGCCATACCGCATAGGGCGCAGGAAAGAAACAGCACCACCGGAAATAGATTCATTCTAACCCGCCTCCTGTATTCCACTTATATCCCATGCGGCGGACCGTGGCAATCCGTGTTGGTTTGGCGGGGTCGTCCTCAATCTTTGCCCGCAGGCGGCGAATATAGACTGCCAACGTGTTTCCGTCTACGAAGTTCCCCTTGCAGTCCCATAGTTTTCCCATAATCTGTTCCGCTGAGAGAATCATGTCAGGATGCTCCATAAAAAGCCGAAGGAGCTTATATTCTGCTGCGGTCAGTTCCAACGGCACGCCGTCTTTATAGGCCCGTCCCTCCAGCAGCTGGAGCGTGATTCCGTTGGAACAGAGTTCTCCGGGAGCTTGCTGGAAATGCTGGCTCCTGCGGAGGATGGCATTGATTCGGGACATCAGTACCGCCAGCTTGAAAGGCTTTGTAATATAGTCGTCCCCGCCGATGTCCAGTCCCATGATAATACTGGTTTCCGCATCCGATGCAGTTAAAAAGAGGATGGGGACTGAGGAAACCTTACGCACTTTTTTGCATACCTCAAAACCGGAACCGTCGGGCAGAGTTACATCCAGAACGAGCAAGTCATATTCTCCATCCCGCCAAATTCTATCAGCCTCTTGGATGGTTCGGGCGACGTCCAAAGCATACCCCGCTTTTTGAAAAGCAAAGGAAAGTCCGTTGATAAGGCTCAGATCATCCTCCAGCAGCAATATTTTACGCATGCTGACACCCCTTTTCCTGTGCTTGATGAAGATATCAGCCATAGTATAATTCCGGAGACTTAGGAATGCAAGCCTGGTGAGATGATATCCGAAAACTGGTTAGGCCGCGCCTATGGAATGGCCCAATATGGCGGTAAACCGTTATAGCCGCCTTACCGGAAAATACAGATAACTTTTTCCGGTCTTTGGGTCGGTAAAATCATGAACCGCACCAACCAGCGGGATATGATGTTCCCCCAGATATTTGATTGCCTGGGAAAACGTATCATCTGCCTCACGCTCTACACAGAGATATTCATATCCAGGGACAACCCACTTGGTCCACCCTTCCAGGGCCTCCGCGTCAGCCTCGCACTCCACCCCCGCTAGGTAAAGACCATTGCGGAAGTCTTCCCATGGAAGAAAGGACCCGGAAAAATCAGACATTGCTCCCCAGATTCCAATCAGATCTCCCTTTTCATCCCTTTTAGCTAAATGCTGGACTTCTCCAAAATGAGAGTTTGCATCATCCCATAATCTCTGAATGAATCCAGCTCCATCTGAGGTTGACCCCTTTTTCCCAATGACCGCAAAGGCTGCCTTTTCAAATCGTTTAATGTTCATTGCAATCTTTCCTTTTTCACATAGAATTCGATACTTTTTGAAATCATCGGATTTATATTATAATAGCAGGCCGAATGAGACCATTTATAGCAATCATCAAAAAACCCAACAATAGACAAAAGCGGCAAACCAATGGGAGCAGTCCGGGGGAGAAACACAAGAGAGAGCTTTCTGGATGGACTCCGGGAAGAGATTCAAATTGCGGATTTTTCAGCAGCGCAGGATGGCTTTCATCTTACCACATTTCCTCAATAGGGTTGAGATCAGGGCTATAGGGCGGAAGGTACGGGGCTTTCATACCCTTTGCCTCCGGAATTTCCCGGACGGCCTTTACATGGTGAGAACG
>NZ_CAJTUX010000080.1 GCF_910579365.1 uncultured Oscillibacter sp.
AGGTTCCGCCCATACGCTCAAATAATGATATTTCCATGATATAGTCCTCCGATATATTGAATATCCCCGCAATTCAATCACTCTCGGCTGACTTTACAAAAGTTTTGGGAGGAACTTCCTTACGAAGTTCCTCCCAAGTGCGGGATTTTTTGCTCAAAAGAGGGTTGACGTTCTTTAGACAGAAACGCCGCTTTGCGAAAAAAGCAGGGTCCGCGTCCCGCCTTACCGGAAGAGGGCTCATCCTAAAGCGCCGCCCTTGAGCTTAAACCTTCCTACAAGCCCCTTCATCAGCTGCGACTGACTGGACAGTTCTTCGCTCGCCGCCGCGCTTTCTTCCGCGGTTGCCGAGTTTGTCTGTACAACGCTGGAAATCTGGTCGATTCCCATCATAATCTGAGAAATGGAACCAGCCTGCTCGCTGCTGGCCTCCGAAATCTGCTCGATAATGACGGTCATCTCGTTTACGTCATTTACAGCCTGGATCAAAGACTGCGCCGTATCGTCCGCGATCTGCGTTCCGCCCTCGACGGCCTTTAACGAATTTTCAATCAAAGCGGCGATGTTTTCAGAGGCTTCCTTGCTTTTGTTTGCCAGACTGCGGACTTCGTCGGCCACTACGGCAAACCCTTTTCCGGCGGCGCCTGCGCGGGCGGCCTCCACGGCGGCGTTCAGGGCCAGGATGTTTGTCTGGAAGGCAATGTCTTCAATGATCTTCATAATTTTGCCAATCTCATTGGAGCAGGTGCTGATATCCCGCATTGCCTGTATCATCTGCTGCATTTTCTCTTTGCTGACATCCATTTTTGCGCTGACACTTTCGGCCGCAGCGCTGGCCTGCCGTGCGTTGTCCGCGTTTTGATTTACCTTGCTGGAGATTTCATTAATTGTGGCGGCGAGTTCCTGCACGGAACTTGCCTGCTCGGTTGCCCCCTGAGCAAGCGCCTGGGAGCCGGTCGATACCTGGTCCGCCCCGCTGGCGACTTGGGAGGAACTTTCACTGATTTGCAGCATGGTATCGTTGAGCTTTTCCGCAATGCTCCGGAAGGAAACCAGCAGGGGATAGAAACCGCCTGTATACTCATCCTCGCAGACTGAATCCACCGTAAAATCTCCCTCGGCCATTTTGGCAAGGAATTTGTTCTCATCATCAATAATGACCTGAAGCTTGTGAATCAGTCTGCTTACCTGCGCGGCAAGAACCCCCAGCTCATCTCTGGAGGTATAGGAGATTACTACGTCCAAATTTCCCTCGGCCATTTTGATCGCGGCGTTCTCAATTTCGGAAATGGGCATTTTGATCAGACGTATCACTACGAACGAGAAGAACACTCCCACGAGGATTACGGCGAGGACAATCGCCGCCATAAGATAGACGGCAGTTTTGTATGTGGAAGAGCTTTCCGCCACCGCAGTATTGCTGCCTTCCGTATTGTAGACGATAATATTATTGAACGCGCTGTTTAACGAATTGTATAGGTCTACGCACTCGCCCTCCAGGATCATGCGGGCATCCTCAATGCGGCCCTGCTTGGCCAAGGCCATCATTTTTTCGTCCGCTTCATTGTACTGCGTCCAGAAATTCAGCGCATTTTGATAGAAAGCTTGTTCTTCCTCATCAATCAATGCCCCGTACGTGGCCAAAAGAGTCTCCATATCCTTTTTTTCACTTTGGAGGTACTGAAGGCTGGACTTCTCTACATCATCAGAAATTGCGGTAAGATACCCTAATTCATTGAGGCGGATATTCGAGACGGTGGCACTCAAGTCCCTTGCTATATCCACACTGGGAAGCCAGCTTGTTGCAATATCGTTTGTTATGTCGTTCATCCGCCCCATAAGGAAGAAGGACATGCCGCTGATAACAAGCATCCCGAAGAGCGCAACCCCGATGAGAATATAGAGTTTTAACCTGATTCTTAAATTCCGTATGTAGTTAATCATGTTTCCAGTCTCCTTTTATGTTTCGCTGCTCACAACCGCCAGTTGTAAATCATGAACTGATCTTCTGCGCGTTGTCTCAAAGTATATCGGCAAATTTCCCCTGTTTGATAAGTGGAATCAAGAAATCCTGAAAAAACTTTAGATAGCGCAGACAATCAATACCGCGTAGTTTTTTGGGTTCTATACGCTTCCGGCAAGTCCCGGCAACGCGCTCTGCGGAGAAATCCAAAATACTCCATGAATAAACCGCCGGGTATCAGGAGCTTTCCCTCCTTATATCTCTTTTTTCACCTTTCGCCCATGGTATATGGCCTGCTTTTCTCACGCAGTCTGCCGCTGGTTTCGTGTCGTGCTGCTTTCCTGCCGCTCTCCTCAATAGAACGCTCTTCGGTCAGGCCGCCGTAATGGCCGCCCGCTTCTTTGACGACCAGCTTCTCGCTGGAATTCGCTGTTTTAAGGTCCGCCTCGATTATGAAGCAATCGGAGGGGCCCTCACAGCTCAGGGACACAACGATGCTCTGGTCTTTGCCCAAGGTCACAACTCCAACGGGCATTTCGACACCGGGAGCAATATCCGTATAGGCGTTTCCCTGGGAACCAAGCCATTTATACGTTGAGCCGTCACCAGCCCCCACCGTTTTGTCACTGGCCTCATTTACGATTAATTGGGCACATCGCTGCTCCCGGCCTCATATCCGGTTTCATTCACCGAAGTGAACGGTGAACTGTCCTTTGACACAAAAGAAGCCGCTGCGCTGTCCGCCGGCGTCATATCGGATTCGTCCTCTACCCAGCGAACCTTGCCCTGTTCCACTGACTCCAGAATTTTAGCCCACTCCTCCGGGGTGAACTTGTGTTCGTCCTCACGGTTCACAGACACCACGCCGCCCGGCACATTGTATGTATCCTGCGGTCCGTTTTCCTCGTTGTTGCGCTCGAAGGTCTGCGCCTGGCCGTCCGGCAAGGAGGAAGTGTTGTCCTCCGCTGCGGCCCCTGTTGTAAATCCAGCCGCCATGCCGAGTGTCAGCGCCAGGGCAAGCACGACGGACAGCAGAGATAATCGTCTATGAGGCTGCCAAAGTAAACAGGCTGTCGTTGTTCATGCTTTCCTCTTTCCGGCTGTCCGGCGCGTCTGCGGCTTTCGGTTTTGTGGGGGCGGCCTGGATAGTTTTCACTGTTTCACCGTGTCCCTTTCAATCAGGCGTACCAGCTTATCGCCCATGGTTTCCCTGCTCGTCCTGCTGAAATGGACACTCACCTTGTAGGTTGTGGAGCCAATCCGCTTTGTGATGTGCAGCGGCTTGTCAGTGCGTTCAATCGAACCGTCTGCTGTTACTGCCGGCATAGGATCAGTCCCCTTTCCATATTCGGCTGTCTGTGATATACTACCGTCAAAATCACCTCGGCGCGTCCTTTCCCGCGCCCCTGTGCCGCCTGCGGCCTGACTGCCTGTTGTTTTCGGGGTGTCCCCGTTCCTTTACGATACACTCCTTTTTATTAGGCTCATAGGCCAGGGGATATAAAGCGGCTGGGCATTAGTAGGCTGAATGAGATTCAGGGACTCCGGTAAGGTGGCAGCGAAGGGCCGGGTCCCTCCGCAATGTTCCCGTCCCCCAATTTCAGACCTTCCAATATCGCACAGACGCCGCCGGTGATGCCGGTAGAACGCATATAATGATGATTGGCGGGAAGCATCTGCCCATCATTATACTGCCGCAGGCGGCAAAACTTGCCGGAAAGACCTGCGTTTTGGCTTTTTTAGACAGCCCCTGTGTAGCTGTTCAAAAAATTTAAAAAGAAAAAGAAAAAAGTCTTGCTTTTTCCAAAGGAGTATGCTATGATAATTAAGCTGTATCGGACAAGCAAAGTATGCGCCCTTAGCTCAGCTGGATAGAGCGTCTGGCTACGGACCAGAAGGCCGGGGGTTCGAATCCCTCAGGGCGTACCAAGAAGAATCCCCGTGTTCTTAACGAATACGGGGATTCTTCTTGTTTTATCGCCTGGTTTTACGTTTAAAAGTTCGAGTTTCAAGACATGAAAATCAGCTTACCCCTTCAAATACCCCTTACGGGAGATTTTTCTGTTTTGGGGCACGCACACTGGAAAAATACGTTCGGGGTTCCACGGGTGGGGTGTGAAAAGGCGGTTCCATGTTCTTCTGAACAAAGAGCCGCCTAATCGTTTTAACCGCTCTTTTTGATTTTCTCGATGTACTGCTGCATCCGGTCAGCGCTCTCGCGCTTCATCTGGTCAGTGACGTGGCCGTAGACGTCCAACGTAAAGGACGCTGTGGCATGGCCCAGGTTCCCCTGGACGGTCTTGACATCATCCCCGACCCGGAGAGACGCCACGGCGAACGTATGTCTCAAATCGTGCAGACGGGTCTCAGGCAGGCCAACGGCCTTTACGATACGCTTGAAGTTACGATACACGGTGTCAGGAACCAGGTGATGGCCCAGCTCATCCGTGAACACGAAATCGCCCAGGGCATCGCCTTCCCAGCAGGGGCCAGCTTTCAGACGCCATTCCGCTTGCTTGGCCTGCTGGGCCTTCAGGGCGTCCATGACGAACGGAGCAGGAACTACCACCCGGCTCTTATCACTCTTGGTGGTGGGAAGGACGTACTTGCCGCCCGGTCCCCGCTCCTTTTGGAGCTGTTTGTTGATATAGATGCTCCCGGCCTTAAAGTCGATACAGTCCCAGGTAAGGCCACAGACCTCGCCACGGCGCATTCCGGTGAATATATCGGTCAAATAGATGGTCTCGAAGCGGTGCCCTTTGATGGCCCCCAGAAAGAGGGCCGTGGCATCATCATCCAGGGGCTTGATGGCTTTCTTCGTCTTCTTCGGTAACGTACAGGCATCGGCGGGATTAGACCGCAGATAGCCGATAGCTACGGCCTTTTCCAAGGCGCTGTGCAATACGCCGTGGCAGTTATGGACGGTCTTGGGGTTCAGGGCTTCATGGCCGTCCTGGGCCTCCAGTAGACCATTGTAAAATTTCTGAATCGTATGGGGGGCGAGGACCTCCAGTTTCACGGCTCCAAGGCAGGGCTTGATATGGTTTTGGATATGAGCAGCATAGGACGCCTTGGTGTAGTTCTTAATGTCGCTCCAATATTCCTTGCACCAGATGTCCAGCCATTGGCCTAAGGTCATCTTACAGGGTTCCCGGTAGTCGTCTTTGTCCAAAGCGGCAACAGCCTCGGTCATCTTTTTACGGACTTCCTTCTGGGTCTTGCCATAGATGGACTTGCGGATGTCCTTTCCAGTGCCGGGGTCCACGCCAATGACGAACCGGGCTTCCCAAGTTCCGTTGGGCCGCTGGCGGATGCTGCCTTCGCCTCTGGCACGTCTTTTTTTCTCTGCCATGGTAAAAAAACTTCTCCTTTCGGGTTTGACACCATGGCCCCTACGTGCTATACTATAGGAGCACAGGTGCTTTAGTAGAATGGGATTATAAATCAGGGCTTTGTGCTGACTGTCCGTGTGGCTGCAACCATGCGGACAGTCTCTTTTTTTTAGAATTTCCACATTTAATTTTGGGGGTTCGCTCGCTTGATTGCGCCTGTAATAATTTGGGCAATTATCTCATTTAAACCGGCAATCTGTTCCGCGTTCTCCCTCATCTTTTCACTGTCTTCCGGCTCATGGGCCTCCATCAGCTGAAATCGTTCGTACTTCACTTCATTCAGCGTACCAATCACGCTTTTCAGCTGCGCCCCTTCTTCTTCATTCAACCCAGAATAAACATCCGTTTTTTGGGGATGAAGCTGGAAGGTTGGGACCTGAACCATGATTTTAAGATATTCCAAGGCATTTAGCTGGCCCGCATCGTTGAGTTGGTTAAACATGGTGTCAAATTTTGCGGTACGTCTCCGGCGCTTTTTTAATTCCGGTTCTTGCGAGTTTTCGGACGACGCCCCATCAGGACCAGGTTCAGCGGCGGCGGTGGCCAACTCACGCTCAATCAGCTGTTTTAAAAACTCCATCGACTGCGGAATCCATTGGTCGGCCTCTCCGATATAATCCCCATGATAATAGCGGTCTTCGAAATTAGATATGATTTTTGAAATCTGCTTGAGCTCCTCCTTCTTCTCCGGAGAGATGTTGACCAACTCATAGGGCGGAACATCCAGCAGATTCGCCAGAGTATAAAGCTGGTCAACGCGGAATTGCCGCTGGCCGAGCTCGCATCGGCTGACAGCGGACTTGGAAATACCCAAGCGAGCCGCAATGTAGTCCTGGGCGAGACCCTTGGCTATCCTCGCCTGCTTGACTTTTTCACCTGTTGTCATAATAGCAGTTTGCTTCCTCCTCTTCTTTGATTTTTCATTTTTATTATAGCACGTCATCTTCATATGTCAACAAAATTTGAAAAAAGATTTCTGGGTCGAATTTTCTTGCAAAATGTATGGGAAGCGGAAGGGCCGCTACTTACAGGAAAAGGGCGATTATTATTTAAATAAGGTATAATGGCCGTTTTAGCCCACCAAGTAGCCTCTCGGTTGCCCGCATTTTCGTGGGACTAAATCTTTTTTCAAATTCCCGGGGATTTTTTTTTAAAAAAATGTTGACAATCTAAGCGGGCGGTGGTAAGATAGCACCATGGGACCGGGCCAGAGGTCCGAACCCAAAGAATTTAAAAAGGAGGATTTCTATCATGAAGAAATCCGAAGCGATGCAAAGCACGCACTTGCCTCCGCATGTCCCTAAGATGAGGCACCATTCCACCACCTCCGGCACCATGTGTAATTGCAGTTGCACAGGCGGCCATCCCCAGCACGAAGCCCTGATTTATAATCCCACTTCTATCAATGAACTCTCCCCCTGCCATGGCAGGGGGCAGGGCGGCCACGATGACCAGCCGCTTCTGGAGCAGCTGAGCGCAGACACCACCGGCAAGCTGGCAATCAGCGTTCCGGAGATGGCCAAGCTGCTGTCCATCAGCAAGCCCACTGCCTATGCCTTGGCCCGGAGTGAAGGGTTCCCCGCGTTCCAGGTCGGCGGCCGAACGCTTGTGTCCGTTCCGGGCCTCATGGCCTGGGTGCAGCGGGCTTCGACCGAGGAGGTGCTGTGATGATGCCCCCGAGCATGAATCTGAACAACACCCCTGAGAGCGCGAAGAAACGGGGAGGTGCTGTGATGATGCCCCCGAGCATGAATCTGAACAACACCCCTGAGAGCGCGAAGAAACGGGGAGGTGCTGTGATGATGCCCCCGAACATGAATCTGAACAACATCCCTGAGAGAGCGAAGAAAGAATGCGCTTTCGTTATCTGGAAGTACCAGCCTCGGGGCAACGGTGTGAAACCGGCCAAGGTCCCGTACAATCCTAAGACGAGTGCGCCCGCCGACACTGCGGACCCCAGCACGTTTGGGGGCTTTTCGGAAGTGCAGAATTACGCCAAAGCGAGGTACGACGGCGTGGGTGTAGGCATCTTCCGCCTGTCGGACGGTTCTTGCCTGGCCGCCATTGACATCGACCACTGCATTGACGAGAACGAGAATCTTTCCCCGATGGCCGATGACATCATGAAGACCATGCGGGCTTACACGGAAGTCTCTCCCAGTGGGCGGGGTATCCGCATCCTGTTCCTGCTCACGCCGGGGTTCGTCTTCGATAGCAACAAGTACTACATCAACAACCAGGCCAAGGGCCTGGAGGTCTACGTTGCCGGAGCAACCAACAAGTATGTGTCTGTGACCGGCAATACTCAGACACCCGGAGCAGACTTGGAACTGCGGGACGCGGAACTGCTGCGGGTCTTGGAGAAGTACATGGTCCGGCCGGGACAGCTGGTTTCCCAGCCCGCTCCCCAGCAGGCCCAGCCCGTGGCCCAGGACAGCGGTCAGCCGGACAATCCGCTGCGGCCCGAGGACCTGGCTCTGATTGAGAGCATCAAGAACGGCCCCAGCGGCGAGAAGTTCATGGCGCTTGGGCAAGGCGACATATCCATATGCGGCAATGACCATAGCTCCGCCGACATGGCTTTCTGCAACATACTCGCCGCCCGGACGCAGGATGCAGGACAGATTGACAGAATCATTCGGAACTCCAGGCTGATGCGAGAGAAGTGGGACAGGCCGAGCGGCCGCAGTACTTACGGCAGTTTGACGATTCAAAAGGCCATCAGCTCCGCGCTGGCTTACCGGCAGCAGTCTCTGGCACCTGCACAGCAAATTCCCCAGCAGCCTCTGGCGCCTGCACAGCAGGCGATTCCCCAACAGCCTCTGGCGGCTCCTGTACAGCAGGCGATTCCCCAGCAGCCTCTGGCGGCTCCTGTACAGCAGGCGATTCCCCAGCAGCCTCTGGCGGCTCCTGTACAGCAGGCAGCACCTGCGCGGAAATATCAGCCGCTTTTGTCGGCACAGGAATTAGAGCGAATGGCCATAGCTCCGCTTGTATATGTGGTTCACGACCTCCTCCCGCAGGGTGTAACCATTTTATCTTCGGCACCTAAACTTGGAAAGAGCTTCATGTGTCTCCAGCTCTCGCTGGCTGTTGCTGAGGGAGCCTCTTTCTTAGGACGGCAGACGACTCAGATGGGCGTCCTGTACATGGCCTTGGAGGATGGAAATAGGCGTCTCAAAGACCGTATGTCCGCCATCTTGAAGGGCAGGCAGGCTCCTCCCCACTTGTACTTCATCACGGAGACAGGTCAAACGGATAACTATCTGTATCAGGCGATGGATTATTACCTTGCACAAGACCGCAGCATTGGGCTGGTGATTATTGACACTTTCCAGAAGGTCAGAGGGGCAGATGCCATACATGGCAAGTACCTCTATGATTCTCGGGAGGTTAGCGCCCTGAAGCAGTATGCAGATAACAGGGGCATCAGCATCTTGCTTGTCCACCATACCCGTAAGGCATCGGGCGAAGGAGACGCCCATGCGAAAATCTCTGGAACCCAGGGCCTTTTCGGCAGCTGCGATACCTCTATGGTGCTTGACAAGAAAGCACGCAATGACAGCCAGGCGACGCTGCATATTACGGGTCGTGATGTGCAGCAGCAGGATTTGATTATCCAGTTTGACTCCACTACCTCCCACTGGGAAGCGTTAGGTGGCGCCCCGGACGTAGACCGCCAGAACTATGAGAACAATGCAGTGGTGCAGACCATCCGGGAACTTTTAACTGCCAGTCCTGATGGGCGTTGGCAGGGCAAGGTGTCTGAGCTGATGGATGTCGGCCGGAACAAGGGCCGCATCTTGGCGAACAGCCCCCAGGGACTGGGGAAAGAGCTAGCCAGACTAAAGGCAGACTTGTATGCTTACGACGGCATCCAGCATAATACAACCTGTGCCAACGGAAACGGGAATCGCATTCATCACTTCTACGCACTGACGTTGGAATCGCCGGTAGGGCAGGAACAGGTCTCCGTTTATCCTACTGAGGCCCCTGTCTATCCTAGTGATGGATGGGATGGCACTGGCGACGATATTGACGACGATATCGATGACGATATTGACGATGATATTGATGACGATATTGATGACGATATTGACGATGATATCGATGACGATATTGACGATGATGAGCCGGATTGCTTGTTCTGATACCAAACTTCCTGGAGAGACTTTAATATAAGGAGGAGCCTGAAGCTTAGTATGACTAGTGAGCCGGGGAGAATCCATCTTCCCCCTGGCTCACTATTTCAAAAGACTCGTTCAACGGTAACGCTGGTATAGTATACAACACGCAAAGGTAAGTTTTGTCTGTAAGCACCTATGGAGGCGAACGCTGGCAGGTCCCACAATTCCACAGGGGTGTTTGCGGGTATACACCCACCCCACCCCTGTGGAATTGTGGGACCCCTCCAAGTGCGTCGGCCCATATCTACTTCGGTCAGTTTAAATGCTTACAGACAAAACTTAGGTTTGCTTTTATAGAGCACATCCTGCTCCGCCCGCTTACAGACAAAGCTTAGGTTTAGATGTATATAGCGATTCTCACAAACGTTCAGCAACAAATAAGATTGAGTGTAATGCACGGCAGTCTCTGCGGAGGTTCGCCGCCTCCAAGAGAACGTTCTATTAGTCTGAATCCGCCTTGGATTACCCCGCTATCTCTCTGCTGCATTTGTCTTCTCCCAAGAGCGCCCGGGGCCGGTGGCCTGAGAAAGCGGACCGCAAGGGCCGCTCCAGGCCCCGGGCGGGAGGAGCGGAGCCCGCAGCCCGCCCAGGCGGCCAACCGACCGAGGGACGAGGGAGGGCAGGGCGCGGGCGGGGCCGTCCTGGGGGGACCCACTGCGACGGGGCGCAGAAGGGCCGGAGGCGAACCCGCAGCGGCGCGGAGGGCGGGCCGCAGGCCCACACGGAGCAGCCCAAGGGTGAGCCGTAGGACCAAGTGACCCGGAGGAACC
>NZ_CAJTUX010000081.1 GCF_910579365.1 uncultured Oscillibacter sp.
TACTCCGGCTTCCTGGAGTGCGGCGACTGCGGGTCCCCCATGTTCGCCATGAGCCGCCGGGACATCAAGGACGCCTACCGCTGCGGGGAGTACCACAAGCGGGGATTGAAGGGCTGCACCAGCCACCACATCCGTGTGGACAAGCTGGATGAGCTGCTGAAAATCTATGTCCGAAAGGTCAAAGACAACTCCGCCGCCATGCTGGACCGTCTCAACGCGGACCTCGCCAAGGAAGAGGAGGACGTGGCCGAAACGGAGCAGAGCGCCGCCAATTTGGAAGCGGTGCTGGCGGACCTCCAAGAGGAGCTGAAAGCCACGAAACGCCAGCGCATCCGGGACATCATGAAGCACCCGGACCGGGAGGAGGTCCTGGAGGAAACCTATGACGAGCTGGAGAGCGACCTCCTTCGCCGCATCGAGGGCATCCAAAACCAGATTGCCATGACGGTGGACAAGCGGAACACCATCATCCAAGTGAACCGGACAGCCAAAACGGCGTTGGAGGTCTTCGACGACATTCTGGCCAAGCCCAAGCTGGACCGGAACGACCTCCAGCTCATCATTCATAAAATCAAGGTCTATGAGGACCACATTGAAGTTCTGCTGAAAAGTGACATCGACGCTCTGCTCCGCTCCGACGAATGGGAGGACAGCCCCGCCGTGGCGGCCATGGCTCCCGCCAATATTCCCTTAAACGTACCCGAAAAGCCCTATGAAATCCAAATCACCCAGGAGAGCGACCACCGCCGGGGAAAAATTTTCACTGTCAAGGTTATCAGCAACGGCGACCCCTTGGAGATTTACACCAGCCGGGACGGCGAGGTCATTTTCAAAAAGTATTCCCTTCTGGGGGGCGTGGAGGACTTTGCCGGGCAGCTCTGCGAGACCATGAGCCGCTCTACCGGCTGCATCTGCGCCGTAACCGACCGGGACACCGTCATCTCCGTGGCCGGCGGCGGCAAACGGGAGCTGCTGGGCAAGCGCATCACCCCTGAGCTGGAGCAGATCATGGAGAGCCGCCGCATTTACCAGTACAGCGGAGAAGGGGACGCCATCCCCGTCTGCGACGGCAGCGACAAACTGGTCACCAATGTGGCGGCGCCCATCCTCTCGGAGGGAGACCTGCTGGGCATGGTCCTGTTTGTGGGCAGCACGCCCGGCGCTGCCACCGGCGACGCGGAGTACAAGCTGGCCCAGACCATCGCCGCCTTTTTGGGGCGGCATATGGAGAGCTGAGAACGGGCGAATCCCTGGCGGATGCGCTGCCCCAGGCCGTGCGGGCGGTCTCGGGCAGGGAAACCGAGGGTTGACGGGAGCGGCGCAGACGCGCCGCTCCCGCTTTTCTCCGGGGGCGTCTGGGCTGTAAAGGAAAACCCGCTGTCCCATCAGGGCATGAGCTTGCCGGAGGGCCTCCGGCTGGCAGAGTGCATCCTTGCGCACCTTTCTTTTACATAAGCCGAAGCCCCCCTGTGCAGGCTGATGATCTTGCACAAGGGGGCTTCTTATCAATTGTCCGATTTTGCCGGTTCCGTTCAACCGTTTATGCGGGATCTGTTTGCCCGGATGAACAGGCCGCTCAGTCTCCGCACAGGCCGGCGGTGATGATGGCCATGGAATAGACCTCCTGGGCGTTGCAGCCCCGAGAGAGGTCGTTGATGGGGGCGTTGAGGCCCTGGAGAATGGGGCCGTAAGCGTCGAAGGAGCCCATGCGCTGGCAGATTTTGTAGCCGATGTTGCCCGCGTTGATGTCCGGGAAGATGAAGGTGTTGGCCTGCCCGTGGACGGGAGAATCGGGGCACTTGGTCTTCATCACCCGGGGAGACACGGCGGCGTCGAACTGGAGCTCGCCATCCACCACCACGCCAGGCAGGGCGAACTTCGCCTTTTCGCAGGCCTGATGCATTTTGTCCACGTCGTCGCCGGCGCCGGAGCCGTGGGTGGAGTAGCTGAGGAAGGCCACCTTGGGGTTGATGCCGAAGGTCCGGGCGGTCTGCACGGTCTCCACGGCGATCTCCACCAGCTCGTCCTCCGTGGGCTTGATGTTGATGGCGCAGTCCGCCATGGCGAAGACGTCGGGGTCGCCGGTGGCGGAGGGACGGACCAGGATGAAGCAGCTGGAGACGATCTTGCAGCCCGGCTTGGTCTTGATGAGCTGGAGCGCGGGACGGACGGTGTCGGCGGTGGAATAGGTGGCGCCGCCCAGAAGAGCGTCGGCATAGCCCATCTTTACCAGCATGGTGCCGAAGTAGTTGCCCTGCTTCAGCTTCTCGCGGCACTGCTCCTCGGTCATCTTGCCCTTGCGGAGCGCCACCATCTCGGCGACCATCTTCTCCATATCCTCAAAGGTCAGGGGGTCCAGAATCTCCGCGCCCTTGACGTTGAAGCCCACCTCCTCGGCGGCGGCCAGGATTTCCTCCCGGTTGCCCACCAGGACGGGCATCAGGAACGTGGCGGAGAGCAGCCGGGCGGCGGCCTCCAGAATGCGGGGATCGGTTCCCTCGGTGAAGACGATCTTCCGGGGATGGGCCTTCAGCTTCTTGATTAAGAATTCAAACATGTTTCTTCCTCCAGATGTACAAGTTTCCGCTGAGACTTTACGTCTCCATTATACACCTTTGCCAGCCCTGGTCAATCCAAATTTCAGCTCCTTTCCATAAAAATTTACGCTTCTGTCACCATTTACCAACCGGAATATGGCACACTGATTCCGCCGGAAGCGGCGTTTCCCGTCGAAATCACCGGGAAAGCGCCGGATATCCCCGCTTTTTTGCCCAGCCCAGGGCTTGACGAAAAGGGAAAAAAGCGGTATGATAGGCATTGGTAACAAATTGTAACTTTTTATGGACATCCCGCCCCTTTTGCCGGGAACGCCCGGGGAGGGGGCGCATACGAGGAGACCTATGAGCGAAGACAGAAAAAAGACCACCGCGCCGCCCCGCCCGGCGGTGAAGCAGTCCGCTCCGGACGCCGGAGCGCGGGAGGACCTTCCGGAGGGCTGGAGTCCCTGGCGGGAGTGGGACCTCCCCCCCACCATCCGAGATTGGGAGCCGGAGGAACCGGACCAGCGCCGGCCAGAGCGCCGCCGCACGGCCAGGGGCCGCGCCGCCCCCCGTTCGGAGCGGAAGACGCCGTCTCCATCCCATCCTCAGGAGCGGCAGGAACCTCACTCCCTGCGCCAGACCATCGCCCAGCGAAAACTGCACTTCCGCCGCCGCTGGCGGCGCATCGTCCGGGAGAACAAGGCCCACCGTTTCCCGGAATCGGAACGGCTGCCGGTTCAGCTGACGCTGTTCTTCTGGGGGATGCTGCCCATGTGGGGCAGCTTGTTCCAGGAGGCCCTTCTGCAAAAGAACAGCGCGTCCCGGCAGAAGAACGCCCAGAAAAAGCGCCGCTGGCGCATTCATCCCGCCGTCTTCCTGACGGGGGGCTGCGCCCTGGCCGCAGTGCTGCTGTTCTTCTCCACCTACACCAACGGCGTCACCGTCACTTATGACGGCAAGGTGCTGGCCTCCCTGGCCAGCAAGAAGGAGGCGGAGGACGCCCGGGCGGAGCTGGAGAAGGTCACCGCCCAGACTCTGGGCCGGACCTTTACCATCGACGACTCCCTGATTCAATACTCCTCCGGCCTTCTCCGGCGGCAGGACCTGGTGGATAAGGAGACCTATGAAGAGGAGCTGAGCCAGGAGGTGGGCATGGTCACGGCCGCCTACTGCCTGTATGTCAACGGCGAGCGCATCGGCGCCACGCCCTACAAGGGCGCGCTGGAGCAGCTGCTGGAGCAGATTCAGCTCTCCGCCACCAACGAGGGCACCATCTCCGTCTCCTTTGCCGAGGAGGTGGAGGTCAAGGAGGAGTTCGTCGCCACCGACAGCCTGATGAACCTGGGGTATCTGGCGGAAACCCTTTACAGCACCAAGACCGCCGAGGTCACCTACACCGTGGCCAAGGGGGACACCTGGTCCGAAATTGCCGAGGACCACGGCCTCACCTCCAAGGAGCTGGAGGCCCTGAACCCCGGCTATAACATCGACAAGCTGCAAATCGGCGAAATTCTCACCATGTCCGCCTCCGTGCCCTATCTGACCATGACCGTGATTCAGCAGGAGCGGTATGTGGACAGCGTGGCCTTCGATGTGGAATACACCGACAGCGCCGACATCTACGTGGGCGACTACCGGGTCACCTCCTCCGGTGAATACGGCGCGGCGGACACGGTGGCCAACGTCACCTATGTCAACGGCGAGGAGACCGAGCGGACGGTGCTCTCCAGCGTCACCCTTCGGGACCCCGTCACGGAGCACCGCCTCCGGGGCACGAAGCCCAAGCCCATCACGGCGGCCTCCGGCACCTTCCGCTGGCCCACCACCGGGCGCATCACCTCCCGCTTCGGCGGGCGCAGCTCCCCCGGCGGCATCGGCTCCACCAATCACAAGGGCATCGACATCGCCGTCCCGAGAGGGACCCCCATCTACGCCGCGGACGGCGGCACCGTCACCTACGCCGGGTGGATGGGCGGCTATGGCTATCTGGTTCAGATCGACCATGGCAACGGCTATGTGACCCGGTACGGACACAACAGCAGCCTGACGGTCTCCGTGGGCCAGAAGGTCTACAAGGGCCAGCAGATTGCCCGGGCCGGCTCCACCGGCAACTCCACCGGCAACCACTGTCATTTTGAGGTCCGTTATAACGGCGTGGCCAAGAACCCGCTGAACTATCTGTAGCCCGCCGCTGTTCCCCAGAAAAAAAGGACCGCCGGATTTCTTCCGGCGGTCCTTTCGCGTCTCTGGCGGAAACTCAAGGGAGCTTGTACTTCTCCAAATCCTTGTCCAGGCTTTCGGTGAACTCCCCGGCGGCCTTGAAGTCGTGGAGATAGGCGTGGCGCTGCTCGGCGTGGTCCTCCCGCTCCTCGATGACGCAGACGGCGATGTTGGAGCAGTGGTCGCTGACCCGCTCCAGATTCGTCAGCAGGTCGCTTAGAATGAAGCCCAGCTGAACGGTGCACTCCCCGTTCTGAAGCCGCCGGATGTGCCGGGCCCGGATTTCGGCGGTGAGCTGGTCGATGGTCTCCTCCAGGGGCTCCACCGTCTTGGCGGCGGCGGGGTCGTCCGCCTGGAAGCAGTCCACCGAGGCGGTCAGAATGTCCTCCAGGGCCCGCTCCAGCACCCGGAGCTCCGCCTCGGCGGAGCCGGAGAAGCTCAGGCCCTTTTCGTGAAGCTCCCGGGCGGACTCCTGGATGTTCAGGGCGTGGTCCCCGATGCGCTCGAAGTCCCCCACGGCGTGGAGCAGGCGGGAGACGGTGTGGATGTCCTCCATGGACAGGCCATGCTGGGAAATCTGCACCAGGTAGCCGCTGAGACGGTCTTCGTAGATATCCAGCTTGTCCTCGTTCTCCAGAAGCTCCGCCTCCAGCTCCTGGTTGTAGTGGGACAGCTGCCCCAGGGAGCTCAGCAGGCTCTTCCGGGCCAGGGCGCCCATCTGGCAGGTCTGGGCGACGCACTCGCTGACCGCCGCGCCGGGGGTCCGGAGCAGCAGGGGGTCCAGGAAGGCGATCTGAGGGGTCTTGTCCCCCTCTTTGACAGCCGCCCGGGCCAGCTTTTCCAGCTGGCCGGAGAAGGGCAGCAGCAGCGCGGTGGTCAGAACGTTGAACACCGTGTGGCACAGGGCGATGCCCACCGCCCCCACGGCGGTGTCCATAAAGGGGAAGTGGAAGAGCAGGTCTCCCCCGCAGAAGACGATGAGTCCGATAGACGCGCCGATGACGTTAAACGCCACATGGATAACGGACACCCGCTTCGCTCCCCGGGAGACCCCAATGGAGGAGATCAGCGCCGTGACGCAGGTGCCGATGTTCTGGCCCATGATGATGGGAATGGCGATGCCGTAGGTGATGGAGCCGGTGAGGGCCAGGGCCTGCAAAATGCCCACGGAGGCCGCCGAGGACTGGATAACGCCGGTGAACACCGCCCCCACCAGCACGCCCAGAAGGGGATTGTGGAAGGCCGTCAGCAGGTCGGAAAAGCCCGGCATCTCCGCCAGGGGACTGACGGACTGCTTCATCAGCTCCATGCCGTACATCAAGATGGCAAAGCCGATGAGGATGCGCCCGATATCCCGCCGCCTCTGCCGCTTGGACCCCATGATGAGCAGGATGCCCGCCAGGGCGAAGAGAGGGGAGAAATTCTCCGGCTTCAGGAGATTTAAAAGCACGCTCTCGCTCTCAATGCCGGTGAGGGAGAGAATCCAGGCCGTCAGCGTGGTGCCCACATTGGAGCCCATGATGACCCCGATGGTCTGCCCCAGCTCCATGACGCCGGAGTTCACCAGACCCACCAGCATTACCGTCACCGCCGAGGAGGACTGAATGGCAATCGTGATGCCCGCCCCCAGAAGAAGCCCCTTCATGGGGTTGGAGGTCATGCGCTTCAAAAGCCGCTCCAGCCGGCCGCCGGCCATTTTCTCCAGGCTCTTGGACATGGTGGTCATGCCATAGAGGAAAAAGGCCAGACCGCCGCAGAGGGTAAACAGGGAAAAAATATCCATAGGCGTCTCCTCACTTCCGCGTCCGCGTCAAACCGGACGCTCCATCTTATGTGCTGGACCCATTATATATGTGGAGGGTGTGGCAGGGAAATCGGCGGAATTACCAAAACGCAAAATTTGCGTAAATTTTTGGCAGTTCAACCAAATTTTATTCTTCTGATTTGTCTTATTCGCCGCCCTCTGTCCCTTCGACCGGCTCCGGTCTCCAGGGGCAGCGGCCGTACAGCGAGGTCAGGGACCGGATTTCCTCCGCCAGCTCCGGCCCGGTCCGGCCAGGCAGCAGCCGCCAGCGCCAGTTGCCCTCGGCCACGCCGGGGACGTTGATGCGGCTCTCGCTGCCAAGGCCCAGGTAGTCCTGCATCTGGGCCACAAAGAGCTCCGCCACGCTGCCCTGGCCCGCCCGGAGCAGAGCCTGCCGGATGTTTTCCGCTCCGGAGGTTCCCAGATAGCGCTCGGCAAAGGCGCGCTCCTGTTCTCCGACGGCGGCGTACCACCCGGCGGCGGTGTCGTTGTCGTGGGTGCCGGTGTAGCAGACGCAGCGGGGCTGGTATTGATGGGGCAGATAGGCGTTGTCCGGTCCGGAGAAGGCAAACTCCAGCACCTTCATCCCCGGCAGGCCGGACTCCTCCCGGAGCTGGTGGACGCCGTCCGTCAGAATGCCCAGGTCCTCGGCGATGAAGGCGATGCCCTGGAACCAGGAGGTCAGCACCCCCAGAAGGTCCATACCGGGGCCCTTCTCCCAGGCACCCACCCGGGCGGTCTCGGACCCCGCCGGGACGGCCCAATAGCTCTCCAGTCCCCGGAAGTGGTCGATGCGGATGACGTCGAACAGTTTGGTGGCCCCTTCCACCCGGCGAATCCACCAGCCAAAGCCGTTTTGCTTCATGGCGGGCCAGTTGTACAGGGGGTTGCCCCAGAGCTGGCCGTCCTCGGAAAAGTAGTCCGGCGGCACCCCCGCCACCTTGGAGGGACGCCCCTCCCCGTCCAGAAGGAACTCCGTCCGCTCGCTCCACACGTCGGCGGAGTCCAGGGAAACGTAGATGGGCAGATCGCCGATGAGCCCCAGGCCCAGGCCGTTGACATAGGTCTTCAGGGCCGCCCACTGGGTGAAAAACCAGTGCTGGACGCAGGTCTGGAAGGCCACTTCCTCCGCCAGCTCCACCCGCCAGCGGTCCACGGCCTCCCCCTCGTGGCGGCGGAGGCCCTCGTCCGGCCAGTCAAACCAGGCCAGGCCGCCGAAATGCCCCTTCACCGCCCGGTACAGCGCGTACTCCCGCACCCAGGGATTCTGCTCCGCGAAGGCCCGGGCGGCCTCCGCCGTCTCGCCGCTGACCCGGGAAAAGGCCTTGCGCAGCAGGGGCTCCCGGCTCTTTTTCAAAGCGCCGTAGTCGATTTTATCCCCCGCCGGGACCCGGGCGGAGGAGAGCTCCTCCTCCGTCAGGAGGCCGTCCTTCGCCAAAAGGTCCAGGTCGATGAACAGCGGATTTCCGGCGAAGGTGGATTCGCTGGTGTAGGGGGAGTCCCCGCCCCCGGCGGGACCCACGGGCAGAATCTGCCACCAGGACTGCCCGGCGTCCTGAAGAAAGTTGGCAAAGGCTCTGGCCTCCGCCCCCAGGGAACCGATGCCATATTCCGACGGCAGGGAAAAAATAGGCAGGAGTATGCCTGCGGAACGCTTCATAAGATCAAACCTCCCATGTTGATAGTGTGCCTCTCTATTGTAAAAAAACGACCTCCGGTTGTCAAGGGAACCGGAGGTCGTTCTTCTGAGATAAAATCAAAGCGCTTTCTCGTAACAGTTCAGGGTTTCTCGGATGTACCCCTGGAAGAAAAACTCCGTGGCCCCGGCAAAGCGGTAGCCCAGTGAGGGATACAAACGGTTGGCGGGTACGTTCCCCTCCCAGGTGTCCAGGCGGATGACAGACTTGCCCTGGGCCCGGGCGGTCTCCTCGCAGAATGCCGCCATCTGCCGGGCGCGGCCCCTGCCGGATTGGCGGGGGTGAATGCAGAGGGTGTGGATGACCCCCACCGCCTCCCGCTCCGCGGGAATCGACCAGGGAATTTCATCATACTCCGGCAGCTGGACGCCGTTGAGGTTCACCACGCCCCAGAGGACGCCGTCCTCCTCCCCCACATAGAGGGTCCCGGCCTCCAGCACCTGCCGGGCGCTGTCCACGGTGGGATAGGTCCCCCGGAGCCAGTTGGTGTAGGCAGGGCCCCGGGCCTCCTGGTCAAAAATGGCCTCGTAAATCTCCCCGATTCCGGGCAGATCGGCGGCGGCGGCCTTACGAATCACGGGGCTCTTCCTCCTCCGGTTTTTCTGAGGCCTTCTCTCCGGCCTCCGGGACCGGCTCCTCCGGGGCCACGATCTTCTCGGAGATCATATGAACCTTTTTCGCCGGAGCCTCGATCTCTGCCGGACGGGTGGAGGCGTAGGGGCTCTCCACCAGGGCGGGATCCCGGCCCTCGATGATGGCCACCATCTCCGCGCCGGTGATGGTCTCCTTCTCCAGAAGGTAGGCGACCACCTTGTCCATATCCTCCCGATTGTCCCGGATTACCTCCACGGCGGTCTTGTAGGCCTCGTCCAGAAGGGCCTTCACAGCCTTGTCCATCCGGGCGGCGGTGTCCTGGGCGCAGTCCATGCCATAGCCGCCGTCCAGGTACTGGTTCCGCCGGGAGGCCAGGGCCATCATGCCGAACTCCTCGCTCATGCCGAACATGGCCACCATGTTCCGCGCCACATTGGTGGCGTCCTGAATGTCCTGGGACGCGCCGTTGGTCATGGTGTCCATCACCACCTCCTCGGCGGCGCGGCCGCCCATGGAGACGGTGATCTTGGCCATGAGCTCCTCGCGGGTCCGCAGCTCCGTCTTGTCCTCCTCGGGCATCAGCAGGGTGTACCCCAGAGAGCCCTGGGTGTGGGGAACGATGGTGATCTTCTGCACCGGCTCGGTGTTTTTCTGCTTATAGGCCACCATGGCGTGGCCCACCTCGTGGTAGGCCACCAGCTTCTTCTCAAACTCGGTGAGGACGCTGCCCTTCTTCTCCGTGCCGGCGATGACCAGCTCGAAGGCGGCCAGCATATCCTCCTGGCTGACCAGCTTCCGGCCCTTCCGCACGGCCCGGAGGGCCGCCTCGTTGACGAGGTTGGCAAGGTCCGCCCCCACGCACCCGGCGGTGGCCAGGGCGACCTTTTTCAAATTCACGTCCTCCCCCAGGCGGATGTTCCGGGTGTGAACCTCCAGCGTGGCGACGCGGCCCGCCAGATTGGGCCGGTCGATGGTGATGCGCCGGTCAAACCGCCCGGGGCGGAGGAGGGCCTGGTCCAGCACCTCCGGCCGGTTCGTGGCCGCCAGGAGGATGACGCCCTTGGTGGGGTCGAAGCCGTCCATCTCCGCCAGGAGCTGGTTCAGGGTCTGCTCCCGCTCGTCGTTGCCGCCCATGCGGTTGTCCCGGGATTTGCCGATGGTGTCGATCTCGTCGATGAAGACGATGCAGGGAGCGACCTTGCTGGCCTCTTTGAAGAGGTCCCGCACCCGGCTGGCGCCCACGCCCACGAACATCTCCACAAAGTCGGAGCCGGAGATGGAGAAGAAGGGCACGTTGGCCTCTCCGGCCACGGCCTTGGCCAGCAGGGTCTTGCCGGTGCCCGGGGGGCCCACCAGCAGC
>NZ_CAJTUX010000082.1 GCF_910579365.1 uncultured Oscillibacter sp.
TAGCCGAGAGGCTGAGCCACCCATCTGCCATGTTGCCCCGGTAGTCGCCGCTGACCATGCCGGAGTTCACCAGGGCATTCTGGTCCGCCGTCTGGAAGTCGATGCCGATGTGGGTGACGGCCCGGCCGCCGTCCTTGGAAACCCCCATGTAAAAGCCTGGAATCTGCTGAGCGGTCTGGGTGTAAAATTCATTCAGCCCGTTTATCGTTTCATCATCCAGTTCCCCGCTCTCGTTCGGCTCCGAAACCTCTTCCACGCAGGCGATTACCTGGTCCCCCAGCGCAGCCAAGTAATAGGTGTGTTCCACGCCGTCCATGGAGCTGGTGCAGACGGCCATCTGGAAGTCTGCGTAGTCGTAGAACCCACCGGTGAACAGGTTCATGAAGTCGTGGTCGGTGTACCCCCGGTGGTCGATGATATAGCCGCCGTTTTTATCCGTCGCCATGGCCCGGACGGTCTCCTCTTCCCCCATGGCCGCGCCGGCAATGCCCTGACTCATCCATCCGGCGTAGTCCGCGAAGGCGGTCCCGCCCTCCCGGCACTGGGTCTCCATGGCCGCCAGCATGGCCTCGTTGATGGCGGAGCGGAAATCATACTGGGCGGCGGCGATGTACACCATGCTGTTCCCCACGGCCCCCTCGTCCGCCACACGGAAGGTCAGGCCGGACATCTTCTCCCGGAACTGCCGGTATACGCCGTCCAGCTCCGGGGCGGCTTCGCCCTCCGCCGCGGGGAAGACCGCCAGAAGCGGATTCTCTTTATCCAGGTAGGTTTTCGCCTGGTCAAACTCGCCGTTTTGCAGGTTCGTGAGGAAATGGACGGTGGCCTCCTCCGCTGAACCCGCCGCCTCCTGCTTAGGTCCGCCGCCGCCGCAGGCGGTGAGCGTCAGGCACAGGGCCAAAACGAAAAGGACCTTGATTTTGTGTAAGCGTTTCATGTTGAGTTCCTCCTTGTATTTGATCGTGTTTGGTTATTCGATTTATTCAGCAACAATTCCTTCCAGGATCAACGAATAATGACCCAAACAGATCCTCCGGCTAGTATTCCAAAAAAAGGAAGGCGATTTGTACTGTGACCTTGCCGTACAGTACAAAACGCCTCCTAACCCTGGGATCATATCCACCGGAAAACCTGACTGACAGCCCTGCTGCCGGCACATTCGCTTTCCAGTGGCGCAAACGCTGTGATTCCGCCATTTCCTACGCCTAAGCGCAAAATACTCCTTACTACCCTATCATCAAAAATCCAACTCCGCAGGAACAGCAGCTGTAAAAGGCGTTAAATCATTGAATGATTGATTTTACAATTTCGTTTGAACAACACCAGCAGAGCAGGCAATCCCTCTGCCTTACGATGGATAGAACACACTTTCAGCGATCTGAATCAGTGTTCCGGCGTCCAGCGCTGCGGAAAGCCAGAAAACCTCCCCCGGCTCCTGGCCGTTCCAGACCAGATAGAGAACGCCATCGGCCGCGGAGTACAGCTCCGCCGCCTGTCCGTTCACCAGGACGCTTTGGGACTCCAGGCCCTTCACGGTCTCCCGGAGTTTTTCTTTCTCCTCCGCCTCTGGAGGACCCAGGAACACGAATAGGAATTCATCGCTGTTTTCGTTTTTATACCGGCATTCCATCGAACTGGAACCGGAAGAGCCTCCCGCGTAGTGATACCCCATGGGAATCCAGCTGGGCTGCCGGACTTTTGGAGAAGGCGCTGCCGCCTCGATGCTCTCCGCCATTTTGAGGATGTCCTCCTCAGACACGGATGCGCTGATGGTGCAAAGCGCTTCCATCTCCGAGTCCCACCAGACCAGCTCACTTTGGGGGCCTCCCGGCTTCGCCAGGTACAAATCCCCCGGATTCCCCTTAACGGACACCTGCTTTTCCGTGCTGTCTTCATTGGGGACCAAATACATCCTGGCCTTTTCCTTGTCCGGTTGGTACAGGAAGCACATCATGTTTCCCTCCGGGTTTTTGTAGAGGAACGTGAACGTATGACCGAAGGTATCATTCTGCAAATACAGCTCATAGCCCTCCGGCGCCCAAGTGAGCTTGTATTCCACCGGCAGAACCTCCACGCTCTCCGCCATGGCGGTCAGCTCTTCCTGGGAACAGGGGGCGATCATCCAGAACAGCAGCCCGTCCCGGGCCCAAACCAGAGCGTTCCCTGCCTCCTGCGTTTCCTCCAGGTAGAGGTCCGCAGCAGCGCCGTCCACTGTAACGGGCCGGGCCTCCATCGTCCCGCCCAGAGTGGAGGAGATCTGTAGGCTGGCGGTTTCTGAGCCCCGCCGGTAGGCCAGGGTAATCTGACGGCCCTTTTCATCCCGGTAAAGCACATGGCCTCGATTTTCCCGCAGGGAGCGTTCTGCCTCCTGATACCCGTAAGGCGTCCAGGTCAGCCAGTACTCCTCCAGGGGCGGCGGCTCCTCTCGTTTCTCCATGCTCTCCGCAACCCGAACCAGTTCCTCCCCGGTAAGAGGGCCGGAAATCCAGTAGAGAATCCCCGTGTCCTGATCCACCCAAACCAAGTTGTTGGCATTGCCCGGCACCCGATCCAGGTACAGATCCGCCGGATTCTCTCCGACAAATACGGAAACGATCTCCGCTTCCCCAACCAGCATCAGCGTTCCGGGATCAAAATCTTCGGGATGGAGGATGGTCAGAAGTCCTCCCTTTCCGTCCTCATAGCGGAGGATACTTTGTCTCCGCAAATCATCGGTAGTGGTCTCATAGTATCCCTCCGGCAGCCAGGATGGGTAGAACATCACTTCTTGAGGCGCGGTGCGCATACCCTCCCCAATCCGAATCAGTTCTTCTCCGGTAAAGGGGCCGGAAATCCAGAAGAATACGCCGCTCTCTCCGTCCACCCAGACCAGATGATGGTCCTCCTGACCCAGGAACAAAAACGCCTGGTCTCCTCCAACCAGCACGGAAACCGCGTCCGCCTCGCATTTGTCCGGGCGCAGGCCGGTTATATCAAATTCCTGGGCATAGGTGATGGTCAAACGTCCGCCCTTCCCGTCCTCATAGGTCAGGACGCTCTTTCCGGCGTCCAGGCCCCTGGGGACGTTATCCCCCTTCGCCGGGCAGTCCTGGGCGGAGGTCTCATCGTACCCCTCCGGCAGCCAGGACGGACAGAAGCGCACATTCCGGGGGACGGCTTCCACGCTCTCCGCCATGCAAACCAGCTCTTCCCCGCTTATGATGCCGCCAATTCGAAACGCAGCCCCATTCCTCTCGTCCACCCATACGATAGCGTTGGCTTCTCCCTCTTCCGAATCCAGATACAGATCGGCGGGGAACCCGTTGACCTGGACCTTTTGATAGATGATCTCATTCTCTCCCGCAATCTGGAGGATCGGCGACGACATGTCCGAAAAATAGGTGAACTCTGCGATATTGCCGGTTTGGTCGTCTATATAACTGACAGACACAATACCGACTGAAAACACAGACCGGTTCTCGATCCGATACCCGGCCGGCACATAGGTGGGCTGATAGAGAACCTCCTCCTTTGAAACGGCTTCTCTTTCCTCGTTCCCCAAAAACTCGTAGAGGAAATAATTGTCATGAATTTCCCGCACCCAGCCCGCGAAGACCTCCCGGGCCTCCGGGCTGACCGCCAGCACCGCGCACCCGCTGAGCAGCAGCGCCAGCAGCACGCATGCCGCCGCATGGAGGGACTTATACCAGACCGGATGCCTGCCCCGGCGCAGCAGTTTTTTCATCCTCCGCTCAAAGGCAGGAGAGAAGGTATGCTCCGGCGCTTCTTCCAGCAGCACTCCGTATTCCAGACGGGCCGTGTCCAATATGACTCCGTGAATCAGCCGATCCAACGCTTGCTCTGTCATAACAGCTTTCTCCCCCTCTCCCGTTGGGACCGCTTCTTACTGCGCTTTTCCAATGCTCTCCGCGACTTTCATCAGTTCCTGTTCCGTAAGCGTGCCGCACAGGTTGAACGTCAGCTGTTCTTCATTATCCATCCAAATCAGGACAGATATATGTCCCTCCGCGCCCAGGTACATGTCCGCCGGCTTTCCCAAAACCGAGGCCGGCTGGTAACTGTCTCCCTTCTCCAGCTCGATCTCCATTTTGGTGCTCTTCGCATTCTCCATCACCAAGAGAGTGAAATAGTCTCCGTCCTGGCCCTGATAATCCAGTATTACCGGCAGCTTGGCGCCGCCGGAGAGCAGCGTATAGCCCTCCGGCACCCAAGCGGGGCAGTAAGCAAGGGGCAGGGCCTCCACGCTCTCGGCCATCCTGACCAGTTCCTCACCGGAGAGCGGCGCGGAGATCCAGAGGAAGAAGCCCGTATCTTCGTCTGTCCAAACAAGCACATTCCGGTTACCCTCCTGGCCGTCCAGATATAAGTCCGCTCTGCGTCCGTGGACCTGCGCCTCATGTGCCTCAGCGTTTTCCGTGTATACCGTCATGGAAAGCTCCGGCGCGTACCCGAAAATCGCGGTCTCTTTGCCGTCTGCTTCATAGGAAATATTCACCATTCCATACAGCTGCGGCCGCTCCGCTTCCTGGTAGCCCTCTGGGAGCCATGTTGGAAGAAATGCAATCTTTGTCAAATCCTCTTGAACGTCCTGATCCGGTCCGACATACTGGTAACTGAAATAGGTATCATGGACTTCCCGCACCCATCCGGCAAAGGCCTCCCGGGCCGCCGGGCTGACCGCCAGCACCGCGCACCCGCTGAGCAGCAGCGCCAGCAGAAGGCACGCCGCCGCGTGAAGGGCCTTGTACCAGACCGGATGCCTGCCCCGGCGCAGCAGTTTCTTCATCCTTCGCTCGAAGCTGGGGGAAAAGGTACGCTCCGGCGTTTCTTTCAACAGCACTCCGTATTCCAGCCGGGCCGTGTCCAGTATGACCCGCCGGGCCAGCTGATCCAGCGCTTGCCCTGTCATGTCTGTTCCCTCCTGCACTTCCAGTCACGTGTCCTTTATTGGCGCTTTCTTGTTCGACGCCTTGTGGAGCGAAATCTGAAACACAATCCCCAGGATCGCGCCCAGGTATATGGCGTAAGCCGGCATGATCGCGCCGATAAGAAGAACCCCCACCAGAAAATAGATTCCCCGCTTTTTGCTCTTTTGCGCTGCACGGTACACAAGCGCCCCCAGCAGAACCGGGATGCCCAAAAAGAAGATAACCATCACGATCACTGCCGGAACCATCCGTTCATCCACGGTTATTCCTCCTAAATCTATGGATAATCTATGGATTTCCCCGGAAGAGTCCGCCGCTCCGGCGCGTCAATGCACTCTTACTATGATTAACGCAGCGAGAGACCGGATTCTCACATGATTTTTCAAAATTTTTTAAAGAATTTTTTCAAGGATGTCGATTGATACAGATTACTTCGTGTCCGTTCAAGGAACGCGCCTATAAATATGGCCTTCCCATTCCCATTGACAATATAGATATTCATCATGTTCTTTGATGGAATAGATATGGACTTCACATCACTGCGTTTTCCTCCTTGACGGACGTCAGCCCGCCTGCGTCGGCATCCTTGTGCTGTACCGCCTGAATCCATCTCCTTTGTTGTCATTATTTTTGAGGATTGCTATAGTCGATTTCATACTCCGCTCCTTCCACGGTCAAATACTCCCACTCTGCCCCGCCGATAGTCCCAATCACTGGCGCGCCAATTGTCTGTTTATACGTGACAGCTATGACAATCAGCAACAGGATAAACAGCGTACGCCCTTCCGTTTCAAGCAGGTTTCCTCCTTTGGACCCGCTATTATCCGACATTCTCTACAATGCTAGGTCCCAGGGTAATGTACTTTTTGAGAACCGCATTGACAGCGGCCCGTTCCGCATCGGCCAGCGGAAGGCCCCTCCCTTCGGCCGGCGGAGGCGGAGCGGAAGCCAACTGCGGCTGGCCGGGAATGGTGATTTCGTTGAATGTGCCGCATTCGGAATGATAGCGAAACCATCTGCCGTCCAAGCCCACTGTGCAGTCGCTGGCGCAGTCCGTCGTTCCTTCTGCCCAGGCGCCGCCCGAAAGTACCTGTGTCAAAATCTCCGCATCCTCCCCCGACAGCTCGGCCGCCTCTCCGTCCGCTCCCTTTACCACATACTTCGAGACATCGAGCGTCCCTGCTCCACGGTCCGCCGGGGAGGCTGCGGGCGGGTCTGAGGGATTTGTCACGGAGTACCAGTATCCCTCTATCAGCAAATAGCAATCATCCGGTCCACAAATCACATACGAAAAGCCCGGGTAATACCCTTCGGTCAGAACAACCTCATAGACCTCGCCGCCGTCATGGTCTCCCGGATTCTCCTCCGAATCCAGAAGCCCGTATTTCAGCCCGGAAGCCCAATCTCTCAGCGCGTCAAGTTCTTCGCCCTCCGCCGTCCACTCCGTCACCGTTCCCCCGGCCCGGTGTGTGATCTCCGCTTTCGTTACATCATCTGCGATGTAAGCCGCTATGGGACGGCCTGGACCGCTCCCTTCAGGGGCAGGCACACAGCCCGTCAGGCCAAACAAGCAGATCAGAGCCGAGAACAGTATGGTTATCGTTTTCATTTGCACGTCCCCTCCTTGTTAAAAGCTCATTTGGAACCAGTACCAATGTGCCGTGATCTTCTCTATTCGTTCGTGGTTATCTCCGCTCTCTTCCCTCCAGCTCCAGCCGGCCCCATCCTGCACAAAGTCCAGCTCTGTGCCCTGGAACCCAATCGGGCGGTCATCCTCTGAATAGTAAAAGCCCTCATAGGCGGTTGATGAGCCGATGCCGGTTCCTTTTATAATGAACTCCACCATTCGGACAGCCTGATAGCAGTCCGCCTGCCATCCGTTATATCTGGCCCCTTCTGCCGGGTCCTCCAGCAGACCGGACGCAAACTGTTCCACAGCCGCCTGGTTCGCCTGGACATATTCAATGGTTCCCTCTTTCGTGCTGCGCTTATGGAGAGCCGCAGCATACAGGCATCCGGCAGCAGCAGCCACGCACAGAAGCAGCGCCAGCCCTTTCTTCTTCAAAGAGATCACCACCATATTCTTAAATTCATCCTAATCCGGGCAACAGAAAATCCGCTCCCTCACTATGTTAACGCAGCAAGGAAGCGGATTCTCACATGATTTCAAGAAAAATTTGAAAAACTATTTTGAGCCATGGCGGCAGATGGTTACGCGTCCATCAAAAAGCCTTCCTGCTCCGCGATATTCCGCAGGAACTGGCGGCCCCGGCTGATCCGGGTGCTGACCGCCGTCTTCGTCAGGCACAGCTTGGAGGCAATTTCCCCATCGGAGTAGCCCACCATCTTCATCTCCAGGGCCGAACGGTACGACAGGGGCAGCCGGGCAAAGGTCTCCACCAGGGTGTGATAATCGCTGACGGACTCCGCCGTTTCCGCAAAGCCGTCCCAATCCTCCAGCGGAGCGGCATCCTTCTTCTTGCGCTGGAGAGAAATCGCTTCGTTTCGGGCAATCACAACGACCTGCGGAGCCAAATCCTTGGCCGGTATATTCTGAAACCTGGAAAACTTCTTGATGATCCGCAGGAAGGCATTGTGAACCGCGTCCTCCGCGTCCTGATCGTTATGCAAGATGCTGTCCGCCACATGGAACATTTTCTCACGGTATTTCAGGTAGATTTCCTCAAACCGAACCTTTTCCTCCGGCGTATCCAGCATTTGCAGATAGAGCATCAGCATAGGCGCTACCTCCTGACAGGCGTTTGGAGCCCGAAAACATACCTTCCTACTTGCATATCGGCAAATTCCATTACAAAATAAGGTTTTGTGCAAATATCCCCAAAAAGCAGGGACTTTAAGGGCCTTTTGAGCTTCATCCTTCTCACTGCCGGACGAAACCAAGCAAGCAGGATGATATGCCGAAACGCTGTCTCTATCATATCGGTAATTGGTCAAAAAGTCAAGGTTTGTAAAAAGCGGCGCGAAAGTGTGGGGGGTACGGAGCGGCCAATTCATGGGGTTCGTCCAGGTCGAAGCCTGGGGCGATGGTAGTATCGGGGTATTCAGTGGGGGCGCTGCCCTTGTTGGGAAGTTCCTACGCCATACTCCACGAGGAAAGTTGCCGCGCCGACTTTACCATATCCTCAAATTCAGAGATTGCAATAATATCCCGTCTAGTGAAGTAACGTATCACATAATCCCCTCCGTCAATCGCAATCATACTTCCTTTGAAAGCGTGGCCGCCATAGATGACCTCATCTAAAGGCTCATCTCCATAATGGCCTTTTGCATAAACCGTTACCACCAATTCGTCACCAAGCCGCTCATTGAAAAATGGGACTTGCAAAACACTTTCATTTCCCTCACCATACAGGGCAACATCATTTTCAAGCACATATCCTTCTATGATTTCGGTAGGAAACAGTGATCCAAAAGGGTTAGTATTTTAGGGACGGAGAAATCCGCACAACAACAGGAGGTGGCAAGCATGGCCCAGAAAACAAGATTACAGCACGCTACGAGCGTTTGAGCCGCGACGATGAGTTACAAGGCCCCAGCAATTCCATACTGAACCAAGAGAACATTTGTCAAGGGGAATTTCATCATAAAGATGAAATCCCCCCCCGTTAAACTAGGATTAGTATCTCAAAATAAAGTATATCACATATACCCAACTCAACAGTTCGTGAAAAATGGCCCACCCAACAGAGTGCCAAGTAGAATAACTAATTACCATTGCCAAAGCGCTGCCAAATGTGATACCTGTCTTTACTGTTTTTTCGACAGTTTCTCTTTTTTGTTCATCCATGTATATGTATCCTCCCCGAAATTTCGATTTATCGAATTAACACGAGCCAAGTATACCACTAATGCGAATGACATTCAACCCTCATTTATAGGCGTTGAAAGTACTGGCAAGCAAGGCACCGGTATATACCCGGCGCAGCTTGTTGGTGGCTGAAGGCCCCCAAGCCCCCGGTGATCGGCGCGGCTGCGTCCGATGCACAAGCCACCGTTGGCGTCTGCTGATTATATACCGGCAGGGAAGGACACCCCGGCGAAGCCGCCCCCGGAGGGCGCACGGCTGCCGTCAGGCAGTACTACCATCGGCCCTTGGCAGGTGGTGAGTAAGTGCGCTCTTAGGAGGGGGGCCTATAAAGAAGAAGGAGCGCCCAGGTCATTCCCAGACACTCCCGCTTCGGTTCCCTCCTGCTGGTCGATCACCGCCTTTCCGACCTGCGTCATCTTGCCACAAATGAACCATCAGTCAATGTGTATTTGGATGGTGAAACCACCCTTTACACAATACATCCCAAAAAGCCATGTTAGAGGACTATGCCCGCCGGAATGGTTTCCCGAATCCCACCCATTTCACGGACGATGGTATCTCTGGCACCCGCTTTGCTGGGGTGAGATAACGTAACCGTTTTTGAATGGTACGCTATCTTGCCCCAGCATTTTGCTTTCAGCCCTAAACGACAACGCTTTTGACATCAGCGCCGATCTGCCTGAAATAAGAAACGCTTTCGGTGGGCTGGTCGCCGGTGTCTACCTTGCCCACGAAGCTGTAAAAGATTTCGATTTTGCGGGTGTTGGTGTTCTTGTCCAATTCGTAGATCAAAATGCGGTCGATAAACTCATGGACATTCTCATAAATCAATTCGCTGATCTCCGTGTACCGGCGTACCAGGGCGATAAACCTTTTCACATCGGCGCTGCGCTCGGCGGCGGTGTCGATCTCCTTTTTCAACTCTGCGGCCCGCTTTGTCAGTTCCCGCTTCTCGTCCTCATAGCCGGAAGTCAGAAACACAAACTGTTC
>NZ_CAJTUX010000083.1 GCF_910579365.1 uncultured Oscillibacter sp.
CCATATTTATATTATATCACATTTTTGCGGATTTCGCATTATGCGGTATTGCCTTTATATGGGCTGGCGGAGACCACCGTCATAATCATTTTGAGATTTTAAGCAACAAGGCATTATTATATGATGGAAATAATGGGCATGACGGCCGGGAAATCATTTACCATGAACTATAGCAATCCTCAGAAATAGTGACAGCAGTTCGGCAGATCCAGACAGCACATCACCGCGTCTTCCTCCTTGACGGGCGTCAGCCCGCCTGCGTCGTCATCCTTGTGCTGTACCGCCTGAATCCACCTCCTTTGTTGTCATTATTTTTGAGGATTGCTATAGATGCTATAGATGAAAATGGTGACATTATTTATGAAATAGAAATATGGGACGGTTGCGATGGACGGTATTACTTCATAGACCATACACAAAGTGATTCACAGGCAGAAATCAGTGAAGAGGAGTGGCACGAGATTGTTGACCCAATTCTGACACTGCGAACAGATTTGACTCCTTGGGCCGGCTATTCAATGAAATATGAAAAATAGCGCTTGGCATACATCATCACCGGACGGCTTTGTGTTTGTCAGGCAGATGAAGCCTGCCGGGATATGACAGAACAGCCCTCTCCATCCATACGCCAGATGTTTGGCGTGCGTTCCAGTTCTTGCTGAAAATGATATAGAAAGCCCTATGTTCTCGTTGATCTATTTGGATGAAGATGACATTTCTGAATGGGTCATCCTTGATCGAACCTGGGATAAATATTCGCTTTATACTGTCAGGAATGGTAATGCCGAATGTCTGGCAGACTCCATGACTACTGTAGAAATGACCTACTACAAACATAAAAATATTGTCGCCGCCTTTTCCCGTGCAAAAGGCGGCGGAGACGAGGGAGAATACGCCAGCGCCTATTATCAGAGGAAATCGACGAGACAGCCTATAATCGAATATTTGCCGATCTTGATATTTCGCAGATGGATGATACAAGTTGTTTTTCAGAAAGCGGAAAATGCTTTTCAAAGGATGAAATGCTGACGTATCTGAATGCAGAAGCAACCGTGGAGGCAGCTTCCTAATGGACAAAGAAAAAGCTATAAAAACATCGTGGTATATCTTCTTGGCGGCTATGGCCGTGCTTACGATTTTATTCTTTTTTGAGATGAAGTTTGTGGTAGTTGGAATCAACATCCTCGTCTTAGACGCGCTGTTTGCTGGCGTCTGGATGTTTGTCCGTTTATGCAAATGGGCTGGCCGTGAGAACACAGGAAGAAGGACTGCCGCCCTAATCGCTGTAACGCTTGCGGGATTGCTTGCAGTGTTTGTCCTGGCTATGGATAGCGGATTATATGAGTACGCCGAGGGAACAGAGCCGCAAACACGCCGCACCTTCGTTGTAGAGTATCGGCGTAATATGTTTCACAACGGAACAGCTAAGGTGTACGAGAGATTTGGCCCACTGTTATTCCCCTGCGATGTGCCAGAATATAGCGGGGAACTGTTTTTGGATGAATTCGATGCTGAATACGGGAACGTCCATCTCAATGAGAAAGGAGACGTGATCATTGTCTCACTTTTTGTCTACGGTCCCAGGTTCCGCGTTCCAATAAATCAGACCGCGGAACCAACGAAAACACCCCAGCAGGCATTGTTGGAGGAACAGCTCGTTGATGACATGCACGACGCCTTCCTGCTGGATACCAAGGGCGATCTGGGTACATTGCTGATTACAGCGGAACAGGGGTTCATACCTTCCGCCAGTGGGAGGACTGGAACCACCCGGTCTGTATGCGGCAGATTCATATTTATGGGATTGTCCAGAGCAATATAGTCCGTATGTCCATTTGGGATCGCGTTGCTGGTGAGCTGGCCGAGATCTACCATGAAGATTTTTCTTCGGAATCCGGCGGATGGCTGGATGTGGAAATGATATGGCACGATTTGAACTATCACGGCGTGTCATCTTAGAGTATATCAAAGAGGCTAGCTCTGCTGGCCGTGTCCGTCCCCGGCGAGACGCCGGAGATCAATGTTTAATCCGCCTTGCGAAAGAAGGACCCGGCCAGGCGGTCGGGTCCTCCTTTTTGTCATTCGATATCGTAGAGAGCGTCCAGCACCAGCCAGGTCTGGGAAAAGGGGCGCATGAGGTTCCAGAATCCCGCCCCCCGAAAGCCGTACTCCGCCACGAGGCGGAGCTTGGCGTCCATGCTCCGGGCGTCCTCGAACCAAACCTCGTGGACGCCGCCGGCGGCGTCGGTGTAGTGGAAAAAGGGAGACTGGGCGGTCTCATCGTACTCAATGGCCACGCCGTACTGAACTGCCAGCTCGATGGCCCGCTGGTTGGATATGGACTGCGCCTTTGTGGTGCCCTGAACGAAGGGCAGCGGCCAGTCATAGCCGTAGTTCGGCACGCCCAGGAAGATTTTTTCCGCCGGGATTTCCGTGATGGCGTAGTCCAGCACCGCCCGGACGTTGGGGAGAGGCGCCACCGCCATGGGGGGGCCGTAGGTGTATCCCCATTCATAGGTCATCAGCAGCACTCCGTCCACTGCCGCCGATACAGCGGCGTAGTCATGCCCTTCGTACAAAAGTCCGCGCTGGCGGGTGTTCGTCTTTGGGGCCAGCGCGGCCCAGAGGAACCGCCCCTGCGCTGCCAGCAGCTGCCGCAGCCGGCCTAAAAACGCTGCGTAGCTCGCGGCCAGCTGCCCCGGCAGATATTCAAAGTCTACATCCAGCCCCGCGTAGCCCTTTCTCAGAATCGTTTGCAGTACCTCCGCCGCCAGACGGCCCTGCGCTTCGTAATCCGTCAGAATGAGCTCCGCGCGCCCGGTGTCAAACTGTCCCGCCTCCGTCAGAGTGGACAGGTGCATCACCGGCCTCGTTCCCCGAACCCGAGCCGCCGCCAGCATCGCCTCGTCATTTAAAGGCAGCAGACCGCCCTCCGCCGTGATGCCGTAAGTAAAGGGAGCCATGGCGGAGAGATAGGGCAGCTGCTCCGCCAGAAGCGCCGGCTCGATGAAGGGATAGGCGTAGCCGTTAAAAATCCCCTGCCCCAGCCTCTCTTCAAAATAGGAGACCACCAGCACCTGTCCCACCGCCAGAGCGTCCCCGCCGCCCAGTTCCCAGTTGTTCCGCCACAGCTGCCGCACCGTGACACCGTAGTCCGCTGCGATGGAGGTCAGCGTTTCTCCCGCCACCACGGCATGGACCTGCCGGGGGAACCGCACCACCAGCGTCTGTCCCGCCGCCAGGGCCAAATTCTCCGGAAGGCTGTTGTCCGCCGCCAGTCGCTGGGGCGACACGCCGTAGCTTCCGGCAATGGCATCCACTGTCTCGCCGGGCTTCACCACATGAATCGTCATGGTTCACATCACCTCTCGGAAAACCCTATGCGGCGCGGTTCGTCCGCTATACGCATTTTCCCGCATACCCGGCGGCGGACCTGCCATATACATGGGATAAGTTCGCTGAACGGGAGGAACTGTCAATGCGCAGAACACAACGTTGGACCCGGTATCTGACCCCCGGCCTGGTATTTCAATCCGTCCTGATCGGCGGAGGCTACGGCACCGGTGCGGAAATCGCCCGGTATTTCGGAAGCTGCGGCCTGCTGGGCGGCCTGCTGGCCCTGGGCGCTGCGGCGGCCGCCTGGGCGGTGCTGTGCGCCGTGACCTTTGAGTTTGTCCGGGTCTTTCAAACCTACGACTACGGGTCCATGATGAAAAAGCTGCTGGGGCCGGCCCACTTCCTCTATGACCTCTGCTTCTATGCCATGATGCTTTTGGTCCTGGGCGTGGTCAACGCCACTGCCGCCGCCTGCGTCACCGGATTGACCGGCGCGCCGTCCTGGGTGGGTGTGGCACTGCTCTCCGGCGGTGTGGTGCTGCTGGTGCTCAAGGGCACGGAGGCTATGGAAAAAGCCCTGTCCCTCTGGGCCTATGTGCTTTACGCCGTCTTCACCCTGTTTCTGGCCGCCGTCTTCCTCCGTTCCGGCGGCAGCATCTCCGCCGAGCTGGCCAGGGCTGAAATCGCCCCGGGCTGGCTGTTCAGCGGCTTTCGCTACGCGTCCTATAACCTCCTCTGCGTTTCCATGATTCTCTACACCCTGCGAAACCTCCGGCAGCGGCGGGAGGCCGTGATCTGCGGCGTGCTGGCGGGGATACTGGGGGCGGCTCCCGCCCTGCCTCTGCTGCTGGCCATGGGCAGCGACCTTTCGGCTGTCCTGGCCTCCGAGACGCCGGTAACGGTGATTTTCCAGAGACTTGACCTCCCCTGGCTGTACGCGCTGTTCCAAATCGTTCTCCTGGGCACGTTGGTGGAAACCGCCGCCGGTTTCATCAAGGCCATGGAGGACCGCCTGGAGCGGGCCTTCTTTCGGGGAAAATCCTTTGAGCTGGCCCGCCCCCTCATCACAGGAGCGGTGACCGCTCTGGGAATCTGCGTCTCCACCTTCGGCCTGACAAAGCTGATTACCAGGGGATACGGCGCCATCTGCTATGGCGCGCTGCTGCTCTTCGCCCTGCCCATGCTGACCCGAGGGGGCCGCATGCTCCGCCGGGAACGCCTCCGGCAAAAAGCGGGCTCCTCCGCCCGCTGTCGCTGAATATTTTCACAGGTCTCCAAAAAGCCGCTCCTTTTTTCAGCGGCGGAAGCCTTGTAATTTGAAGGGGTTTGTGATATACTGTTTTCAATTTCGCAAACGAGGTGAATGAAATGGCTTTTTTTGGAGGACCGTCCAAGACTCCCCCTGTAACGGAGTCTCAGACCGATAACGACCGGCGGGAAAACGCCGACATTCCCGAACTCCCCGAGCCTCGCAGCAATACGGTGATCGCCAAGGACCTGATTGTCACCGGCAAGCTCAGCGGCGAAGGCGTGGTCCAGATTGAGGGCACTGTGGAAGGTGAAATTGATCTGAAGGGCTATGTCATCGTAACGGCCACCGGCAGGGTAAAGGGCCCCGTGGTAGCAGACGTCATCCGCATTGCCGGGCAGGTGGAAGGCAACCTTACCTCCAGCGACCATGTCCAGCTGGAGCGGACCGGAACCATCGACGGCGACGTGACCACAGTCTCCTTTGTCATTGAAAACGGCGGCCGGCTCAATGGCCGCACCACCATGATCCCGGAGCAGCCTTCTACCCCCCGCGTGGACGGTCTGGCGCCGCCAAAGGACCGAAAGGATGAAGAGGGCGGCGCTTGAGACGGCGTACATTCATCCCGGAAGCAAATACGGCGCTTCTCCGATACTAAATCGCAAGAAGTTTTCTGCCATCGTTCAACGAGATCAAAACGCATCTCTGCGGAAGGAGCCCCATGGGGCCCCTTCCGTTTTCGTGTTTCCGAAAAGCCAAAACGCATTCCGCCCAAATCTGCCGGGGCTGCCGGAGCCCCCCGGCGCTCCACAGCTCTGGCCGTCAACCGAAGCTCCAGCCGCGCCCATCCCCGCCTGCCTGCTTCGCCCCGGAATCCTGTGTGCGCGCAAACTCCGGTTCCACCCCCTCTCTGCGATTACCTCACGTATTATTGCAGGATATCCTGCACTTTCCTCTTGAACACTTTGTCAATTTTTGACGGCAAACGGTTTTTCGTCTTCCGCGCGAATTGCCGTTTCGATTTTCTCCGTCAATTTTTTCGCTGATTTTCCTGGCTTCTTTCTCCCGTCCATTTCTCTGTCAATAATATTTTCGTCCCCGTTTTAAATTTACATAATGATTTTCATAAAAGCCTTCTACGAAGAGTTATCCACACTTTCCACATGGTTTTCCACATGGTATTTCCCGCATGTCCCAATCCTTTCACGTCTATTCCACCTTCCTTCAAAAGGCGGAAATCCACTTATCAACCCTCCTGCATTTTGCCAGCCTGTTTACATAATATAGATTCTTCCGCGATTTTCTACACTCTGTCTCTCAAGTTTCTCTGGACAATCGTGTTTTTTGTTGAAAAAGGGATAGTCTTACGCAAAAAGCGCAGGCTATGAATCCAATCATGCAAAACATGTGCGTCTACCATTAAATTGTGGATTTAACCCGTGACAAACCTGTAAACCTGTATTATAATAATAAAGCTTGCAAAAAAAAGAACGGCTCTGAAGCAGGAGAGAACAGCGAGGTGCGCTATGGAACAGGCGAGGAAGGCGGGCGTTTTAGTCGCCATGAGCGGCGGTGTGGATAGCTCTGTGGCGGCGTATTTGGTACAGGCGGCGGGCTTTCCCTGCCAAGGCGTCACCATGCGCCTGCTCCCGGAGGACAACAGCCGGAACACAGCCGACGCGGAAGCCGTCTGCCAACGGCTCCATATCCCCTTTTCCGTACTGGACCTGCGGGAAGAATTTGAAAATGAAGTGATCGCAAAATTCATCCGCGTTTACCAGTCCGGCGGAACCCCCAACCCGTGTGTCGACTGCAACCGCTGTCTGAAATTTTCCAGACTTCTTAACGAGGCGGAGCGGGCCGGACTTTTCTACGTGGCCACAGGGCACTACGCCCAGACAGACTACGAGAAAGCCACAGGACGATGGCTTTTGAAAAAGGCTCTGGACATCGGGAAGGACCAGAGCTATTTCCTCTACACCCTCACCCAGAAGCAGCTTTCCCATATCCAGTTTCCCTTGGGCGGGATGGAGAAGCAGCAAGTGCGGGAATTGGCGGACCGTCTCGGCTTTGTCAACGCCAAGCGTCGGGATAGTCAGGACATCTGTTTTATCCCAGACGGCGATTACGGCGCTTTTATGGAAGCTTATACCGGAACCCCCTGTCCCGCCGGGGATTTCCTGGACCTGAAGGGGAGGGTCGTGGGCCGTCACCAGGGTGCGGTGCGCTATACGCTGGGACAGCGGAAGGGCCTGGGGCTGTCCATGGGCGAGCCGGTTTATGTCTGCGGAAAAAATATGGAGGAAGGTACGGTCACAGTCGGACCTGAGCGGGCCCTATACAGCCGTGAAATTCTGGTGGAGGAACTGAACTGGATTGCCCTGGATGCCTTTACCGCTCCGCTTCGGCTGAACGTAAAAACCCGTTCCCGCCAGCAGGAACAGCCGGCCATGCTCTTTCCGGAAAGCGGGAACCGCGTCCGTGTGGTCTTTGACGAGGCACAAAGAGCGGTTACGCCAGGCCAGGCGGCGGTATTTTACCACGGCAATGTAGTAATCGGCGGCGGGACCATCCTGGAAGTGCAAGGAGGCGCTGATAATGGGCTGTGAAAACTGTCATGAAACCTGCGGCGGCGAAGGAAACACACTGCTGCTGACACCAGAGGAGCTGGAGCTTCTGCGGCGTTTCGCCCAGACGCCCTTTCTTCCCGCAGCGGCCATGTTTGACCGAAAAACACCGGTATACTGGGAGAGCCCGAAAGAGGCTCCCCCCACCTACTCCGCCGCCATACTGGGCCTGACGGAAAAAGGGCTGATCCGTCTGGATTATGACATCCCCCTGAAAAACTTTGACTACGCGGGCTATGAGTCCTATCCGCTCCACGGTAGTATGGCGCTGACCGGGCGGGGGCAGGACATTTTGGAACAGGTAGAGATTCAAGGCATTGAGGAGTAATGTATGCTGGGTCCGTTTTCAAGAACTGAGCTGCTTTTGGGCCAGGACGGCATGACCCGCCTGGCGAACGCCCGCGTGGCGGTATTTGGCCTGGGCGGCGTAGGCGGTTACGCGGTTGAAGCATTGGCGCGCAGCGGAATCGGCGCTCTGGAACTGGTGGACAGCGACCAAGTGAGCCTGACGAATCTGAACCGCCAGATTCTCGCCACCCATGAAACGCTGGGGCAGTTCAAGGCCGACGCCGCCAGAGACCGGGTGCTGTCCATCAATCCGGAGGCGGAGGCCGTGGCCCGCAGAATTTTCTACGGCCCCGGCACCGCCGGGGACTTTGATTTTTCCAAGTACGATTACGTGGTGGACGCCATTGATACGGTTACCGGCAAACTGGCTTTGATTCAACAGGCCCAGGCGGCCGGAACCCCTGTCATCAGCTGCATGGGGGCCGGAAATAAGATGGACCCCACCGCCTTTCGTGTGGCGGACATCTATGAGACCTCCGTCTGTCCCCTGGCCAGGGTGATGCGAAAGGAGCTGAAAAAACGAGGCATACGGCGGCTGAAGGTGGTCTACTCCCAGGAGCTCCCCCAAAATCCAAAGGGGGCATTGTATCAGGAATCTCTCGAGGGAGAAGTCCGGCGGCAGATACCGGGCAGCAGCGCCTTCGTCCCTTCTGTGGCGGGGCTGATTTTGGCCGGTGAGGTCATCAAAGACTTGGCGTTTTCTTTTTCGCAAGGGACCTAACTGTGAAGTCTGCGGGACCTTCGTCATGACCCCCTGCGGTATTTGTACAACACTTTTTATCATCCGCTGAACCCGTATCCCCAAAATCCATGCGAGAGGCCTATGCCCGTTGGAATGGTTTCCCGAATCCCCCCATTTTACTGACGACGGTATTTCTGGCGCCGGCTTTGCTGCTCTTATAGGTTTCCTTCTCTATCACATTAAAAAATTACCGAGCTGGGCGGCGGGACAGAGCGGAGGAACCGATCATGGATAAGCCGGATAAGAAGTTTGAGTTGATTCATGACATCGTCGCCAAAGAGGATAATGTTTTGAACGTTACAGAACTCTGTCGAATCGCCGGCGTATCCCGTTCCGGCTATTACCGCTGGGTGAACGCAGAGGATGCGCGGCGGGCACGAGAGAAAAAGATCAGGAGGATTTCTCGCTGATTTTGCAGGCATATTAATTCCGAGGCCATGCCAAAGGCATCCGCGGCATTCATATGAGACTGCTGCATCTACCGAACGGCACGTTGATTCTCTCGGTTTGAAGAAGCTGCCGTCCATGCAGTCGCTTGCCGCATTGAAGGCTGAGAATAAAAAACGGTATCCAGAGTACAAGCAGGCGCGAGAAAAAATGATAGAACTGCTCACCGCCAAAAACAACGTGGAGCGGATTTTGGCCGTGACGGAGAAGGAAAAAATCGCGACCGCCAGCAGGGGGCGCGGTGATGATTTTCTCTTTCCCTGCGGGTAAGAGCAGACGCCGGAGGCGGCTTAAAAGGACCGGCGCAGCTGCGCCGGTCCTTACGGGAGCTTGGGGGCGGCAGCCACCAACTAGCGAGCGCCGGGTAGATACCGGCGCATTGCTTGCCGCTGCCTTATTTGGGTAGTACGTTTCGCTTTAAGCTGGTATAGGCCAGCAAAATATAGATTGCATAAATCAGAAAGAAAATCCCCAGCGAGATCGTCACAATGGACAAAGGACTGTTCATTCCCACCATCACCCCCGGCTCAGGCGCACTGGCCAGATGAAGGATAAAGGGTACGCCAATCAGTATAGGAGGAACGGCGGGCAG
>NZ_CAJTUX010000084.1 GCF_910579365.1 uncultured Oscillibacter sp.
ATTTTCTCATTTCCTCTGCTCTCCGGCAAGGTGTGGGGGAATTTGACGCTTACAATAAATCCACACTATACTAACGCCCGCAGGTTTGCAAATCTGCGGGCGCAGTGCTTACCTCACTCTCTTTTTAAAATAGGCCCATATAACGGCAAGGCACTCAATGCAGTATGCAGCTCCGAAAATCACATGACGGACAGCTGCTGTCTGCTCAGCTTCTCGCAAATCATTTTCTGTGTAAACAGTGATAGGTAGAATGGTTCCGTCCTTGGGCGTATATTGAAGGGAAACCACACTTTCGTTGCGGTCAATATACTCGCAAACTACATTGCCGTTCCGATCTTCAAGTCTGCGAGTCAATGCTTCTTCTTCGCTGATTTCATTTCCATACTCATCATAATAAGTGCCAGCTTCAATCTCCCTGGATGGAGCGGGAGTCTCTATAGAAGCATTGGAATGGTATCTCGATGATGCGGAAATATCTTGTTCCATATACTCAATGAAACTATCGTAGTCCTCAAATGCTGTCCCTTTCATGATGCTGTATGGTCCCCAAATGGAAGTGGCGAATTGATGGCCGGCAAAGGTTACAACCAAAAGAATGACAAGAATAATAGCGCAAGTGCGTTTCAGCTTATGATTGCGATGGTAAACCTCTGCCTCTTTTTCAGACAGGCTATACACAGCCTTTTTCAGGAGGGATGCATGGAGGAAATACAGAACGACTGCGTAGATTAGCAGGAATGCCGCAGCCCCTGTCGACCCCCAAATAAGCAGACGATCAGAGCTAAGACCCATATAAGCGTCCACCAAAATCATAGGGATGGTGAATCCAATAAAGGCCACTGTCAATCCAATAGATTTCTCCGCAATGCTGATCACTTTTCTTTTGAAATCGGAAAAGACCCTTTCATCCAGTCCAGCATCTTCCACACTGAAAAACGCTTTGTTCACAAAGACTGCTTGGCAAACGATACTGGCGGCAAAGAAGATTGCTCCCAGGAAGAAGCCGAGGATAGCTTTAAGGAAAGCAAGATTGCAGACCAGCGCCGCAATTATACCGACAACAGAAATACCTATGGCAATATAGGTATTGTTCTTATACTGCGAAAGCGTGGATTTTAGGAGACGCTGACGCTGTTTTTGACCTTTCGGACTGGTTTCATTATCTTCCGGGATTTCAATGCGCTCTGCGGGTGACTTGCGCGCTCCACGGAGCAGTTCATCGCAGGTAACATCAAATATTTCTGCAATAACAGGAATCACCGCCAAATCCGGCGCACCATCATCTCGTTCCCAACGGCTGACCGTTTTGTCCGAAACATTCAACCGCTCAGCTAAATCCTTTTGGGTCATTCCGTTGGCTTTTCGCAAAGCGGCGATAAAGCCGCCAATAGTCTTTTTTTCCATAGTGAGTCCTCCTTTTGATGGGCGGTCTGGGGCGGGCAGTTTGATTTCTTTGTCTCTATTCTAAAATTTCGGGAGTGAGAATACCACCCAATAGGCTCAGAATCACTCTCGGAATACGAGAATTAGCCAAGCAAAAGGCCAATGCCGACAGTATGGACTTCTACGTTTACATGGCGAAGGCGTTCCTTGAAGACAAGGACGCCCGGAACCAGGGCGGGGAGAAGCTGTCCTAGTACTATGAGTATGTGGTCATGTGAGAGAGGGAGGGCGTTTGCCCTCCCTTTTGATAAAACCTTTTTGCGCTCACGGTTACTAACGCGTTACTAATAAACCAAAAACACAGGAATGTTAAGAACCCCCTAGAACCATTGCGGTTCTAAGGGGGTTCCTTGGTGACCCGGCGGGGATTCGAACCCCGGACCCACTGCTTAAAAGGCGCAGACATAGCCTCTAATACCAATAGTTACACGGTTTTTTGACTTGCATCCGACTTGCACGGCATTTCTTTCCCGCCCGGCTGGCCGGACAAATAGGCGTCCAGCTTGTCAACGGACTTCCGCTTGTGTATAGCGTCCAGGTGCGTATAAATCCGCAACGTGGTGCTCACGTCGGCGTGTCCCATCTGTGCGCACGCCTGAACCACGTCCACCCCGGCCAGATACAGCAGCGTGCAGAAGGTGTGCCGGAGCCAGTGCATGGTGATGTTCGGGATCGTCCTGTCCAGCCGCTTGGGCCCCGGCCTGCCGGACTTCCGCCGCTCCAGGTCCGCCGGGGTCCGGGTGCCGTACTTCTCGTTCAGAAGCCGCATATAGGAGCCCCACAGCTTCTTCCAGGCTGAGTCCGTCATAACGCCGCCGTGGGCGCTGGGAATCACCAGCAGATTGTCCCGGGGCAGCTCCGCCATGTAGTCCGCCAGCCGCTGAGGAATATCCACCGTCCGCATACCAGCGGCGGTCTTGGTGACGTGCCGGAGGCTGGGGACGCCGCTGGAATCGTACTCCATCACCTTGTTGACCGTGATGGTCCGGGCCTCCAGGTCCACGTCTGCCCAGGTCAGCGCCGCCAGCTCCCCCCGCCGGAGGCCGGACAGCATCATAATCACCGCCACACTCTGGGCCCGGTGGGGTGTGTCCCAAATCCATTGCTGTTCCTCAGCGGTCAGCGCCCGGCGGTGCTCTTCCTTGCGGCCCACCGCCGTCAGCTCCACCTGTTCCGCCGGATTGCAGAGCGGTACAGGCTCACGGTGCGCTGGGAAAGCCCCTGATCCGCCAGAGTGAGCAGCACCCGTTCGATATCGTCCGCCCGGACCTGACCGATTTCGTAACCCTGGAGCTCCTCCTTCCAGAGCTTCACGGCCCGCCGGTAGTTGTCCATCTGGCGGCAGGTGATGTGTTCCCGCTCCTTCAGCCGCAGCCAGTCGTCCGCCCAGGCGGCGAAGCTGTCCCTCTGGGCAAGAACGTCCAGCCCCCGGCCAAGCTGGAGGCGGACGGCGGTTTCCTTTTCCTTCAGCTCCGCCGGGGACTTGGCGTAGACGCTTTTGTATTGCCGCTTCCTGTTCTCGTCCCGGCCCAGGTATATCTGAGCGCAATAACGCCCGTCCGCTCGTTTTTTGGCCTTTGCCATGTGCTCAGTCCCAATTGATGGCGTTTTCGGCCACGTACTCCCCGGCTTCCAGTTCACGGGCGGCGTGCTCCATAGCGGCGTGCTCCGCGGGCGTGGCCTTCGTGTAATCAGGGTCCCAGGCAAGGACCAGCTTTTTCACCAGCTCCAGGGCAAGCGCTTGGTCCGCTTCCGGCAGAATGTTGACCATCTGTGCGATTTGCTGTGCGATTGGCGCCATACTTAGGCCCTCCTTACTTCTTGTAGATGTCTCCCCGGCTTCCTATATCCATGATATACAGAATTTCCAGCTGACTTTCCATCCCATATCTGTAAACGATTCTATATTTCCCCACACGGAGCCGGAAGCGCCCGTCATGGTACCCCTGCATAGCCTTGATATCACCCAGGGGCGGCTTTTGTGTCAGCCCGTGGATTCCGGCCCGTATGCGGGCTTTGGTAGGCCTGTCCAGGCTCTCCAACGCCTTTACGGCGGATTTCGCGTATCTGATTTCCATTGGGACGGTTCCTTTCCTGCCCTGGGCCTCTGGCCTGGGGCTTTTTGTTCGCCGGCGTGCAATCGTTGTCACTGCTCAATATTGAGCCGCCAGTTTTGGCCCCGTCTCAATCGGCTCAAAATTGAGCTCATTTGACAGGGTTATCAAACGAACGTCATTTTTGACGGGCGTGGATTTGCGCCGGTTAATCGGTCCAGATTTGGACCCGCCTCATTTGACAGGGTTATCAAGCGAAGTCATTTTTGGAATCGCTCGAAGGTGCGGCAAATTTGACGCACCCCCCTATTCGCCATTTCCCGGCCCCTCTGGCGCGTCCTGGGCGGCGGGGGTGTCCGTATCCCCGGCAGGGGCTGGTGGTGATTCTGGGGGGTCCTGGCGGCGGTAGCGGGGGAGTATGTCTTCTGTATAACTTACAGCCTTTTCCTGCCCCTCATTATTAAGCTGGCTAAATGCCTCTATTAGTTTTTGAAAATTTGGAAAATAATTGGTTGATTGATCTGATAGTTTTTCGTGTTCTGTTATAAAACTTAACGCCATATCAGCCAATCCAGATGATTCAGCAAGAGCAAAAATGGCATTGCGAGAACGCAAATAAACTGCGGTATTTCTATCTAATTTTGTGAGATTGGACAAAAGAACGCTTAAAAATTTTGAATCAACCTTTGCATGGTCCAAATTAACGCCTTGCCAGTTTGACGGCATAACTGCATCCAGTGCACCAAACCCACTATCAATTAAATCATATGCGGAAATATTAAGTGCGTCTGCTATACGCTGGAGTTGTTCAATTCGGGGTTGACGCTTACCGAGTTCATATTGTCGGATTGTGATTTCGCTGGTTCCAGATATAGACCCTAGCTGTTTTTGAGTAAGCCCCTTTTCATTTCTGGCTTGTCTTATTCGTTCTCCGATAGTCAACCCATAACCCCCTCTCATGCAAATACTATACCACGGAACAAAAAAAGTTTCAAGTGAATCTTTTCTCGGACTTGACAACTTCGCTTGAATCTGCTATACTCACAACAGATTCAATCGAAACGGAGGTGAAACTATGAAGGTCAATCGCCGGAAGCTGGAATTGGCAATGGCGCGGGCCTGTATGAACAGTGCTGACCTTCCCGCCGCTGCCGGTCTCCCCCGGCCCACGGTGCAAAACGCCATTGTCGGCAAGGGTGTCCGGCCCGCAACCCTGGGCCGCATCGCTAAGGCCCTAAACGTGGACCCGGCGGAGCTGCTGGAGGATTGGTGACATGAATCTGTTGTTTATGCTGGCCGGGGCATGGCAGGTCACACGCTGGATCATGTCCCTGGTGGACCGGCTGGAAGGAGGAAAGCACAATGCGTAGAATACCGCGGCCCAACAAGCCCCGCCGGGTGATCTACTCCATCGACGAATTGCCCGCATACTGCGACTGTTGTGACGTGGGGCTGTATCTCCGGGTAAATCCCGAGGTTGTGGCCCGCATGGCCCGTGAGGGCGTCCTCCGGGGGGCCAAGATCGGGCAGTCCTGGCGGTTCCGCAAGGCCGACGTCCTGGAGTACGAGCGCAAGCTCTTCGGCCTGGGAGGGGAGGGCGATACCTATTGAGCGGTAAAGGATTCGGCACAATTGCCGAAATTCAAATTTTGGAGATGGAGAGTTGATGCCCAGAGAGTATTTTTGTGCCTATCACAGCTACATAGAAAGTATGGAGCAGCTGACCGACGCCGAGAGGGGGCGCCTTTTCACGGCTTGCCTGTTCTACAGCAAGACGGGCGAAGCGCCGCAACTCAGCGGCAACGAGCGCTTTGTATTCCCCGCTATGCGGTCGCAAATTGATAGAGACATCCAAAATTACGAAGATTTTGTAAAAAAGCAGTCCGAGAACGGGAAAAAGGGAGGCCGTCCCCGGAAACCCACAGAAAGCCAAAAAACCCAATGCGAACTGTGCTGGAACAACTATTTATGGGGCGTTGGGGGCGGGACTATTGAGATGCCGAAAGAGGAGAGGAGGACCACAATATGACATCGGAACACGTCAAGACAAACATTGGCAATGCGTTGGATTTGCTCCAGCTCATCACAGAAGACCTGGAGGAAAACTTCTTCGGCACCGGCCTGGGCAACGCCGTGGAGGCCAGGGCCTCCATGACAGTCTCTGCCCTGTATATCCTGGGAGACTATTTGCGGAACATCCAGAAGGAGGCCAAGCCGTGAAGATCAGCATCAGCTACCGTCCCGGCAACGCCGACGAGGAACAGCAGGTCCGCATTATCCACTCCTTCTTTAAGGACTTTTTACCCAGCGCAAAGGTGCGCGTTTCGCACCGCCATGACCCGTATTTACATATCTATTGGTCCACTAAAAAGGCTGAAACCCCTTGCAATTCAAGGGAAAAGACTTGACCAGCACCCCGGCATATGGTATACTTGTTCTATGAAATAGGCATGAGTACCGCCCTAAGCTGAACTTAGGGTTAGCCAATAAAGGCATGGGAACGGCTTCAATTGCTGTCTCATGCCTTTTTCTGTTCCCTCCGGGGCGGGGTTCTATGCGGGCTTGTTCATTCACCGCGTCTCCTTTCCCCCGCCTCCCTGGGGTACCTATCAAGCCCAACTCAGGGCGTTAAACGGAGGTCATTATGAGCGATACCATGAACACCAACCAGAACACCGAACAGCAGCCCACCACTCCCACCCCGGAGGCCAGCGGGGGACAGGGCGGAGAGCGGATGTTCACCCAAGACGATGTGAACCGCATCGTTTCCGAGCGGCTGGCCCGTGAGCGTCAGAAGACGGAGCCGTCCGCAATAGATGAACGCGAAGCACAATTGAAGGCGCGGGAAAGCCGCCTGGACTGCCGGGAATACTTGGAAGCTCTGGCAAAGGGCGGGAAGGTTGGTCCCAGCGTTACAGGGCTGATAGACGTGCTGGACACCTCTGACAAGGAGAAGTTCCGGAAAACCGTCACCGCCCTGCTGGAGATCGGCGCGTTCAATCCCCAGCTGGAGCCCCTGAAGCTCCCCGGCGTGGACAAGCACGGTTTCGGAAGCATGAATATCGATCATCTGATTTCCACCGCCTTCAAGCCGAAAACTTGAAAGGATTGATATAACTTTATGGCAATTGACCTTGTAACCAAATTTCAGCCTTATGTGGATGAGCAATTCAAAAACGAATCCAAGCGGGACCTTTTCACCAACCGGGATTTTACCTGGGAGGGTGCGCACACCATCAAGGTTTACAAAATCAGCACCAGCCCCATGAACGACTATGACCGGGGATGGGAGAAAAAAGAGGAGAACTGGAGCCGATTTGGCCCCGTGGCCGGACTGGACGCCACCACCGAGGCGTTCACCCTGAACAAGGACCGCTCCTTCACCTTCGCCATTGACAAGCTGGACCAGGACGAAACCGCCCAGCAGCTTTCCGCCGCCTCTGCCCTGGCACGGCAGAACCGGGAAGTGGTGATCCCCGAGGTGGACAGCTACGCCTACAGCGTCATGGCCTCCAACGCTGGGCACAAGCCCGCCGCCGTGGCCCTGACCGCTGAGAACATCTTCGAGGAGATCACCAAAGCTTCCCAGGCGCTAGACGACGCGGAGGTCCCGGAAACGGGCCGTGTGCTGCTGGTGACCCCCGCCGCCTATACGCTGATGAAGAAAAGCCCGGACATCACGCTGGACAGCGACGTGGGCCAGGAAATGCGCCTCAAAGGCGTCATTGCCAACCTGGACGGCGCTGCCGTGGTGAAGGTGCCCGCCGTGCGCCTTCCTGCTGATTTTGGCTTCATGCTGGCCCACCCGGTCGCCACCGTGGCCCCGGTGAAGCTGGAGGACTTCCGCATCCACCAGGACCCGCCTGGAATCTCCGGCTCTCTGGTGGAGGGCCGCATCTGCTACGGCGCGTTTGTCCTGGATAACAAGACGGAGGCCATTTATTATCAAGCTCTGCCCGCCGCCGCCAGCAAGACGGCAAGCAAGGGCTGACCCAATGGGGCGCGTGGGCGATAGCCTGTGCGCCCCGCATCATAGGTGATGATATGGGCAAAAAACGCTTGAGAATGGGCACGTCAACGGAGGTACGGCGGGCTGTGAACAAAATCAACAATATGCTCTTGAACGGCGAAGTCGACGCCAAAACGGCGAATGCTTTGCTTTATGGCTGCAACGTCTGCCTGGGCGCAATCCGGGTTGACGACCAACAGGCCAAGCTCAACGAGCTGGAGCGAGCAATTAAGGAGCTGGAAGTGGATGGAAAGAAATATTTTTGATTTGCGGAGGTTCTGAGAGTGAATAAGGTTTATGAACTTGCGGCGCGGCTGGAGCGGGTACGGCTGGACATCATCAACCGGCCCCCGGCGGACGCTCTGAGCCTGAGCCTGGAGGCGTTCTATGGGGAGCACACGGAGGCTGACCTGATGGAACTGGCGGCAGCGCTGGAAAGCGACCCGGTATGAGGGCCGTTACTGGTGAATATCAGCCGGGCAGCGGGCAGAGACCCGAGCTTTGTTGCCTCCATCTCCAAGACGTGGGAGCGGCTGACCGAGGCAACGATTGAATCCTTCTGACAAACAAAGGGCCGGGGAATGATCCCCGGCCCTTGCTTTCTGCGAAAAATCGTGGTATTCTGACAGCAGGAAAGAATCATCTTTCAGCGCTGCCAGTAACGGCGGACGGTTGGCCCCTTGACAGGGGACACCTTCTTGCCCCCTGATCTTTGGAAAGGGGGCTGCCCTATGGTTACATACAGTGAGCTTTTCGCTTACTCCCTGGTTATCATCGGTATTTGCGGCCTGTTCATTCAGGCGTACAAAAAGAAGTAACCGCCCCTGTGCCCACAGTCCGGCGGTTACTTCTGTAACTTAGGCTAGGGCCAACCGTCTACCGGCAGCGCCCTTTCTATGCTTATTATAGGCCGTGTCGGCCCTTCTGTCAAGCCTCTGACTTCTTGTCAGGGGCTTTTTTCATTTTCCGGGCAATGCTGTCCCGCTGGGCCTGTGTCTCTACCGCTCTACCAACGAATACCGGCAAAGTCTCTCCCGCCGCCGGGGGAAGGTCTTCAAGCTCCGCCCAGGAACCAGGGCCGAAAATCTGGCGGTGTACTGCCGGGTCTGTAAGACGGAATCGGTTGTGGATATTCTTACTTAGGCGAACAGCGGTGACTTGCATCTTGACTTGCACGCATCAAAAACATCGGTTTTTGGGGCCATTTTGGAGCGTGTTTTCCAAGAGCACGCAAAAAGAAAACCCCCTGCAACCATTGCGCTGCAATGACTACAAGGGATTTTCCCTGGTGACCCGGCGGGGATTCGAACCCCGGACCCACTGCTTAAAAGGCAGTTGCTCTGCCGACTGAGCTACCGGGTCACATCCTGATGAAATGGGCGCTGGGCGCGGCGCAGCCAGCGCCGTTTCCTGTTCCCCATCGGTCCGCAAACCAGAGGAGCGTTTGTGGACCGAGAGTGAAAAAATTTCCCGTCCGGCGCAATTTTCCGCCCGCAGGGCGGGAAACGGAGCGGCAAGGGGAATTTCTGAGCTGGCAGGGACGGCTGGACTCGAACCAGCGCATGAGGGAGTCAAAGTCCCTTGCCTTACCGCTTGGCTACGTCCCCATGTGCGGAAAAAGCGCGGGGACCGGGGAAATGCCCCGATCCCCTGCTTGTGTGGGGTGGGAGATGGGACTCGAACCCACGACACCCGGAACCACAATCCGGTGCTCTAACCAACTGAGCTACACCCACCACAT
>NZ_CAJTUX010000085.1 GCF_910579365.1 uncultured Oscillibacter sp.
TTCTGCACCGCCGCTTATATCCTGGCCCTGCTGTACCGCTCCGCCAACCAGGGCCGGACCCGTGACGGGGAGGAGCACGGCTCCGCCACCTGGGCCTCGCCCCGTGAGGTGAACGCGCAGTTCTCCCAAAAGGAGAATAAGCTCCTTACCCGGAACGTCCGCCTGGGGCTGGATACTCACAAGCACCGGAGGTCCCTGAATGTGCTGGTGATCGGCGGCTCCGGCGCGGGCAAGTCTCGCTCATATGTGAAGCCCAACATCCTGGAGGCGAACACAAATTATGTGGTCACGGACCCCAAGAGCGAGGTCCTGCTGGCCACGGGCGGCTGGTTGGAGCAGAACGGATACGACATCCGGGTACTGAATCTCGTCAATCTGGAGGAGAGCGACGGATATAATCCTTTTCGCTACATTCGGGACGAAAAGGACGCCTTGCGGCTGGTAAATAATCTGATTCAAGCCACTACGCCCAAGGGCAATCATGGCTCTGACCCCTTCTGGGAGAAGTCAGAAACGGCTCTGCTGCAAGCGGTTATTTTGATGCTGTGGCAGGAGGCCCCCGAGTATGAGCAGAACTTCTCCATGGTCATGCGGGTGCTGGAGTACGCCGAGGTCAAGGAGGAGGACGAGGAATACGTCTCTCCGCTGGATTTGCTCTTCCAATCTATCGAGCGGGAGAAGCCGGACAGCGTGGCGGTTAGGCAATACAAAGTGTTCAAAATGGCCGCCGGCAAGACCTCAAAATCCATCCTCGTGTCCACCGCTGTGCGGCTGGCAGCGTTCAATTTGCCCCAGATCAAGGCCATCACAGACCATGACGATATGGACCTTTATACGCTTGGGGAAAAGAAATGCGCCCTCTATGCCGTGATCCCGGATAATGATGGTTCCTTTAACTTTCTGGTGAGCCTGCTCTACGCCCAGGCGTTCCAGGCCCTCTACTACAGCGCCGACCAGATCCACCACGGGGCCCTGCCCTGCCACGTCCACTTCGTGCTGGACGAGTTCGCCGCTATGCCTCTGCCGGGCTTCACAAGGGAGCTGGCGACCATGCGTTCAAGGAACATTTCGGCGAGTACAATTATCCAGAATATGGCACAAATCAAGGAATTATATAAGGACTCGTGGGAAACAATTCCGGGCAATTCAGACACCATTTTGTACCTTGGAGGCAACGAATCCAGCACCCACGAGTACATTTCCAAGGCCCTCGGCAAAGCCACGATTGACACTCGGACTCACGGCCAGACCAAGGGAAAATCCGGCTCCTATTCCACAAATTTTCAGCAAAGTGGCCGTGAGCTTTTGACCCCAGATGAAGTGCGGATGCTGGACAACCGCTACGCCATCCTCTTCATCCGAGGCGCCAAGCCGGTCATGGACCTGAAGTATGAGCTGACCCAGCACCCCGCCATCTGCCACACCGTCGACGGAGGCGGGCCGCCCTACATCCACCACCAGAAGAAGCCCAAAAACTGGCTCCCAGGCAAACCGCTGTTTGACCTGGGAGCCGCTACTTTTGAACATGAAAAGGAGAATCCTGACTATGAAGAATCCCAAGACCCTCAAGCATTCCCTGACCAGAGAGCAGACAAAACTTGAACGCCGGGCCAAGCGGCTCTACGCCCTCGCCGCCTGCTTCCTGCTGGCTGTGACCGCCCTGGCCGTCCCCGCCCTCGCCGCCGACGATCCCCTGGCCGTCGTGCAAAAATTGTCTGATTTCATTTTCTCCCTCATCCGCGCCGTGGGCTTGATCCTGCTGGGCTACGGCATCCTCCAGGTGGGCCTGTCCTTCCAGTCCCACGACCCCTCTCAGCGCTCCAACGGCATCCTCACCATCGCGGGCGGCATTGTGATAACTTTTACAAAGGAAATTCTCACTTTAATCACCGGATAACAGTGGGAAGTGAGGAGATTCTATGACCTATGAAAACTTTTTAATCCGTGTTAAGGAACTGGCCCCCGGCTGTAAGCCGGAGGCCGTTCCCCGCTGGCGGGACTTTGCCGTGGAGTGTGTGGACTCGGAGCAGTTTGTTCGCTTCAAGCAGACGGCGGACAAAACCGCAGCCGTGGAGAAATGGCTGGACGTCATTTATTCGGGCCTCAAGGCCGTGCGGAAGGAGTGCGGGCCGGAGACTGTTGCCGCCATGGTAAACTTGGGCCTTGAACGGTGCTGTCTCTATCCCGGCGAAATGATGCAGGCGGCCCTCTGCCTGGAAAAGGGGGAAAACGGCAGGCAGATTTTTGAAAAAATTGAATCTGGGGAGATCGACTGTACCGACCTGTTCTCGCCGGTTTCCCGGAGAGAAGCTGAGGGCCGCCGGACCGTCCGGGAGCGCTTGACCGCTCTGAAAAAGCGAAAAGGGCGGGGAAAGGAGCGCTGATGGGAAGCGGCAATTGGATCGTGGACAACCTGAACTCCGCCCTGGGGACCTGGAACGGGAAGCTGGCGGAAATCTGGACCCTGCTCTCCACCGGCCCGGAGGAGTTCAAGGGCGGAGGCGTCTGGACGGTGATCGTGGGGATCAACGACGGCCTCAAGGCCATCGGCTACGCCCTGCTGGTGATCTTCTTCGTGATGGGCGTGGTCAAGACGTGTGGGAGTTTCACGGAACTTCGAAAGCCCGAGCAAGTGCTGAAGTGCTTCGTCCGCTTCGCCCTGGCCCAAGCGGCGGTGTCCCACGGCATGGAGCTGATGACGGCCCTGTTCACCGTGGGTCAGGGAATGGTAAACACTATCATGGGCGCCTCTGGGCTGTCGGCGCTTACAGATACCACCCTGCCTGATGAGATGGTCACCATCATCGAGGACGTGAGTTTCCTGGACAGCATCCCCCTGTGGGCCATCACCCTGCTGGGGTCCCTGTTCATTTGGGTGCTGTCTCTGGTGATGATCTTGACCGTCTATTCCCGCTTTTTTAAGCTCTATATGGCCACTGCTATCGCGCCCATTCCCCTGGCCAGCTTCGCGGGACAGCCCTCCAGCAACATCGGCGTTGCCTTTCTGAAAAGTTACGCCGCCATCTGTCTGGAGGGCTGTGTCATCGTTTTGGCCTGTGTGATTTTCTCCGCCTTCGCCTCCGCGCCCCCGGCCCTGTCGGACCCAAGTCTCGCGGCGGCGACCATCGTATGGAACTACGTGGGCGAACTGATTTTTAACATGCTGGTGCTGGTGGGCGCTATTAAAATGAGCGACCGGCTGATCCGGGAGCTGATGGGCCTCGGTTAAAACAGGCCCTCGGCGCTGACGGCGGACTCTCCTGTCAGTCTGGCCAGGCGGACCCGCCCGGCAAAGGCCCTCGCGGTAGTCCACTCGTCTCGCCAGTCTACCAGCAGTTCCCTCAAGCGCCGGGTCAGAGTAACTACCCAGGACAGAATTACGATGCCCACCATGGCAAACAGGATACCATCCGCCAGAGCGGCGTGGGCCTGATACCAGCTATGGAACACGGTGAGCATCAGGATGCTGTACAGCAGCGGGATGCCCAGCCGGAGTTTCAGGGCCAGCTGAAGCAGAAGCGGCAGCAGAGCAGCCCCGATCCCCAATATCATAAACGCCATATCGCAAACCCTCCTTTATTGGTTTGCTGCATCTTACCATAGGCGGACGGGCCTTGCAAGGGTCTGTCCGCCGATTTATTTACGCTGCGCCTGGCAGCGGGAAAGGAATAGAATGGACATCAAAACCGCACCTTTCCACAGTCCCTGTGGGGACCATGAACTCACTGTGACCGTATGCTCCTACGCCGTCAACAAACGGCTGGCAATCGACCTGCTCTGCAAAGAGGATGGATATTGGGAACCGTATGCGTTCCTGACGGTCAACCTGCCCGAGGTTCCGCTTCAAGCGAACGAGGCGTTTATCAAGGACTTCGACGAAAACGCCGGACTCTTGGATTTCGTCCTGAAAAACAAGCTGGGGAAGGTCCTTCCGGGCCAGGAGGGGCGCTCCGGCTTCTGTACTTACCCGAAGATTGCCTTTGATATGGAGAAGCTCCGGGAGTTTGACCCGGAGGGCACCGATAAGTATTTGCGCCAGTCTCAGCAGAAGAAACGTACCCCAAAACGGAAGGAACGGTGATACATTATAGAAGTCCGCATCAACAAAGAAGTCCGGGACTACCAGGAGAGCCTGTTCTTCGGGCTGTCCCTGCGCCAACTCCTGTTCGCCCTGCTGGCCGTGATCGTGGCCGTGGCCGTTTACTTCGGCCTGCGGAACACGGTAGGCAACGGGGAAATCGGCTGGGTCTGCGTCTTGGCGGCGTTTCCCTTCGCCCTCGGCGGCTTTTTTACCTACAACGGTATGACCCTGGAACGCTTCATCCTCGCTTTTATCCGCTCGGAATTTCTCTATCCCAAACGGCTCGTTTTCAAATCGGAAAACCTCTGCGCGAAGGCCCTCGAAAATTCTACCATCAAGGAGGCTTTACGGCTTGATTAAAACCCTACAAAACACCCTGAAACAAGATAAGGAAGGCTTCGACCTCCCCAAGTCCGTGCAGGACGCCATTCCCATCCGCCGCCTCTGGCCGGATGGGATTTTTCAGTTCGGAAGCAAATTCTCCAAGACCATCCGCTTCACGGATATCAACTACGCAATCGCCTCGAAGGAGGATAAAACGTCCATGTTCCTGGGCTACTCAGAACTGCTGAACGCCCTGGACACGGGCTCCACCACCAAGATCACCATCAACAATAAACGCCTGAACCGGCAGAACTTTGAGCAGGAAATACTCATTCCACGGCAGGACGACTACCTGGACGGCTACCGGGCGGAGTACAATTCCATGCTCATGGATAAGGTCACTGACAGCTCCAACAGTGTGGTCCAGGAACGGTACGTCACCCTGTCCGCCCACCGGAAAAACGTTGAGGAGGCCCGCGCCTTCTTCGACCGGGTGACGGCGGACGTGACCACCCGCCTCAGCCATTTGGACGCCCACAGCGAGGAACTGGACGCCGTGGAACGGCTGCGGGTCCTCCACGACTTCTACCGCACCGGAGAGGAGGCGGAATACCGTCTGGACCTCCACGACCTCATGCGGAAGGGCCACAGTTTCAAGGATAGCATCTGCCCGGACAGCCTGGAGTTCAAAAAGGACCATTTCGTCATGGGCGGCAAGTTCGGACGGGTACTGTTCCTCAAGGAGTATGCCAGTTACATCAAGGACAGCATGATCTCCGAGCTGACGGCCCTGAACCGGACCATGATGCTGTCCATTGACGTGATTCCCGTTCCCACCGACGAGGCCGTCCGGGAGATGCAGAACCGGCTCCTGGGTGTGGAGACCAATGTCACCAACTGGCAGCGGCGGCAGAATAACAACAATAATTTCTCCGCCGTGGTGCCCTATGATCTGGAACAGCAGAGAAAAGAAACCAGGGAGATGCTGGACGACCTCACCACCCGCGACCAGCGAATGATGTTCGCCGTGGTGACTCTGGTGCATCTGGCCGACAGCAAGGAGGAGCTGGACAGCGACACGGAAACCCTCCAATCCGCCGCCCGGAAGCACCTGTGCCAGCTGGCCACGCTGAACTGGCAGCAGGCCGACGGGCTCACCACTGCCCTGCCTCTGGGCCTGCGGAGGATCGATACTCTGCGGACCCTGACCACGGAGGCCCTGGCCGTCCTCATGCCCTTCAAGGCCCAGGAGATTCGGGACCAGGGCGGAATTTACTATGGGCAGAACGTGATCTCGAAGAACCTGATTGTCGCTAACCGGAAGGAGCTGCTGAACGGAAACGGCTTCGTGCTGGGCGTCTCCGGCTCCGGCAAATCCTTCACCGCCAAGGAGGAGATCGCCGGGGTTGCCCTCTCCACGGAAGACGACATCATCGTAATCGATCCCGAAAGCGAATATGGGCCGCTCATTGAGGGCCTGGGCGGCGAGGTGGTCAATATCTCCGCTACCTCCCGGAACCACATCAATGCCATGGACATGGAGCAGGGCTACGGCGACGGGGAAAACCCCGTGGTGCTGAAGTCCGAATTTCTGCTGTCTCTCTGTGAGCAGCTCGTCGGCTCCGGGAAGCTCTCTGCCAAGGAGAAATCCATCATCGACCGCTGCACCGCCGGGGTGTACCACGATTACATCCGAAGCGGCTACCGGGGTGCAGCTCCCACCCTCAAAGACTTCCACGCCGAACTGCTCCGGCAGACGGAGGCGGAGGCCCGCGACGTGGCCCTGGCAATTGAGCTGTTCACTGAGGGCAGCTTGAACACCTTTGCCAAGCCCTCCAACGTGGACACCAATTCCCGGATTCTCTGCTACGATATCCGGGACCTGGGCAAGCAGCTTCTGCCCGTGGGGATGCTGGTGGTGCTGGACAGTATCTTTAACCGGGTAATCCGAAACCGTCAGCTTGGGAAAAACACCTGGGTCTATGTCGACGAAATATACCTTCTTTTCCAGCACGAATACAGCGCAAATTTCCTCTTTACTCTCTGGAAGCGGGTCCGAAAGTACGGTGCCTGCTGTACGGGAATCACGCAGAACCTGGATGATCTGCTCCAGTCCCATACGGCCCGGACCATGCTGGCGAACAGTGAGTTCCTGGTTATGCTGAACCAGGCGGCGACGGACCGGGCGGAGCTGGCCCAGCTTTTGAACATCTCTGATAATCAATTGAGCTACATCACAAATGTGGACTCGGGCCGGGGACTCATCAAGTGCGGCAGTACCATCGTGCCCTTTATGAATACCTTCCCGAAAAATACCCGGCTGTACAAATTGATGTCCACCAAGTTCATGGAGCAGATAGATGCAACCTGATTTCGCAGAAAAGGGCCGCAGACGCGGCCCTTTTTCTCGTCCGGGAGGTGAGCGTAAATCGACAAAATCAAAGAGAAAAAGCCTGGCAAAAAGGGCCTGAAGGAGCGGGCGGCGTCCGCCCCCAGGCAGCTTCTGCGCCGTGGGCTGGACGATGGAACGGAACGGCTCCATGGCCAGTTCCGGGAGGCCAGCCAGAGGGGTCAGAGGGATGATTACGGTGGCGACCGGATTGAGGATACCGCCTGGAGCGGGGCCCGTCGGGCGGAGCGCGGCATTGAAAAGCTGCTGAAGAAGAAACGAAGCGGCAGGGACCGGGGTCCGGAGGCGGAACCTGTTTCCTTCGCCGATTTTCCGGAGGCTGAATCGCCGCCGGATACCTCCGCCACTGCCGATCCGCCCAGGCAGGGAGGCAGGAGAGAGCATGCGCGGATCAAGACCAGGGAGGCCGTTGCTGGACAGCATGAAACTCCGCAAACGACTGCCCGGCAACGGCTCCAACATCCCGCAGCTCCAGCCAATCCGGCCCAATCCGTTTCGGAAAAGCCGATTCATTTGCGGACGGACCCGCCGACAATCAAGACCAGGGAAAGTGCCCGGCAGGACGTTCGCATCCATGGGGATGCGGCTTTGCCGGATGTAAAATCTTCGGTTCCTGACAAGAGCTCGCCCCGCTCTAAAATCCAAGAGATTCGCCAGATCTTCCGCCGCAGAGCATCCCCTGCTCCCGGCCAACGCCAAGCGGACTCTAATTTACAGCCACGGCAATCGCAGCCGCTTCCTTCGCCGGAAAAGGCGGCCAAGGGAACCTCTATCCGCCAGCAGGCTCCGGCTGTCAAAACGAAGGAAGTCTGGCTCCAACATCAGGCTGTCTCCCCGGCAGAATCGCCAGCCCAGGCACACGCCCAGGGCGGGTGTGAGTTCATCCGGGAACAGGGCCGCAAGGAGGCAGTGCGGCGGATAGAGCTGCGGCGATCCAAGGCGAAGGACAATCCGATGGTTCATGCTTGCGGTGAGAAAACTGAGCTTCAAAGCGGAACCTTTGGGGAATCCCCTCGCCCTTCGATTCCTGACGTTCCTTCTTCCTCCTCGCCATCCCGGGGCTGGGGAAGCCCCGGTACCGCCAGCACTAGAGCGGAGCGGTCTGCCAAGCGGACGGCGAAAAGGGCTGCTTCCAAAGGGGAAAAGGCCGTCAAGGCGTCCAGGGTAGGAATCAAAAACTCCCGTCATGCGGTGAAGGCGGCGGACCGTTCCGCCAGGGCGGCGCAGAAGACTGCTCAGGCCACGGCGAAGGCCCCACAGCGGGCCGTAAAGGCCGCCCGTGCCACGGCAAAGGCCGGAGCGGCCACCGCCAGGGAGGCGGCAAAGGCCAGCCTTGCGGCCATCAAAGGGGCCGTCGCGGCGGCCCAGGAGCTGATCGCCGCCCTCGCCGCTGGGGGCTGGGCCGTGGTGGCGGTGGTGCTGGTCCTCTGCATGGTGGGTCTCCTGATTGCCTCGCCCTTCGGACTGTTCTTCTCCAATGCGGAGGGGAATGGCAGCGGCATCCCCCAGGCGGTGGCCCAGATCAACGGGGAATTTACCGCCCGGATTGAGCAGATCAAGGAGGAAACGCCCCACGACATCCTCGACCTGGACAACGACGCCGTGGCCGCAGTCCTGGATAACTGGTGCAATGTTTTGGCGGTCTACGCTGTGCGGGCCTCGGCGGACGGTGGTTCCCCCAGTGGATTGGACGGGCTGACGGCGGAAAATCTCGCTCTCCTGCGGGAAGTCTTCTGGGACATGAATCAGATTTCCAGCTTTACGGAGACCGTGCCGAAAGGGGAAGACGAAACGGAAATTGTTCTCCATATCACCGCCGTCGTGAAAACGCCCCAGGAGATGGCGGTGGAGTACGGCTTCACCGATGAGCGGAAAGAGCTGTTGGAGGAACTGCTGAAGCCGGAATACCAAGAGCTGTTCCAGACCCTGATCGGCAGCAGCCAGGACCTCACGCTCTCCGTGGAACAAGTACAGGAAATTCTGGACAGTCTGCCCGACGATCTCAGCGAGGAACGGCGGCAGGTCATTTTGACAGCCTATCAGCTTCTTGGGAAAGTGAATTATTTCTGGGGAGGCAAAAGCCTTGTCC
>NZ_CAJTUX010000086.1 GCF_910579365.1 uncultured Oscillibacter sp.
ACCAGGCTGAAGCGGCGGCAACGAAGCCGCGGCATAATAGAAGGACCGAAGAGCTAAGCTCTTCGGTCCTTTTTTATGGCTCTCCGGCGCCCTCCGTTTCTGGGTGGAAGTGCCGCCACACCGCCTCGGCGGCGGCTTTTGGCACCACCGCCGCCAGGGTCTCCGCGTCCGCCTCCCGGATGGCCTTGATGGTCCCGAACCGCTTCCGCAGCTCCTCCTTCCGCTTGGGACCCACGCCGGGGATGCCGTCCAGAGCGGAGCGCATGGCGCTCTTCCCGTGGCTCTCGTGGTGGTAGGTGATGGCGAAGCGGTGGGTCTCCTCCTGAATCTGCCCGATGAGGGAGAACACCGCCTGGTTCCCCACGATGCCGATCTCCCGGCCCTCCGGCGTCACCAGGGCCCGCGTCCGGTGCCGGTCGTCCTTCACCATGCCGAAGATGGGGACGGTTACGCCAAACTCCTCCGCCACGGCCAGGGCCGTTTGGGCGTGGGTGACGCCGCCGTCGATCAAAAACACGTCCGGCAGGGGCAGGAACTTCTCGTCCCCGTCCGCCGCCCGCTGGAGCCGCCGCCGGATCACCTCCCGCATGGAGGCGTAGTCGTCGGGCTTTCCCTCCAAGTCCTTGATGCGGAACCGGCGGTAGGCGCTTTTCAGCGGCCTTGTGCCGCTGTAGACCACCATGGAGGCCACGATGTCGCTGCCCCCGGTGTTGGAGATGTCGAAGGACTCCAGCCGCCTGGGCGGGGCGGGGAGGTCCAGCATCTTCGTCAAAAGCTCCAGAGTGTGGGCCACCCGCTCCTCAGCGGTGGTGGCCCGCTCCGCCTCCTCGGCGGCGTTCCGCTGGGCCATGGCCCGCAGGTCCGCCTTCTCCCCCCGCCGGGGGACGTGGACCCAGACCTTGTGGCCCGCCCGCTTGGTCAGCGCCTCGGAGAGGCTTTCGCAGTACCCCTCCGTCTCAAAGGGCAGCAGAATCTCGTGGGGCAGGATGGCCCGTGGCAGGTAGTACTGGGCCGTCAGGGCGGAGAGCATCTCCTCCTCCCCCTCCTCCATGGGGGCGGTGAACAGCTCCGTCTCCCGGCCCGCCAGGTTCCCCTCCTCCATGTGCAAAACGGCGTAGCAGCACTTCCCCGCTCCCCGGTACAGCCCCCAGATGTCCGTGTCCGCGCAGAGGCCCGCGATGACCGTCTGCTTCTTGCTCAGGGCGCTGATGGCGTTGATCCGGTCCCGGAGGGCCGCCGCCTGCTCGAACCGCAGCGCCTCCGCCTCCGCCTCCATCTCCCCGGTCATCTCCCGGAGGAGGTCCTTGGCCTTGCCCTCCAGCATCTGGCAGGCCTGGCGAATCCGGCGGTTATACTCCTCCGCCGTCATCTCCGGGCGGCAGAACCCGTCGCACCGGCCCATGTGGAAATTCAGGCAGGGCCGCTCCGCGCCGATGTCCCGGGGGAACTTCCGGTTGCAGGTGGGCAGCCGCAGGGCGGCGCACACCGCGTCCAGGGCCTGCCGGGTCTCAAACCGGCCGCCGAAGGGGCCGAAGTACTTCGCCCCGTCGTCCGCCCATTTGTGGATCATGGAGAAGCGGGGATAGTCCTCCTTGGAGAGACGGACGAAGGGATAGCCCTTGTCGTCCTTGAGGAGGATGTTGTACCGGGGCATGTGCCGCTTGATGAGGGAGTTTTCCAGCACCAGGGCCTCAAACTCGCTGGTGACAAAGATGGTGTCAAAATGGTCGATCTGCGAGACCATCTGCCGGGTCTTCGCCGTGTGGGAAGCGCTGTCCTGAAAATACTGGCTGACGCGGTTCTTCAGCTTTTTCGCCTTGCCCACGTAAATGACCTTGCCCGTCCGGTCCATCATCAGATAGACCCCGGGGGCAAGGGGCAGGTCGTTGGCCTTCTCCTTCAGCTCGTCCTTGGTCATGCTCCGCCTCCTTTTCCGGGTGAATGGGGGCTCCGCGGTCCAGGGCCTGCGCGCCCGGGGCGAACCCGCTCCGGGCGCCGCTTCTCCCCTGGCTTCGCGGCGAAAAAAAGACCACCCCGCGCTGACGGGCAGCACGGGGACGGCGCATTACTCTCCGAAGTTGTCTTTCACCAGGTCCACCAGGGCGGTGACCGCTTCTTTCTCGTCGCTTCCGTCGGCGATCAGCGTAATGGGGGTGCCCTTCACAATGCCCAGGGACAGCACGCCCAACAGGCTCTTCGCATTGACGCGGCGGTCCTCCTTCTCGACCCAGATGCCGCTTTTGAACTCGTTGGCCTTCTGGATGAAGAATGTGGCGGGGCGGGCGTGCAAACCAACTTCGTTGTTGACAGTGACTTCCTGCGTATACATGTTGCAGCTCTCCTTTTCTGTATCGAATCGAAATCAAACGTTTTTGCCCACGAGTCATTACTTTACCATCATAACCGCTTTTTCGTCTCCAGTCAATGGATAATTGCACAAACATTTCGAAAATTTTTCCCTGGCAGTAAAGTTCTTTTTGTTAGTTTACACCAGTTTTCCTATAAAATATACGTCATTTTGCTGAATTTTTTGCGTCCTCAGAGATAAAATTCTTTTGCATGCCGTTTTTGGGGGAAAGCGCCCCCGTTTGTCCGCCTCCGCCGGACACGATTTAATAATTTTCCGCCTTGATCTGGAAAAATCCCTGGGGCCGCCCGCAGACCGGGCAGGCGGCGGGGGCGCGCTTTCCCCACTCCAGGTGTCCGCAGTTCCGGCAGTACCAGAGGACGGGGGCGTCTTTGCGGAATACCTGGTCCCGCCGGAGATTGTCCAGCAGCTTCAAAAACCGGACCTCGTGGGCCCGCTCCGCCTGGGCCACCCCCTCAAACCGGGCCGCCAGCTCAGGGAAGCCCTCCGCCCGGGCGGTGCGGGCCATATCCGTGTACACATGGGTCCACAGGGCGTTTTCGTCCACGGCGGAGGCGGCCAGGTTCTCCGCCGTGGACCCCAGCCCCTTCAGCGCCCGGAGCCACATGCGGGCGTGGGCCAGCTCGTTTTGGGCCGTCTCCTCAAACAGGGCGGCCATTTGCAGGCAGCCCTCCTCCCGGGCCGCCTCGGCAAAGAGGTCGTATTTGCTCCGGGACTGCGCCTCCCCCACGAAAGCCCGCCGCAGATTGGCCTCCGTCTCGCTTCCCTTAAAATCCATGGGCCAGCACTCCTTTCCGGCGCGCTTCCTTCAGCGGACGCCTACAGTATGCTTATGGTCCCGGTCCCCGCTTCATGTCTCCGCCTTTCAAAAAAAGGCGCTCATCCCTGAAAGTCCCAGGGTTTGCCCCGGAGGAGCGGGGGACACTAGCACTCGGGTATCGTGAAACCGCGGGACGGGTTTTCCCGCCCGCGCCGCCAAAGCAGCTCAAGACCTCTGCGTCCTGCGCTTCTTTGACGGAACTGCGGGGCCCCTGCCGGGGCCCCTTTGAGAATCGTAAGGAGGCGCATCTCATGAAAAACACGCTGATGTTCCTGCTGGCGTCCCTGCTGCTGGTCTTCACCCTCACCGCCTGCGGCGGCGGGGCCCAAAACAGCGCCGGGAACCAGACCGGAAGCGCCGTTACCGGCAGCGACACCGCCGGAACCAACAACGGCGGATATGACAACGGCGCCAACACCAATGGAACCGCCAACAACGGCGCCAACACCAACGGCAATTCCAGCGGCAGCGGCGTCACGCCGGAGGGCAGTCTGATGGACGACGCCCGGGACGCCGCAGACGACGCCGGAAGGGCCGTCCGGAATACGGTGGACGACGCCGGGCGGGCCTTGGACCGCGCGTTCTAAACTCCCCGGACCGCCGGAAGGACCCTGCTGGGTTCTCCGGCGGCTACTTATCGTGGGCTTCCCTTTTCCCGCCGGCTGCTGTATAATGGCGGAAACGAACAGGAGGAGGTTCCCGCCATGTCTCAGACATTTGCCATGAGCGCCATCGCCCACATCCGCAGCGACTTTGCCGGCAAATTCGGCGTCCCCCGGCAGAGCGGGCTGGTGGAGTCCCTGGAGGCTCTGGTGGTCTTTGAACCGGAGTACCGCGACCCCGCCGCCCTGCGGGGGCTGGAGGGCTTTTCCCATCTCTGGCTCGTCTGGGTGTTTCATCAGGCGGTCCGGCAGCGCTGGTCCCCCACGGTCCGCCCGCCCCGGCTGGGGGGCAACGCCCGGCTGGGGGTCTTCGCCACCCGCTCCCCCTTCCGGCCCAACCCCATCGCCCTGTCCGCCGTGACACTGGCGGGAGTGGAGGAGACCCGGGAGTGGGGCGCGGTCCTCCGTGTCCGGGGGGCGGACCTGGTGGACGGCACGCCCATTCTGGATATCAAGCCCTATCTTCCCTACGCGGACTGCCGGCCGGAGGCGTCGGGGGGCTTCGCCTCCGCCCCCGCCGGGGAGACGCTGGCGGTGGACTTCCCGCCGGAGCTTCTGGAGCGAATCCCCCCGGAGCGGCGGGAGGCCCTGCGGTCCGTGCTGGCCCTGGACCCCCGGCCCCGGTATCAGGAGGACCCCGGCCGGGTGTACGGCTTCGGCTTCGCCGGGCTGGAGGTGCGCTTCACCGTGGAGGGGGAGGTCCTGCGGGTGCGGGAGGTCGAAAAAACGGGCGGCTGAGGTTCCTCAGCCGCCCGGGCGGTTCCGCGTATGGGTCACTCCAGCTTGCGCACAAAGTTGCCGAAAACCCGGACCCGTTCCTGCACGGTGACGAAGGCGTGGTCGTCCCGCTCGTGCACCGCGTGGAGCAGCTCCTCGATCTCAAACTTGGAAAGGCACACCACCAGCACGTGGAGTCCCTTGCCGCTGTAGGCCCCGGTGCCCTCCCAATAGGTGACGCTGCGGCCCAGCTTCTCGATGATGAAGCGGCCCAGCTCCTTCTCGTCCTCCTTGGTGAAGATCATGGCCTGGACGCTTACGTTCTGCTGGTGCATCCGGTCCAGCACCATGGCGGAGAAGAAGTTGTAGATCACGGAATAGATGGCCACCTCCGGCACAAAGAGAACCAGGCATGCGGCATAGAGAAACAGATTAAAGGTCAGGGAGAACTTGCCCACCGTGAACCGGCTGCCCCGCTTGCTCAGGCACAGCCCCACAATGTCCAGCCCGCCGCCGCTGCCGCCGCAGGTCAGCACGATGCCGCTGGCCACGCCCACGATGATGCCCCCCAGCAGGCAGGAGGTGAGATAATCCTCCACAATGGGGACGGAGGGCGAGGGGAAGATGCTGTAGAAAAAGGAGAAGGACACTGTGCAGGCGATGGTCTTGAAGGTCATGGCCCGCCCCAGGGTCTTGTAGCCCAGCAGCAGAATGGGCACGTTGCTGATGAAATAGAGAACGCCCGCGATGTCCGCCTCCAGGCCCAGGCCGTTGTGCAGCAGCGTGCGGATCAGCTGGCAAAGGCCCATCAGTCCGCCGGAGTAAAGGCCCAGCGGCACAATGAACAGGCGCAGCGCCAGGGCCACCACCCCCTCCCCCAGCATGGCGGCCAGCAGCCGCAGCCAACGGTTGTGCAGGGAATTGTACATCATATCCTTCATGTCGTTCCTCCTGGTCCGGCGGCCTCCCCCGCGCCCCGGCGGGTCTGGGACGGCGGACCTCCCGTCTTTTCCGATACTGGCTTTGATTATAGCCGCTTCCGGCACAAACCGCAAGAGAAACCAGGGGGAAATATTGCTCAATTCCCGTCTTTTTCCTTCTCTTTTCCAGCCAAAATTTACAAAGCGTACCGCAGGCAGCGGTACAGCCGCTCCTTCCCCCGGCGGAGGGTCCGGGACACCGTGGAACGGTTTACCCCCAGCTCCTCCGCGATCTGGGGGATGTTCATCCCCCGGTCGAAGTAAAGCTCCAGCATCTGGCGCTGGCGGGGCGTCAGCTCCGCCTCCCGGGCCCGGCGGAGGTTGCGGCGCAGGCGGTCCAGCCGCTCGGCGTTGTCCGGGTCGTTCTGCCGCCGCCAGACCGTCATGTCCCCGATCCACTCGCTGGCACGGGTATCAAAGGGTGTATTTCTCATAATTATGAAAACTCCTGTCATAATAATGGGCGGTGAGAGCCGCCAGCTCCCGGGCCTCTCTCCAGAGGGGGGTCAGCTCGTCGATGCGCCGCCGGAGGCGGAAGGCCGCCTCCGGGTCCTCCTGGGCCCGCTCCTGCCCCCGCAGCTCCACGATGCGCCCGTGCAGGGCGGCGGCGCTGTCCTGATAGACGCCGGACATCTCCAGAAGGGTCACAGCCATTCCTCCCTTCCGCAGACCTCCCGGCAGGGGGCCAGCTCTCCCCGGGCCAGCTCCAAAAAGCAATCCGCACAGGCCAGGCGGCCGCTGCAAAACCAGTACTCCTCGCCCCGGACAATCTCCCGGCCGCACATCGTGCAGCGCAGGGCACGCCTCCGGGGACGGTGTCTTGTGTAAATCATCCAATACTCTCCTTTAAAAAAACCTGGAAAACGGGAAAATTTTTGTTGACAAATGGAAACGCATCTGCTAGAATAAACACTGCTGTTGGAACTGCTGGTGTAGCTCAGTTGGTAGAGCAGCTGATTTGTAATCAGCAGGTCGGGGGTTCGAGTCCGTCCACCAGCTCCAAAACTTCATCTTCTATCTGGGGGAATTCCAGAGCGGTCAAATGGGGCAGACTGTAAATCTGTTGTCACTGACTTCGGTGGTTCGAATCCACCTTCCCCCACCAGCTCAGAAATTCCCCTTACCGCTGCGCTTTCCGCCCCGAAGGGACGGAAAGCTCCGCCGGACGGGGAATTTCTTCGCTTTCACCTGCGAACCACTGCGTTGGGTTCGCAGGTGATTCTTTTTTTGCGGGGGACGGGGGTTGGGGGCGTTTTTTTGGGGGGGACGCTTGGACTTCCGTTGACGTGCGACGGGGTGATTCGCGGCGGGACTTTGGGGACAGGGATACAAGAATCTTGGCGGTGATTTTAAAATAGCACATTTGTTCTAGTATGTCAAGGGGTATTTTACAAGAAACTTGAAATTTTGATTGACAGGGCCTCGGGCGGCTGGTAAGATTGAGGAAATTGTATGGGAGGAGGGGGCTTATGTCCTTCGGGGAGAGAGTGCGGGCCCGGCGGGGGGAACTGGATATGACCAGGACGGAGCTGGCCGCTTTGCTGGGAGTCTCGCCCTCCGCTGTGGGAAATTATGAGACGGGGGTCAGCTTTCCCAAGGAAGAGATCATGCTCCGGCTCTTTGACGCTCTGGAGACCGACCCCAACACCTTGTTTCAGGACAGCTTCCGGCAAAAAAGACAGCCCCTGAACCCGAAGGAACAGCGGCTGCTGGAGAATTACCGGAGCCTCTCCCCCCTGGGGCGGGAGTCCGTGCGGACCGTGGTGGAAGCTCTTTGCGCCTGCCGGGATGAGGCGGAGGCCGTGCCCGGGGCGGCGGAGCCCAGGATGATCCCCCTCTACCGCACTCCCGCCGCCGCCGGGTACGCCTCCCCCGCCTTTGGGGAGGATTTCGATTACATCCCCGTCATCGGCGACGTGCCCCCGGCGGCGGAGTTCGCCGTCCGAATTCAGGGGGACTCCATGGCCCCCTTCATCGCCGACGGGTCCGTGGTCTATGTGAACCGGGACCCGCTGAAGCCGGGGGAAGTGGGCATCTTCTGCGTGGACGGGGACGTCCTTTGCAAGCAGTATTACAAGGACCCGACAGGCATCGTCTACCTCTTCTCCCTGAACCGGGCCAGGTCCGACGCCGACGTGGTGCTTCCCTCCGCCAGCGGGCGGACCCTGGCCTGCTTCGGCCGGGTGATCCTCCGGTCCTTCCCCCTGCCGGGGCGGTGAGGCGCCAAAAAACCGCCCCGGCCGCCCCTTGTCAGGAGGGCCAACCGTCTGCCGTGATTTCCGGCGCCATTTGTGTCCTGCCATGCTTTTCCTCAAAACGCAAACAGCCATCCCGGCCAAATGCGCCAAAGCAGTTGACAATTCCACCTGGGGCGGATAAAATATAGGGGTTATTTTGCAACCTTAAATAGGGAAAGGATTTGAACGCTATGGACAAGAGACAGGTGGACGCCATCACCGCCCGGGATGTGGACTTCGCCCAGTGGTACACCGACGTCTGCAAGAAAGCGGAGCTCATCGACTATACCTCCGTCAAGGGCATGTTTATCTACCGCCCCTACGGCTACGCCATCTGGGAAAATATCCAGAACGAGATGGACCGCCGCTTCAAGGAGACGGGACACGAGAACGTATACCTCCCCGTGCTGCTCCCCGAGTCCCTGCTTCAAAAGGAAAAGGACCATGTGGAGGGCTTCGCCCCGGAGTGCGCCTGGGTCACCGTGGGCGGCAGCGAACAGCTGGAGGACCGCCTGGCCATCCGTCCCACTTCCGAGACCCTTTTCTGCGAGCATTACGCCAACATCATCCACTCCTGGCGGGACCTTCCCAAGCTCTATAACCAGTGGTGCAGCGTGCTGCGGTGGGAGAAGACCTCCCGTCCCTTCCTCCGCCACCGGGAGTTTCTCTGGCAGGAGGGACACACCATGCACGCCTCTGAGGACGAGGCCCGGGAAGAGACCATGCGGATGCTGAACGTCTACGCCGACTTCATGGAAAACTTCCTGGCCATGCCCGTGATCCGGGGCCGGAAAACCGAGAAGGAGAAGTTCAAGGGCGCGGAGGAGACCTTCACCGTGGAGTGCATGATGCACGACCACAAGGCCCTCCAGGCGGGCACCAGCCAC